>NZ_JADYVS010000006.1:0-347719 GCF_020194055.1 Bradyrhizobium sp. NBAIM03 | reverse complement strand
CTCTCCCCGCTTGCGGGGAGAGGGTTGGGGTGAGGGGAAGTCTCCGCGGGGGAGGTGAGAGATGGACTCGCGGAGAGTTCCTCGCACCCCGATCACGGCGTCGCAGGTGCGGATCACGCCTTGCTCAGGCCCGCGGCCTTCATCGCCTGGCCCATCTGAGCGTCGCCCTTGTCCATGAAGCCCGCGAAATGGGCCGCATCGCCCCACACGGTGCCGAAGCCGCGATTGCTCATGAAGTCCTTGAACTCGGCGGAGTCGTAGACCTTCTTCAGCGCCGCCGTGAGCTTGGTTGCGATCTCCGGCGGCAGATTTTTCGGCCCGGCAATGCCGCGCCAGGCGCCGGTTGCGTAGTCGATGCCCATGGCCTCCTTCAGCGTCGGCACGTCCTTGAACACCGGATTGCGCGCGGGCGCCATGATGGCAAGGCTCCTGGCCTTGCCGGCCTCGATGATGGCGCGCGCTTCCGGCACCGAGCAGGTGGTGAGATCGACACCGCCGGCCGCGAGATCCTGCATTGCGGGTGCCGCGCCGTTCGACGGCACCCAGGCGACCTGGTTGGCGGGCAGGCCCATCGCCTGCATCCAGCCGACCAGCGCCAGATGCCAGATGCCGCCCTGGCCGGTGCCGGAAGCCTTGAACTTCCCCGGAGGCGCCGCCTTGATCGCGTCGGCGAGCTCCTTGACCGTCTTGTAGGGCGAGGAGGAGGAGACCTGGATGCCGGGCGGATCCTCGTTCATCAGCGCCAGCGGCGTGTAGCTCTTCGGCGTCAGGTCGGTGAGACCCTGCCAGTGCATCATTGAGATTTCGACGGTCAGCATGCCGATGGTGTAGCCGTCGGGCTGCGCGGTCGCGATCGCGCTATGGCCGACCACGCCGGAGCCGCCGGTGCGGTTGACCACGTTGAAGGGCTGGCCGAGGTCCTTCTCCAGCAGCGCTGCGACGATGCGCGCAGTGGCATCGGTGCCGCCGCCGGCGCCCCAGGGCACGATCACGGTGACGGGCCGCGCCGGATAGGCTTGTGCGAGCGCGGGCTTGAAGCCGAAAGCGGCGGAGGCCGCGATAGCGGCGGTGGAAGCCGCAAAGCTGCGGCGCGAAATCTTGGACATTTAATGCCTCCCAGCGGCGCCCGTGATGTCGGGCGCTCTTGTCAACTCCGGCATTCTAGTCGGCTTTACGTCGCCGCCGCAAGGTAGCGCTACCAACTGGAATCGCCATGTTGTGTGAAAGCAGACGGCCCGTCGAATGGGCGGTCGGAAATCGGGTGGGTTTTGTCCGCGCGCCTAGCCAACCTGTGCGCGCAACGAAACCAAAGGCAAGCCACCGATGACCCAAGCCTATTACAGCGCCGTGCTGGACCACCCGCTCGACGACGTCTGGTCCCTGATCCGCGATTTCAACAACTACCCCGCCTATATCGACGGCGTGAGCGAGAGCGAGATCGAAGACAACAGGCGCGGCGATGAAGTCGGCGCCGTCAGGCGCTTCTGCTATCTCGGAAACTGGATCCGCCAGCGCCTGGTCGATCACTCGGACCTGCAGCACAGCCTGACCTATGCCGGTCTCGAAGCGATACCCTATCCGCAAGACGACGCTAGCCCGAGTCCGGCGCCGACGCGCTACCAAGGCACCATGCATCTGCGTCCGATCATCGAGGGCAACCGAACCTTCATCGAATGGTCGGTTGCGCTCGAAACTGAACCTGCGGACGCCGAGCGCTGGAAAGCGCTGTTTGCCTCCTGGATTCCCGATTGGACGGATTCCCTCGCGCGGACATTGGCCCGGACCCGTTTGCGATCCCGTTAGCCTCAGCTCACGGCTCGTCCGCGTCGCCCTTGGGCCGCGCGCCGCCGAAGATGCGGGCGCCCTCCGATGTGAGGTGAGGTTTCAGCGTCTCCCACGGCACGAAAGCGACATACTCGCCCTCAGCGTAGGGGCCGACGGCATAGGGCGGATAGTGGAAGTTGAGGCCGGAACTCCTGCCGGCCTCGGTGGAGGGCGCGAGCGTCACCGCGCCGATCTTGAGGAGGCGCGGCTCCACGGACTTGAACCACTCGTCGGTCGCGGTCTCTCCGGCGCCGCGCTTCTTCTTCTCGTCCGTCAGCGAAGCGATGATGGCCTTCACCATCGCCTTCATGGTGGGGCCGCCATCGGCGGTCTCGGTGAAGAATGGACGGATCGAGATGCGCTTGTTGGCGGCCTTGTCCCACAGGATCGTGTTCACGTCCGAATTAGGATGGGCGCCGCGTGTGTTCATGTAGTCGTTGCGCAGGACGCTGACATAGCGGTCGGTAGCCACGGAGCGGATTTCATATTTGCGCTCGAACTCCCAGCCGCCCTCCTTGAAGAACTGCGGGTCCGCTTTGCGCGCGGCAGCGGCTTCCGCGGCATTCTTGTCGAGCCACTTCTTGCCCTCCGCGAGGCAGTCCGCCGCCAGCGCCGCATCCGCCTTGATCCTGTCGCCGAGGAAGACGCGCGCTTCGATGCTCTTGGTCTTGACGATCGCATCGGGTTTGGGATCGGCGGCGTGGGCGGAAAACGCACATGTTGCGCTCAGCGCCAGGGCGACGCTCAAACCGGCGATGAACTTCAAGGTTAGTGCTCCTGCGTGAGCGTCAGAATATTTCGACAATATCGACTGCGATCCGCTCCGCAAAGCGGGGAGAGATGGAGCGGCGAACAGTTGCCTGTGCTTGCAAGCCAGTCGCATCCTCGATGATGTGCTCGACATCGATCAAGTTGAGCAGGGAAAACGAGGTGTCCGGCTCGATCTCGACGAGCACGTCGATATCGCTATCAGGCCGATAATCGTTGCCGGCTCGCGAGCCGAAGATGGCAAGCTTTGCTACGCCCTTGCCTCGGATGGCATCCGCGTTCTTGCGTATCGCAGCGACGATTTCGTCACGCGTCATGGACACACCTGGCCGTCACACGGCCAGTCTATCATCTACTCCGCCGCCTCGCTATGCCCCAGCCGGGCGTTCAGCTTGCGGATCAGCTCCTCGGCGGCGTCCGCGATCACCGTGCCGGGCGGGAAGATCGCCTCGGCGCCGGCGGCATAGAGCGCATCGTAATCCTGCGGCGGCACCACGCCGCCGACGATGATCATGATGTCGTCGCGGCCCTGCTTCTTCAGTGCGGCTTTCAGCTCCGGCACTGCTGTGAGGTGGGCGGCGGCCAGCGAGGAGACACCGAGAATGTGCACGTCGTTCTCGACCGCCTGCCGCGCGGCTTCGTCGGCGGTGGCAAACAGCGGCCCGATGTCGACGTCGAAGCCGATATCGGCGAACGCCGAGGCGATCACCTTCTGGCCGCGGTCATGGCCGTCCTGGCCGATCTTGGCGACCAGGATGCGCGGGCGGCGGCCCTCGGCCTCCTCGAAGGCGTCGATCAGCGCCTGAACCTTTTCGACCTGGGTGCCCATGCTGGACGCCTCCCGCTTATAGACGCCGGTGATGGATTTGATCTCGGCGCGATGTCGGCCGAACACTTTCTCCATTGCGTCAGAAATTTCGCCAACGGTCGCCTTGGCGCGGGCCGCATCGATCGCGAGCGCCAGCAGATTGCCGTTGCCTTCGCCGGCCGAGCGCGTCAGCGCGGCGAGGGCGGCATCGACCTCCTGCTGGTTGCGCTCGGCTTTCAGTCGCTTGAGCTTGTCGATCTGAAGCCGGCGCACATTGGTGTTGTCGACCTTCAGGATCTCGATTTTGTCCTCGTCGGTCGGCTTGTACTTGTTGACGCCGATCACCGCCTGCTTGCCGGCGTCGATCCGCGCCTGCGTTTTGGCTGAGGCCTCCTCGATGCGCAGCTTTGGCACGCCGGCCTCGATCGCCTTCGCCATGCCGCCGAGTTCCTCGACCTCCTGGATGTGGCCCCAGGCTTTGGCGGCGAGGTCGCGCGTGAGCCGCTCGACATAATACGAGCCGCCCCAGGGATCGATGATGCGGGTGGTGCCGCTCTCCTGCTGCAGGAACAGCTGGGTGTTGCGGGCGATGCGCGCCGAGAAATCGGTCGGCAGCGCCAAGGCCTCGTCGAGCGCGTTGGTGTGGAGCGATTGGGTGTGGCCTTGGGTGGCCGCCATCGCCTCCACCGTAGTACGCATCACGTTGTTGAAGACGTCCTGCGCGGTCAGCGACCAGCCCGAGGTCTGGCTGTGCGTGCGCAGCGACAGTGAGCGCGGGTCTTTCGGGTTGAACGGCTTGAGCAGCTTGGCCCAAAGCAGGCGCGCCGCGCGCAGCTTGGCAACCTCCATGAAGAAGTTCATGCCGATCGCCCAGAAGAACGACAGCCGCGGCGCGAAGCGGTCGACGTCGAGCCCTGCGGCAAGGCCGGCGCGCAAATATTCGACGCCGTCAGCCAGCGTATAGGCGAGCTCGAGATCCTGCGTCGCACCGGCCTCCTGCATGTGATAGCCGGAGATCGAGATCGAATTGTACTTCGGCATCTTTTGAGAGGTGTAGGCGAAGATGTCCGAGATGATCCGCATCGAGGGCGCCGGCGGATAGATGTAGGTGTTGCGCACCATGAACTCTTTCAGAATGTCGTTCTGAATGGTGCCCGACAGCTTCTCCGGCGGCACGCCCTGTTCCTCGGCGGCGGCGACATAGAGCGCGAGGATCGGCAGCACCGCGCCGTTCATGGTCATGGACACGCTCATCTGGTCGAGCGGAATCCCTGCAAACAGCGTGCGCATGTCGTAGATGGAATCGATGGCAACGCCGGCCATGCCGACATCGCCGCCGACGCGCGGATGATCCGAGTCATAGCCGCGATGGGTGGCAAGATCGAACGCGACCGAGAGGCCCTTTTGCCCCGCCGCGAGATTGCGGCGATAGAACGCGTTGGAATCCTCCGCCGTGGAGAAGCCGGCATATTGCCTGACCGTCCAGGGCTGGTTGACATACATGGTCGGGTAGGGGCCGCGCAGATACGGCGCGATGCCCGGATAGGTCTCGAGGAAATCGAGCCCGGTCAGATCAGCCTCGCCATAAGCGGGCTTCACCAGGATGCCCTCCGGTGTCAGCCACGGCTCGGCGCTGCCAGTGGGCGCGGCGGTTGCGGTCCGCTCGAAGGCGACGTCGGCGAAATTCGGAATGCGGCTCATGGCTTCAACCATTTCATAAGCGCTCAATCATGATCCGGATGCTGATGGCTGACGATGGTCGCCATCTTCTCCGGTCCGTAGTTCTGTTGCGTGGTCTGGCTCGGCAGGTTGGCGATGCCGACCACCCAGCCGAGGCGGGATTCGATGCCGAACTGCCGCGTCGGCACGACCCGGTCAGGGCGATCGAAGGTACCGGTCATGATCTCGATGCGATCGCCGTCGATGCGGCCGAAGCTCAGCGGCGTGCCGCAGGCGGCGCAATAGCCGCGATCGGCGATCGAGGAGGAGCGGAAGAACGACGGCTTGCCCTTGGTCCAGGCGAAATCGGTCTTGTTGATGTCGGCCAAAGAGGCGAACGGCGCGCCGCTCGCCTTCTGGCACATCCGGCAGTGGCAGATCGAAATCCTGGTCGGCGCCGTCATGACCGCAAATCGCACGGCGCCGCATTGGCAGCCGCCGGTGAGAACGGGTTTGCTGGTGTCAGTCATCGCTGTTCCATCCGTCGGTAGGCGTCCTGCAGTGCCGCAAGCGCATCGCCTCCGGCGAAGACAAAGCCCGTGACGCCGGCGGCTCGCAGCGCCGCCTCGGCCTCGGCCGGCCGGCCCGCTAGGTAGATATGTCGCCCGCCGGCCAATTGCAGGGCCTTTGCCGCGGCTTCGGCGTGTTCCGCATAGACCTTGTCGCTGGAACACAGACAGGCCAGCTCGGCGCCGGAGGCCTTGAAGGCCGCAGCCAGCTTGGCCGGATCGGCAAAGCCCTCGCTGCCTGTGGCCTCAATGCCGCCCGCCTCGAAGAAGCTCTTCGCGAACGTCGCGCGCGCGGTGAAATCGGCGGGCGTGCCGAGATTGGCCAGGAACACCTTTGGCCGTGCGCCCCGAGCCTTCAAACTCGCGTCGGATTTGTCGCGCAGAGCCTCGAACGGTTCCGCGAGACGGATCGGAGGCAGCGCCTCGAACTTGTAGGTCTCTCCGCCGTAGGGCGGAAGCGCGATCGGCGCTGCCTTCAGGACAGTGGCTTCGCTCTCGTGCAGGTTCGGAAACTCGCTGGCGCCGGTCAGTATGTCCCGGCGCTTCGCGATATTGGCCTCGCGCGCCTTTCGCGTGGCCGCGACCTTGCTTTGGAACACACCCTGCTGAAGCGCCGCGAACGCGCCACCGGCGCTCTCGCTCTCCTGGAACAGGGCCCACGCGGCATCGCACAGCTGCGCCGTCAGCGTCTCGATGCCGCCAGCCCCCGCCGCGGGATCGCTGACCTTGGCGAGGTTGCATTCTTCCAGCAGCAGAAGCTGCGTGTTGCGCGCCACGCGCCGCGCGAACGGATCGGGCAGGCCGAGCGCCAGCGTATGCGGCAGCACGTTGATGGCGTTGGCACCGGCCAGTCCCGCGGCGAACGCCGCCATCGTCGCGCGCAGCATGTTCACGTAGGGATCGCGTTGCGTCAGCATGCGCCAGGCGGTATCGGCCGCGATGAACAGCGGTTTCGGCGTCAGTCCGCAAGCGGTCTCGATGCGCGCCCATAGCAGCCGCAGGGCGCGGAACTTGGCCATGGTCAGGAATTGGTCGGCATCGGCGGCGAGCCGCGCATAGACCATGTCCTGCGCGGCTTCCAGCGGAATGCCCGCGCCTTCGATCGCGCGCAGGTAAGCGACGCCGCAGGCGAGCACGAAAGCGAGCTCCTGCACCTCCGAGCCGCCGGCATCATGGACCACGCGGCCGTCGGCGGAGGCGAACGGCCCCTTGAAGCCGAGCCCGGCGAGGCCCTTGATGGCGCCCGTAATCGCGGGAGCAATTTCGTCCCAGGTATAGGGGCTGTGGCCCCACACCGCGCCCGCCGCGAGCGGATCGAGCCCGAAGCGGATGTTGCAGGTGCCGGGATCGAGGCCGTTGCTCTTCACATATTCCGCGACATGGATCGCGGCCATCCGCGATTGCGGTCCGATCTCGAGCTCGATGCCGATGCCGGCGTCGAGGTGAATGTCTTTCAGGATCTTTGCCACCGCCTCGGCCGACGGTTCCAGGCCGAAACCGCGCGCGCCATTGGCGCCGGCGAACACCAGCGCGAGCCCGGTCGCACCGTTCTCCAGATCCTGCAGTGCCTGCGCATTCGCGAGCGCCGCATCGGGATGGTCGATCCGCTGCACGACCTGCCACGGTGCGGCCGGCGGCCGGCCCATCACCGGCGCAACGCCCTTCGCGCGCGGATAGAGCGGTTCGATCTTGATGCCGTCATAGGTCTTGCCGACCAGCTTCTCGAACGGCGCGCCCTTCAGCACGCCGTCGACCAGCTTGCGCCAGTCCTCAGGCGTGGCCTTGGGAAAATCCGCCGCCAGCGGCAGGTCGTCAGTCACGGAGGTCATGCGGCGCGGGGCTCCCGAAACGTCTTGTTATTCGCAGGCGAAATTGCCACGGCGGACCGTTCCTGCAAACGGTTGTTTTTGGTTAACCGGTATCCGGAAGCCGCTCAATGCCTTGCGTCGAGACGCCGGCGAGCCCGTCACGCACACGAATGCCCGAGATCACGCGGTCAGGTGCGATTTCGGCCAGCGGCACCAGCACGAAGGCGCGTTCGAACAGGCGCGGATGCGGCAGCGTCAGGTCGGGCTTCCGCAAGGAGACATCGTCATAGGCGATCATATCGAGATCGAGCGTGCGCGGACCCCAGCGCCGCGCCTTGGTTCGCGCGCGGCCGAACTTCTGCTCGACTTTCTGCAGCACGAACAATAGCGCATGCGGATCGAGGCTGGTCTCGATCTCGATGCAGGCATTGATGAAGGGATCCTGGTCCTCGTCGCCCCAGGGCGGGGTCGTATAGTCGGACGAGCGCGCGATCAGCGCCGCCTGTGCCATGCCGCAGATATGAGCGATCGCCTTCTTGAACGTCGCGCGGACATCGCCGACATTGCCGCCGAGTGCGATCAGCACGCTCGCCATGCTAGGGATGCCGCGAGCGCGTCAGCACGATGCCGACATCGTCGAAGATCGCGGCGATCGGCGCATGCGGCTTGTGCACGGTGACCTTCACGGCGCGGATGCGCGGAAAGTGCGACAGGATGGCATCGGCCACCGCGCCGGCCGCGCGCTCCAGGAGTTTGTAATTGGTGTTCTTGAACGCCGCCGTCGTCGTCGCCACGACATCGGCGTAGGACACCGTGTCCGCGAGCCGGTCGCTGCGCGCAGGCTCGGACAGGTCGGTATAGAGCTCGAGATCGATGACGAAACGCTGGCCGACCTCGGTTTCGTGATCCATCACGCCGTGGCGGGCATGGATCGACAGGCCGGTGACGAAGATCGTGTCGGTCATTGCTTGCTCTCGATGGCCTGCGCCACCCGCAGGGCCTGCAGGGTTTCGGCGACGTCGTGGGTCCGGATGATCTTGGCGCCGCGCTGCGCGGCGATCAGATGCGCGGCGATCGAGCCGGCGAGCCGCTCCGATGGTTCCGACGGCGACACCGAGGCGATGAAGCGTTTTCGCGAGGCGCCGACCAGGATCGGCAGGCCGAACATGTCGAGCTCGCGCAAGCGCGCCAGCGCGGTCATGCTCTGCTCGGCGGTCTTGCCGAAGCCGATCCCGGGATCGAGCACGATTTTTTCGCGCGCGATACCTGCCTTCGCGGCAATATCGAGCGAGCGCAGGAAGAATGTCTTGATGTCAGCGACGATGTCGATGGCGGGATCGACGCTGTCGCGGTTGTGCATGACGATGACGGGCACGCCCCTCGCGGCGATCAGCGGCGCCATGGCGGTGTCGTTTTGCAGGCCCCAGACGTCGTTGGCGATCCCCGCGCCCTGGTCGAGCGCGA
The DNA here is from genome assembly GCF_020194055.1 of Bradyrhizobium sp. NBAIM03. Taxonomy (NCBI): domain Bacteria; kingdom Pseudomonadati; phylum Pseudomonadota; class Alphaproteobacteria; order Hyphomicrobiales; family Nitrobacteraceae; genus Bradyrhizobium; species Bradyrhizobium sp. NBAIM03. The sequence goes on along the minus strand of NZ_JADYVS010000006.1, from coordinate 338,819 downwards.
AGGCCACCACCTCCGCCTTCATGCTGTCGATCGAGACGGGCACACCGAGCGCCACGACGTCCGAGAGCACCGGCTTCAGCCGCGCGAGCTCTTCCGCCGCCGTGACTGGCCGGGCGCCCTTGTAGGGCCGGGTGGATTCGGCGCCGATATCGATGATGTCGACGCCGGCGGCGATCATCGCCCGCGCCCGCTCCAGCGCGCGCGCTGGCGCGATGAACTCGCCGCCGTCGGAGAAGGAATCCGGGGTGATGTTGAGCACGCCCATCACCGCAGGAAGCCGCCGGCCCACGAGCGTCCGCAGTGCGCCGATCCCGGCCGAGCCGGCCGGCGGGACGGAAGGGGAGGGCGAGGCATTCATGCGCGTGGCATTGCGCTGTCGGGCAGGGGGAGTCAAGACGGGATTGGGGCCATTCGCGGCCATTCCGATGCGTGCAGACGGCCGAGAGGATGCGATGTTCTTGCTCACCCTCCGTCATTGCGAGCGCAGCGAAGCAATCCAGACTGTCACCGCGGCAAGATTCTGGATTGCTTCGCTGCGCTCGCAATGACGATCTGGGAGCAGTGGTACCCCAACCTCTCCAGCTTGGTCCGCAGCGCTAATACGTAATCTTCGGCGGCAGCTTCTTGGCCTTGGCGATGATGTCGCCGACCGACTTCTCGGAAGGCAGGACGCGGACCAGCTTCTTCTTCTCGTTGGCCTCGCGCATGCTCTGCGCCAACCTTGCCGGATTTCGATAGGCGAGCTCCCGCACCGTCGTGACGCCGGCGGCGCGGACGAGCCCGACCTTGGCCCTGCCCATGCCGGGGATGCGCATGTAGTCGGAGACGTTGGCCCATTCCAGCAATTGCTGCTCGCTGATGCCGGTCTTGGCCGAAAGCGCCTTGCGGCCCTTCACGGTGGACGCCGCCTCGAGCAGCGCGTCGGTGGTGCGGATTCCTTGCGCCTTCAACTTGTTGGCGGCAAAGGCCGGCAGGCCCTCAATCTCGGAAATCGGATATGTCATGATGCTCGATGTGAAAAGCGTCGCTCAGGCGAACTGGCTGAGGCCCGGCGTCCCCGCGATGATCTTGCCCATCTGATCCGCTCCGATTTTGTCTCGCCCGTAGCGGAAAAGTTCACGGGCGACGTTTTGAATCTCGGACATGCCGAGCCCCAGGCTCATCAGGCGGGTGCCGACGGCCATCAAGCCGCCGCCCATCAGCCGCGACAGACCGCCACCGCTCTTGGAGGCTTCGCTCGCAGCTTCCGCTCCGGGGATCTGGTCGATCAGGGCCTGCACACTGTCGGAAGGGCCCTCGTTGCGAAGGAAGGCCAGGATAATGCCGACGGTCTTTTCAGCGACAGCACCATCTATGCTGGCGTTTGTCGCCAGCCGTCCGATCAGCTCGTCCATAAGACCCCGCCCCTCAGCCGGTTTGCATGCCGGAATATTGCTTTCGAGAATGATCTTGAGCCGGTGTGACGTGAAATACAAGCGATGAACGCAGGCGCCGTCGCGAACGCGCGAAAAGTGTTGCCGCCGTGCAAGAGCCTAGAACGAATCGGCGAAAAATTGCCGCTATGCGAACGCCTCGTTGCTACTTTGGGCTGATCGCGTCCGTCCGGTCCGACAATGTCGCATGCGCAGGAGCCGCTGAACCGATTTAATCGGCGCACGAGATGCGTTAAACTACGGATTGGTGCATTCGGGTTTCGCGACGCGAAACTCGGCAGAAAGATCAGAGAGAATAATGACCGCACAGGACAGCAAGCTCGGCGATACCGACGACAAGATCTTCGTCGGCAAGGGAGACGAGCAGGCTTGGCTGACGCTTGCGCTGGCCAATCGCCACGGCCTCGTCACGGGTGCAACCGGAACCGGCAAGACCGTGTCGCTGCAAGTGATGGCGGAAGGATTTGCGCGCGCCGGTGTTCCGGTCTTCGCGGCCGACATCAAGGGCGACCTCTCCGGCATCTCGGAAGTCGGCGAGGCCAAAGACTTCATCCTCAAGCGCGCCGGCGAAATGGGTCTCAAGTTTCAGCCGGACCAGTTCTCGACCGTGTTCTGGGACGTGTTCGGCGAGCAGGGCCACCCGGTGCGCGCGACCGTCACCGAAATGGGGCCGCTATTGCTGGCGCGGATGCTCGACCTGAACGAGGTGCAGGAAGGGGTTCTCAACGTCGCATTCCGCGTCGCGGACGAGAACGGCCTGCCATTGTTGGACATGAAGGATCTGCGATCGCTGTTGGATGCGATCGTGCCCGCCAGCGGCAAGAAGGGACCGGATGCTGAGGAAGATCCGTTAGCCGAGATCCGGAAGGCCGCGCAGAGCTTCGGCAATGTGAGCAAGGCGACGGTTGGAACCATTCAACGCCAGCTGCTGGTGCTGGAAAACCAGGGCGGAACGAAATTCTTCGGTGAGCCTGCACTGGAGCTGAAGGATTTCATGAAGACCGATAGCGACGGTCGCGGCATCGTCAACATCCTGGTTGCCGACAAGCTGATGGAGAGCCCCAGGCTCTACGCTACCTTTCTGTTGTGGTTGCTGTCGGAGTTGTTTGAGGAATTGCCGGAAGCCGGCGACCTGCCGAAGCCAAAACTAGTGTTCTTTTTCGACGAGGCGCATCTGCTGTTCAACGATGCGCCGAAGGCGTTGATGGACAAGATCGAGCAGGTGGTTCGTCTGATCCGTTCCAAGGGCGTCGGCGTCTATTTCGTCACCCAGAATCCGATCGACGTGCCGGACAAGGTGTTGGCCCAATTGGGTGGTCGCGTGCAGCATGCGCTGCGCGCCTTCACGCCGCGCGACCAGAAGGCGGTCGCCGCTGCGGCGCAGACCTTCCGGCCCAACCCGAAACTCGACACCGCCAAGGTGATCACGGAGCTCGGCAAGGGCGAGGCGCTGGTGTCCTTCCTCGAGGGCAACGGCACGCCTTCGATGGTGGAGCGGGTGATGATCCGGCCGCCGACGGCGCGGATCGGGCCGATCACGCCCGAGGAGCGCAAGGCGATCATGAGCAGGAGTCCGGTGAAGGGCAAATACGATACCGCGGTGGATCGTGAGTCCGCCAATGAGATGCTGCAGAAGCGCGTAGCCGGCACGGCTGCGCCTGCCGACGCACAAAATGGTGGAGCCGGCGCAGGCGGCGGAATCCTTGGCCAGATCGGCTCGATCGTGGGCACCATCTTCGGCACCAACGTCAAGCGGGGTCGTCTGTCGACCGGCCAGGTCATTGCCCGCGACGTGACGCGATCGGTCACCAACCAGGTGATCGGCGGGATGGCCGCCAATATCGGCAAGTCGCTCGGCGGCCAGCTCGGCGGCTCGATCGGCCGTACGCTGGTCCGCGGCGCGCTCGGCGGATTGCTACGGCGTTAGGCAGAGCGCCCGGTTTGAGGCAGTCGTCGTATCCGGTGAAGCTCTAGAACGTTGACCGTCGCCTGATATCTGCTCGTCCGAGCTACCACGGCGCACAAATTCAGGTGAAGGGCTCTGCAAGCCTTCGCCGGTCTGCTAGGTCCTGTGTCGTCGCCGCTCAGGACTACATCGTGACCCCGCCCGCCCCGTTGGCCAAGCCTGACGCACCCAGACGCCCGTCGCTGGGTGCGCCGCTGGATCTGCTTTTTCTGCTCTGCTGCGTCCTCCTGATCGCCGACGTGCTCGTCCCCGAGATTTTCGGCCGCGGCAAGACCAAGGACTACTCGCTCTGGTACTGGGCCGGACAGCAGGTCCTGGAGGGTGGGCCGCTGTATCCTGCCACGGCCGTCGAGCATTTCGATTTCATCTATCCACCGCTGCCGGCAATCCTGCTGGCGATCCCGAGCTGGTTCGGCAAGATCCCGCTCTATGTCGTCCTGTCGATCTTGAACGCCGTGGCGTGGTGGTACACCGCGGCGTTCTCCCAGGTCATGACCGGCTCGGACCGCGCGCCGGGTCGTTGGCTCGAGGCGCTGCCGGTCGTCGCCACCGTGACCTTCGTGTTCGACATGTTCGACCTCGGCCAGCCGAACCTCCTCCTTCTGGCGATGATGCTCTACGGCTTCTGGAGCTTGCGGCATCAGCGATCGTGGCTGGCCGGCTTCATGTTCGCGCTCGCCGCCGCCATCAAGGTGTTCCCGATCGCCGTGCTGCCCTATCTGGCCTGGCGGCGCAAATGGGCGGCCCTGGTCAGCGCGATCGTCTTCACCGGCATTCTTCTCTATGTCGTGCCGGCACCGATCCGCGGCTTCGAGCGCAACGCGGCCGAGCTGGCGACCTGGTACCAGGGCATGGTCGGGACCAGCTCGGAAAAGGGCTTTGGCCAGCGTGACGAGCAGAACTGGTCGTGGGTCAACCAGTCCCTCATTGCCGTCACGCATCGGCTGGTCCGGCCGATCAACTACAATCAGGACGATCCCAGCAAGCCGCCGCGCACCATGAATCTGATCGAGGTCGACTACAGGACGGCGAACTGGATCGTGCTCGCGCTGTCGGCGCTGCTCGGGCTCGGCTTCGTTGCGATCATGCCGCGGCAAGCGCGGCGGACGGCGCACTCGGATGCCGAGGAGCTCGGCATCTTGTTCTGCCTCATGACGGTCGCCTCGCCTCTGGCCCGGCAATACTATTTCATGTGGCTGTACTTCCCGGTGACGGTGTTGATGCATCGGGCCGCCTTCGACGAGCGAGCGCATGTGCGCCTGGGAACCTGGCTTGCCCTCAGTGCGGCCGGCATCCTCATGCTGTTGTCGCTGCCGTGGTTTCCGCTCGCCTTCCAGGCTTGGGGCAACAACCTCGCTGCGACCGCCATCCTCGCAGGGTGTCTCGCCTGGCACATCCGGCATCCGCCGCTTGCGGCTAGCCCTAAGGCCGCACCGGCGCTAAAACCCGGACCTCTTGAGACTCAACAATCAGGATAGCAATCATGGCCAACGCGCAGCTCCAATCCGTGCTCGACCACATCGACAAGGATTTCGATAACAGCCTGCAGCGCCTGTTCTCGTTGTTGCGGATCAAGTCGATCTCGGCCGATCCCGCCTTCGCCGATGATTGCAAGGCTGCCGCCGAGCATCTCGCCAGGGACATCGCCAGCCTCGGTGTTGCCACCGAGGTGAGGCCGACCGCGGGTCATCCCGCCGTCGTCGGCAAGACCCGCGCGGGCGGCCGGCCGCACGTGCTGTTCTACGGCCATTACGATGTGCAGCCGGTCGACCCGCTCGATCTCTGGCACCGTCCGCCGTTCGAGCCCGTCGTCACCGATCATGCCGACGGCCGCAAGATCATCGTCGCTCGCGGCGCCGAGGACGACAAAGGGCAGGTGATGACGTTCGTCGAGGCCTGCCGCGCCTGGAAGAAGGTGACGGGCTCGCTGCCGGTCGACGTCACCTTCCTGATCGAGGGCGAGGAGGAGGTCGGCTCGAAGAACTTCGTGCCCTTCATCGAGGCCAACAAGGACGAGTTCAAGGCCGATTACGTGCTGGTGTGCGACACCAGCATGTGGGACCGCAACACGCCGGCGATCACGACCTCGCTGCGCGGCCTGCTCTATGAAGAGCTCAAGATCACCGCCGCCAATCGCGATCTGCATTCCGGCGTGTTCGGCGGCACCGCGATGAACCCGATCCGCCTGCTCACGAAGATCCTGGGTGGCCTGTTCGACGACGACAACCGCATCACCATCCCCGGCTTCTATGACGGCGTGAAGGACACGCCGCCCGATATCCTGGAGCAGTGGAAGAAGCTCGATTTCACGCCCGAGACCTTTCTCAAGCCGGTCGGGCTGTCGCTCCCGGCTGGCGAGAAGGGCAGGCTGCTGGTCGAGCAGGCCTCGACGCGCCCGACCTGCGACGTCAACGGCATCTGGGGCGGCTATATCGGCGAGGGCTCCAAGACCGTGATCCCCTCGCATGCTTCGGCCAAGGTCTCGTTCCGCCTGGTTCAGGGCCAGGACCCGCAAAAGATCCGCAAGGCCTTCCGTGATTACGTGACGGCGCGCATTCCCGGCGACTGCAAGGTCGAGTTCGGCGACCATTCCGCCGCGCCCGCAGTCGCGCTCGACTGGACCATGAAGCCACTCGCCGCCGCCAGCAAGGCGCTCGCGGAGGAATGGGGCAAGGAGACCGTGCTGATGGGCTCGGGCGCCTCGATCCCGATCGTCGCCGACTTCAAGCGCACGCTCGGCCTCGACTCGCTGCTGGTGGGGTTTGGCCTCGACGACGACAACATCCACTCGCCGAACGAGAAATACGACCTGCAGAGCTTCCAGAAGGGCATCCGCTCCTGGGCAAGGATCCTCGCCGCGCTGGCGGAGGTGAAATAGGCACGGTGCGGTAGGGTGGGCAAAGGCGCAACGCGCCGTGCCCACCATCTCTCCGGAAGAAGACGTGGGCACGCTTCGCTTTGCCCACCCTACGAGAGTATTCGCTACGAAGACTCTCTCCCGTCATTGCGAGCGCAGCGAAGCAATCCAGACTATCTCCGCGGAGGGATTCTGGATTGCTTCGCTGCGCTCGCAATGACGGCTCAAACAAAAACGCCGCCCGGAATTGGGCGGCGTTTCATTCCAATACGTGCAGAGGTAGTTCGACGGAAACACTACCTCAATTTCGTGAATATCTCAAGACCGGTAGCCGGGATTGACGCGGTCGAGCTTGCGCAGCAAGGGCGGCCACACGAGGTTGTTTGCGCGCAGCTCGGCGCGGTCGCGGTTGGCGAGCAGCTCGGTGTTCTTCTCGATCGCGATCTCCTCGACCGGATAGACCGGCGTGCCGAGCGCGCGCGTGCGCACCTGCATCGAGCAGGCGCGCTCGAGATGGTACATGCGCTCGAACGCGGAGGCGACCGAGCGGCCGACCGTCAGCGTGCCGTGATTGCGCAGGAGCATGTGGTTGTGGTCGCCGAGATCCTTCTGCAGCCGTGGCCGCTCCTCGTGGTCGAGCGCGATGCCTTCATAGTCGTGATAGGCGAGGTCGTGGGTGACGAGCTGGGCGGTCTGGTTCAGGGGCAAGAGCCCTTCCGCGCTGCTCGACACCGCGGTTCCGTCGAGGGTGTGGAGATGCAGCACGCAGATCGCGTCCTCGCGCACCTCGTGGATCGCCGAATGGATGGTGAAGCCGGCAGGATTGATGCTGTACTCGCTCTCGGAGAGCTGATTGCCGTGCAGGTCGACCTTGACGAGGCTGGAGGCCGTGATTTCCTCGAACATCAGCCCGTAGGGATTGATCAGGAAGTGATGGTCGGGACCGGGCACGCGCGCGGAGATGTGGGTGTCGACCAGATCGTCCCAGCCGTACAGCGCGACCAGGCGATAGCATGCGGCGAGATTGACCCGTTGCTGCCACTCCGCCTCCGTCATGTTGGAGGGGACTTCCCTCAGGCGGGCTTCTGCTGGCGACATGGCTGATCTCTCCGAACCTCGTTGTTGCGGAGGAGGAGCGTAGTCGCGGGAGAGACTTGCGGCAAGGCGCGAGGAGCGTGGCTGTCAAGCGTGGCCCGCATGGAGCGCGTAGCCCGCATGGAGCGAAGCGGAATGCGGGGCAGCTCGCACGATGCCACAGGTCCCGGATTACGCTTCGCTCCATCCGGGCTACGGATACGGAGAAATCCTACGGTGCCGGGATCGACAGCAGGCTGGAAATGCCGCGCCCCCGGATGTCGTAGACGCGGGCGAACACCACGTCGTCGCGCTTGATCTCGACCATGACCGGGGCGGTGAGGCCCTTGCAGTAGAACTCGCCGAGCGTCATGGCGAAATCGGCCGCGTTGGAATCCCAGCCGATGGTGAAGTCGGGCCCGAGCGCCACCTGGGCCGGGCGCTGCGGACCGCACACCGCCACCTTCCATTTGCGGTTGCCGGGCGGCACTTCCTGGCGCTCGACGAGCTGCTCGCGCAATCCGTCGGAGGCCTGCTTCAAGGCGAGGCCCCAATAGTCCAGCATGAAGCGGTCGTCGGCGCCGCGCACGGTGCCGGCAATGTGGTTGAAGTGCGTGTATTGATAGGGGTGCAGCCGGATCATCTCGGCGAGCGACAGCGCAAGGCCGAAGCAGAAGGTGGCGAGCACGACCGGCTGCCAGGTGCGGTGATTGGCCCGCAGGCGCTCCATGGTCCAGGCGAAGGCGACGCCGCCGAGCACCGCCATCGGCGGGATCACGAAGACGAAATGGCGGATGCCGTTGTAGAGCGCCGGGCGCTTCACCATCGCGATCGCGAGCGGCAGGGTAGCAGCCAGCGTCAGCATCAGGAGGATGGTCTTGCGGCGTGCCGGAACCTCGCGCCGCGGCAGCATGGCGAAGGTGCTGACGATCGCACCGCCCATCAGAACCAGCATCACCTCGGGCAGCTGCAGGGCGAACAGCGTCGGCAGATACGACCAGGGCATGTCGGGCACCGACACGATCGCACCGTCGAACATCTCCTTCCATGGCTTCTCGAAGAAATGCGAGAAGTAGGTCAGCGCCGCCAAGGGATTGCCGGGCTCCATGATCGACCACGGCCAGATCAGGCCCATCACGAGGTAGCCGAGCACGAGGCCTGGCAGCAACACATAGACGACATGGGCGAAGCGGCGAACGGATTCGCGCGGACCTTCGGTGCGCAATTCCTCCAGGAACAGCGGCACGAAGCCGACCACGGCGTAGACCAGCGCGAGTCCGCCGAGAACACGGCAGCCGAGCGAAAGGCCGGCCCCCAAGCCGACGATCAGGATCGTGCGCGGCGATGGCTGCGGATATTCCTCGGCGAGCCGGACGAGGCCGAGCATCAGGACGACCATGGCGACCGCGAAGGGTGCATCCTTCGGGTTCATGAACATGTGGCCGTAAAAGGTCGGGCAGAGCGCAAGCAGGAGGAGGGAAGCCAGACCGGCAAGCGGTCCGCCGATGCGGCGGCCGAGCCGCCATGTCACGGCAAGCCCGATTACGCCAACGATGGCGCCGACCAGACGGCGGGTCTCGAACAGCTCGAGCGGAATGACCTTGTGCAGCAGGGCCGCGACCATGTCGAAGCCGCCGCCATACATGTAGAGATTGGCGAAGGAGAGCGCCGCGGTGTCCTTGAAGCCGGAACCGAACATGCGCAGCAGCAGGTCGGCATATTCGGCGTGGGTGTAGTCGTCCCAGCCGAGCCCGTAGTCGCGGAAGGTCAAGCCTGCAATGACGGCGACCGCGGCCAGCACCAGCATGGCGAGATCGTCGCAAGTCCGTTCGATCGAGCGCCGCTGAGGCGTGTCGATCGCCGAAGTCGTGATGGATGTCATGGCTATCGGTGCCCCGGAATCCCCTTTTGGCCCTGCTGGCGCGCGCGGGCCTCAACCCCGGACTCCCTATAGCGCAGTTCCATTACCAAGTAATTGGGCATTATGGCTAAATTCCTGATGCGACGCAGCAATTCCGGTTGGCACCCATTCAGATGACTTTGCGAGCAGCTTTAGCAGTAGCGAGCCCCGGCTGAAGGGAATGTGAATAAGTCCCTGATTTCCTTCCCTTTAGGAACACTGCCCAGAATTGGCCGTTGGCGTGGAACAGCGTATGACGGTATCGTGGCGTAGCGGTTCTCGCGCGTGATGCGCGGCCGGGGGTGAGTTCGATGAATTTGGCATTGCTGATCGTGGGGATTTGCGCCGTGCTGGCGGGTCTCCTCGCGGTGATTTTCGGCATGACGATCAGGGAATTCAGCCTCGGTGGGACTCTCATAGTCTCCGGCACCATTGGCGTCTGCTCCGGAATGTTACTGGTCGGCCTGCATCTGGTGCTGCTCGAGCTCAGGGGCATCGCACGCCGGCTGGCCGGTGCGGTCGCGCCATCGGAGGTTCGGGTCAGGCCCGCGCTGCCGGGCCTCGCTGTGCCTGGCGTAGTCGCGCCCGAGCCGGTGCCCGCTGCGGCGGTGAGAGCCGAGCCGGCGCCGCCGCCACCGCCCGCAAGTCCGCCGCCGTGGCAGAGCGAAGCTGCAGCGCGCGAGCGGCCGCGTGCCGAGGCACCGCAGCAGGAGCCGGAAGCCCCGACACCGCCTCCCGCTCCGGAAGCGTCGCGCCGGCGCAACCTGCTGTTCGCCTCGACCTCGCGCAAGGAGCGCGAGCGCGCGGAGGCAAAATCCACTGAAACTGCCCCGCCGTCTGCGGAGCCCAGCGAGGCCCCGAACCTTTCGCCCCCTGCGAGCTTCGACGTCGCCTGGCCGAAGCCGGACCGTGCGCGCCCGCCGGAGCCGCCGGCCGCCCAACGCCGTCCGCCGCCGCCGCGCTCGCCGTCGACCTTGGCGGAGACCGCTCCTGCGCCAGCGCCCGAGCCGCCGCCGCCCGTGGAGCCCCCGCCGGTGACGGTGCTCAAGTCCGGCGTCGTCGATGGCATGGCCTATTCGCTCTATTCCGATGGCTCCATCGAGGCGCAGATGCCGGAGGGCATGATGCGCTTTGCCTCGATCGACGAGCTCCGTGCCCATCTCGACCAGCGCGGTTAAAGCGACCGCGCGCTCAAGTAGACCGGCGCCTTTCACCAGTAATCAGTGCGTCGCCGTCAGTCATCGTGTTTCAGCCGAATGTATTCTTGACAGGGAATACTTCGGTGTCGTCAATCCTGTAAGCCACAAGCGGACAAGGGAGGGCGCATGTCGGATGCGGGGGCGAAGAATTTCATCGAGCTGACCGCGAGCATCGTGTCGGCCTATCTCAGCAACAATCCGACGCCGGCGGCCGAGATTCCGAACCTGATCAGTCAGGTGCATGGCGCCTTGGTGCGGGTTTCGTCAGGCCGCACCGAGACCGCGCCGCTGGAGCCGGCCAAGCCCGCCGTCTCGCTCAAGAAGTCGATCGCGCCCGATTATCTCGTGTGCCTCGAAGACGGCAAGCGCTTCAAGTCGCTGAAGCGCCATCTGCGCACGCAGTACAACATGACGCCGGAGCAGTACCGCGAGAAGTGGGGCTTGCCGGCCGACTATCCCATGGTCGCCCCGAACTATGCGGTGGCGCGCTCGCAACTGGCCAAGCAGATGGGCCTCGGGCAGCAGCAGCGGAAGCGGAAATAGTAGGAGGATTTCGTAGGGTGGGCAAAGGCGCAAAGCGCCGTGCCCACGCGTTTACGTTGATTGCACACAGAAGGTGGGCACGCTCCGCTTTGCCCACCCTACGAGAGCATCTTAGGTCGCTTCCGCGAGCGCCTCTCTCGCATCGGTCTTGATGCGCTCGACCATCGAGCGCAGGCCATTGGAGCGCTGCGGCGTCAGATGATCGCGAAAGCCGAACTCGTTGAACACGGCGATCGCGTCGGTATCGAGGATCTCCCGCGGCGTGCGGCCCGAATACAGCGCGAGCACGATCGCGACCAGCCCGCGCACGATATGGGCGTCACTGTCGCCGCGATATTTCAGGACCGGCTCGCCATTGCTGCGATCGACCGTCTTCTGCAGCCAGACCTGGCTGACGCAGCCCTGCACCTTGTTCTCGGCCGAGTGTTCCGCCTCCGGCAGCGGTTCCAGAGTGCGGCCGAGCTCGATGACGTACCGGTAGCGGTCGTCCCACTCGTCCAGAAGCTCGAAATTGTCCCTGATGTCGTCAATCGTCGTCATATCGGCCCGCAGTCCCCGCCTACCGCCAATATAGAGACGCGAAGCCCTGAAATCGATAGGGCCTGGACGCTTAATTCGCCGGCCCCGGTCCGCGCCATTCGAGCGCAAGGTCGTCCTGGGTCAGGGTATCGCGCGGCGCCTCGCTCGCTGCAAAATCGCCTTCGCCGGCCAGCGCGATCGAGCCGGTATGGTCGGGCGCCTTCTTGCTGTCGGTCTTGCTGCCGTCGTTCCTGCCGCCGTCGTTCTTGTCGTTGGTGATCTGCTCCTTCTTGTCGTTGATGATCTGATAGAGCTTCTTCGCGCCGTCCTGGGCGCGCTGGCCGATGATGGTCGCGGCCTGGCCGCCGACCTCGCAGGCCGCCGGCTGGCGCTTGCAGAATTGGGTCACGTCGGAAACGGCCGCGGTCGCGGCTTGCACCGCATCGGCGGCGCCGATCTGCGGCAGCTTGTCCGATTCGGGCGTCTTGTCCCGCGGCAGGAGCACCAGCACCAGCCCGAGCCAGAATGTGATGCGGAGCAGAAAGCGCATCTTATCGACCTGTCCGTTAGACTCCGCCCGCGGCGATCTCCCCGCGGATGTCGGACCTAGCGATCCTCGATAAATCGCAAGTGATTGCCTTGAGCTTAATTCGCGGAAAATTGACGCAAGATTCTTCGGGAGCGACGTTCCGGTAAATTTTCGATTGACGCCCGTACCCATGGTTCTGCCGGCCGCCCCCATCCACCAATTCGAAACCATGCGGAGCAGGGTGAAACCCCGCGTTCACCATTCGCAGCGAAGACGTCGCCAAATCGTCTAAAAAGCTCCGCGATAACGCGGTGTCCGGCCACACGCTGTGCCGCCTTAGCACTCGTTTAAGGTCGCTCTGACACGGTGGCTCAACGACAAGGAGGCGTTCCGGCGCGTCTTCCAAGAGACGATTGAGCCGAAGCGCGAGACCCGTGACAGTTTTGAGTATCATCCGCGATTGTCTCGATGCACTGCTGCATCCCTCTGCGCGCTACGATGCGCTGATGCGCGCGCGCCATCGCGCCTTCATGGCACCGCGGCTGCTCGGCAGCCTTGCCGCCTTCGCTGCATTTCCGGTCTATCTCGCCATGCGCGGCGCGCCGAGCGCGATCGAGGTCGCGGCCTTTGCCTGGCTGATCGCGCCGATCATGTTGTCCTGGTTCCTGTCGCGCACCGGCCGTTACGAGGGCGCACACGTGCTGTCGTCGCTGGCGCTCGCCGGCCTGATCATGGCTGTCGCGATCACGACAGGCGGCATCGAATCCTTCGCCGCGGTCTGGCTGATCGTGGTTCCGCTCGAAGCTGCGCTGTCGGCCTCGCGCCGCGTCGCGGCGTTTGCCTCGCTGCTTGCGCTGTCCTGCGCCGGAATGCTGATTCTGGTCAGCCAGCTCGGCTGGCTGCCGGTGGTTGAGCCGAGTGCCGCCGAGCGCGGCGTGCTGATGGCTTTCGGGGTCACGTCTGCCACTCTTTATGCCGCCGGCCTCGCCTTCGGCGCGGAATCGCTCGCGCGCACCAGCGTCGCGCTGTTGTCGCGCGAGGAGGAGCGTTACCGCCTGCTGGCGCGCAACATGAGCGATGTCATCTCGCGGCATCAGCGCAACGGTGCGGTGCAATTCATCTCGCCGGCGGTGGAGGCCATGCTCGGAGCGCAGGTGGCGCAACTACTCGGCCACGGCCTGTTCGACCGTGTCCATGTCGCCGATCGGCCGGCCTATCTCACGGCACTGTCCGACGCGGCGCGCGGCGAGGTGCGCAGCGTCGAGTTCAGGCTGCGGCGCGAGCCCGCCGCCGAGCGCGGCCAGGTCGATTTCATCTGGGTCGAGATGCGCTGCCGTCCGCTCGATCAGGACAGCGCGCGTGACGTCACGTGCGAAGCCGAAGTCGTCGCGGTGATGCGCGACGTCACCGACCGCAAGCTTTTCGAGCAGGCGCTGGACCAGGCGCGCAGCGCCGCCGAGGCGGCCGATGCCGCCAAGACGCGCTTCCTCGCCACCATGAGCCACGAGCTGCGCACGCCGCTCAACGCCATCATCGGCTTCTCCGAGATGATCGCGCAGGAGCAGGCCTTGATGCTGGGTGCTGCGCAGCGCAAGGAATACGCCCAGCTGATCAACGATTCCGGCCAGCACCTGCTGTCGGTCGTCAACGGCATCCTGGACATGTCGAAGATGGAATCGGGCAATTTCGAGATCGCGTCCGAGCCGTTCGCGCCGCGCGCTTCGCTATTGCATTGCTGCAATCTGCTGGCGCTGAAGGCGCGGGAGAACGGCATCGACCTGATCACCGACGCGCCGCAGGACCTGCCCGTCATGACCGGCGATCCCAGGGCCTTCAAGCAGATCGTGCTCAACCTCGTCGCCAACGCCATCAAGTTCACAGAGCGCGGCGGTCAGGTCTGCGTATCGGCCGCGGTGTCCGGCTCGCAGCTGACGCTGCGCATCAGCGACACCGGCGTCGGCATCGCGCCCGACGATCTCAAGCGCATCGGCGCGCCGTTCTTCCAGGCCGGCACGACCTATCAGCGCCGGCACGAGGGCACCGGCCTTGGACTTTCGATCGTGAAGAGTCTCGTGGCGTTGCATCTCGGCGAATTGACGGTACAAAGCAGGTTGGGCGAGGGCACGGCGGTCACCATCAAGCTGCCGCTCGTCTACACGCCGCCGCAAGCCAAGCCGGCCGAGCGCAAGATTGCGACGCTGACGCCTGTGCTGCGCCAGGATCTTCAAGACCAGGATCTTCAAGACCACGCTCACGACCAGTCTCAGGACCAACCCGCTCTGGTGAAGAAAAGTGCCTAAGAAGTCTGCCAAGGACGAAGCCGCTCCGCGCCGCCGTGGTGCCAAAGCTGCGGTTGTCGACGTCGAGACCGAGCGCAACCTCGTGATGCGCGTGCTGCTGCACAGCCCCAAGGACACGCTGGCCGGCCTCGTCGCCGTCGCCGCGATCGCCGCGATCGTTGCCAATGCGCTGTTCCTCCAGACCGGCCGGCATCCCGCGCCGATGTTCGGCACGGTGATCAATCTTCCCGCGCCGTCATCCGTGCCGCTGTCGAATCCCATGCCGCGTCCGCGCCCCGTCGGCGCCGATACCTCGCCGCTCGAGCCGCGCGCGACCGAGTTCCGTGTCGAGCCTAAGCCTGCCGAGCCCAAGCCCGCCGAGCGTGCTGCCGAAAAGCCGGTCGAGGCGACCGCCTCGACGCGCTCGAATGATCCGATGACCAATCTGGTCAAGGCGACCACCTCGACGCCGCCCGCGGCCCTGCGTCCGCCGGCGCCGATCCCGGCGCAAAGCCCGGCCGCACGCCGCATCGCCGGCGTGCAGCGCGCGCTGTCCGAATACGGCTACGGCAATCTGAAAATCACGGGCACCATGAGCGGCGAGACCCAGGCCGCGATCCAGAAGTTCGAGCGCGAGCACAAGATGCAGGTCACCGGCCAGGTCTCGGACCGGCTGCTGCGCGAGCTCGCCGCTGCGATCGGCCGCCCGGTCGAATAGCCGCACGTCGAGTGTCGTTGACGCAGGTCAATTGCCGGCGCCGGCACGATGGACCGGATCCGATACGATTGCGATTTGAGTGGGATCAATGACGGCCGGCGGCCGCAGGAACAAGATGGCTCATCTCATCAAGGAAGAGAGGTCGTCATGTTCAAGGTCTCGATTCTCGTCTGGATCATGCTCGGCACGACGCTGGCGGGCATCAGCCTCATCGTGGTGCTGATGGTCCCGAGTTTTGCCGCCGACGCCATCAGGAACATCCCCTATGCCGTGGCGGTAGGATTTGCACTCGCTATGCCGCTGTCATACTTCATCGCAACGCAGATTCGCGGTGGTCAGGACGGCACGCGCAAGGCGTGAGACGTAAAGCTGGCGTGAGGCCTCGCACTGGCCTATCGTCGAATTCATGCGTTTGAAATCCAATATTTGGGTGGCGGCTTACTTGCGCCGGTGCCAGACCGAGGGCGTGTTCGGCGCCGTGCGGCGTCGCGGTGCCGAGGAGGCGGGCGCGGTGTTCGTCAAGGTGTCGCTGCTCGACGGCCATGCCATGCTGTATGCGCCGGCGCCGCAGACCGTCTATGACGACGGCCGGCCGGTCGACCGCTTTTTCGTCCCTGTCGCGCCGCAGCCTCTGCCGGATCACACGATCGAGGAGCGGCTGACCAAGGAAATCCGCTTCGATCCGGATGCCTGGATCGTCGAGACCGAGGATCGCGCGGGCCGGCATTTTCTGGAATTGGCCAAGGCGTAGCCTCAACCGTCATTGCTCGCAATGACGGGGTTGGAGTTCGTTGCGTGCCTCACCGCTGCCGCTCGCTGAGGCGGCGTAAGCAAATCAGCGATCCGACGGATTAGTCCCCGTCCGCACCGCCGGGCTCGAGCCGGGCTGCACGCCCGGCCACGTCTGGCTCGCGCCGGCGCGTGCGCGCTGGCGCTCCCCGTCATGCAGCGAGGACTGATACTTCGCGCGGGTGACCGCGAGCGTCGAGCCGCGCCAGGCCGCCAGCATCACCAGCGCCGATCGCTCGGCGAGACGGTCATAGAGCCGCGACAGGCGGTACACGGCGTTCACGGACGTTCCGATCTCCGGCTTGAAGAACAAGAGAATGCGCTGGAACACCGGGCTCGGCATGTCGAGCGCGCGTGCGGCAACGGCAAGCGCCTCGCCGCCGGCATCGTCGACGATCTGGGCTGCGACGCGCGAGGGCAGGATCAGGCTGTCGCCGAGCTCGAAGGTGAAGCTTTCGATATCGCCCGCGATCGCCGCCATCTCCAGGATCTGGATCGCGCGCTTGGCGCGCACGGTCGGAATACGGGGGGCGGCTTTCAGCGGGGTCTGCGCCAGATTATGCAGGATCAGCGCGCGCTCGGAGGCGCCGGCGCGGAAGAACATGTCGTGGATCTCGGCCGCCTCTTTCGGCTGCATCGCCAAGTTGGCGGCCATGCATTGCTCGGCCTCGGTCGGCACGCGCGCCGGAGCAGACGCGCGCGGCGGGGCGGGGATCTCCCGGGCCAATGGAACCCTGCGGCCTTCCTGGGTCGCGACCAGGCCGAGCTTCTGCAGGATCGGGACGGGCGTCTGCGGATAGACCGCGAGGCGGGCCTTGACGGCCGCGCGCGTCGCATCGTCGACCTGGTCGATCAGCCGCGTGGCGAGCTCGACGAATTGCCGCTGCTCGTCGTCGCTGTGGGTGCTCGTCTGGACATAGAGGTCGGTCAGCACGCGCAGCAGCGTCGGACGGACATCGACACCTTCGCGACGGGACAGGGTCATCAGCCCGTCGAATCCGGGAAACAGCGACTTGGTCATGGAGGCGTACGCAACTCGGGAAAGATACTTGGGGGCGAGCCTAGCGCAGCTTCGTTTAAAGCCTCGTTAAGGAAAACGAGGCGTGAAGCCGGCCCTGCAATTTGAGGCGTTGTCGTGCCGCAACGGGACGGCGCGGCGCGGTCCGTGCGGCTACGGTTGAAGCGGCCCGTTTACACCCCGTTAACCATGAGCTGATCTTAATGAATGCATGTTGCTGGGGCGCGTTCGGTCGCGCGGCAATTGAAGAGAGCTGACATGGGGACCATCATCGAATTTCCGGCCGGTCGCCGGGTGGGCTCGTCCGGGGATGTCGCTCCGCGCGCGGACATGGGAACGGTTCTGATCCTTCCCGTGATTCGAATCGAGCGCGAGGCGGACGAAACCAGCGGCGATCGCGGACCGGAGCAGGGCACAGCGCCGGGGCGCCGTCGTCGCCGCCGCTGACATCCGGCTTCATGCAATGCCGGACGTCATCCGCCAGATCCGGCCTGTCCTATCGGCCGTCCTGCTCACGCTGCTGGGCGCTTTGCTCGCGGCGTGTAGCGGCGGCGACTTCGGCCGCACCCGCGAGAGCATGCGCAGCGACGACATGCATCGCTGGCTCGGTGCGGAGGTCACCTCCAGCGTCGGCCTGAGACCATCGCAGTTCCAGCTCACCGACGAAGAGCGCCAGCTTCGCGATCTCGCCTATCCCATGATCGAGCCGCCGCTGTCGCGCCCCGCATGGAAGAGCGTGTTCGGCGACTACAAGGCGCTGCCCTCGCCGTGGCGGCAGAAGGTCGTGTTCGACCGCACCATGTACGGGCGCACGCTGATCGACGAGCCGCACCGCTCGCATTCCTCGCGCTATGCGCAGCTGATCGAGGACGTGCGCAACGACATCACCCGATTCGAGCCGTTCTTCGCATCCGCGATCCGCGTCATCGATCTCGACAGGAAGCGCGATGCCAGCATGGCGCGCGTCTCCGCGCTGTCGCCTAGGGAGAGGGACGACGCGGTCGCGCGCATGCAGGAGAACTCGCTGATCATCCAGTGGGTGCAGCAATGCCTGGAGCAGCGAATCTCGTCCTACCGCTGGGCGCTGGAGCGCCTGGTGATCCAGGCCCCCGACGGCATGGCCGCCGATGCCGACCGCCTGATCGGCGAGCTCGCCGCCCAGACCGCCAATCCGCCGGTTCAGGGGCAACCGCCCTATGGTCGCGCGGTGGTCTCGAAGGGCTAAGCACGCGTCCTCAGCCCTTTGAGCGCGGCCGCCCCGCGGCCGATCGGCCCGATTCCCCGGGCCGCCTGACCGGTTCCACAGGAGTGCGCCGCCTGTCGCCGCCCACCAGTTGAGGTCCTCCGGGAACCGCATTGATTGCCCTTGTCCTTCCGCGCAGGCCGGATAGGATCACCACGTTTCTTTCGAATTCATTTTGTCCAAAGGTCCTTCGAGATGAGCTTAGACGCCGCGCGTCTGCGCAAGTGCCGTCGGGACATTTCCTCGCGCCGCCTGTTGGCAGTTGCCATTCTGCTCGGATCGACCGGCTCCGCAGCCGCGCTGACCAAGGAAGCAGCGCTCGAGAATTGCCGGATGAGCGTCGGCAAGCCGATCGTGCAGGCCTGCATGCGCGCTGGCGGCGCCAATCTCGAAGCTTGCCGCGCCAAGGCCTCGCCCCAGGTCAGGGCCTGCGTAATGGCGGCGCTGAACGCCGCCAATGGCCGCGCCAATGTCGCCGTCGAGCTTCCCAAGGAAACGGCGCCCAAGCTCGAGGCAGGCACGGCACTGCCGAAGGATTTCGTCGCCCCGCCGCGCAGCATCTCCGACATCACGGCGATCCTCGACGGCGACAAGCCCAACGAGAAGATGATCGCGGAATTGAAGTCGGAGGCCGACGCCGTGCCCACGGGCAAGGAGTCCCGCCAGGACCTCGCGCAGCTCTATTTCGATCGCGCCAATGCACGCGCGCAGCTCGGCCGGCTCGCCGAAGCGATGGCTGACGCGGACAAGGCCGTGGAGGTCGGGCGCGGCGCAGTCGGCCCGAATTTGCTGGGGCGCATGTTGCAGCTCCAGTCCCTGCAACACTCGCTCGCGGGCGATCCGAAGCGCGCGCTCGAGATCATGCAGAGACTTTTGCGCGAATCGGCCAGCATGCCGGGCGCCAAGGGATTTCAGTTCGTGACAAACCGCGGGATCGCGGTCGTTCTCATCCAGATGGGCGACCTCGCACAGGCCGAAGCCTATCTCCGCCGCACCCAGACCGCGATCCAGGAGGCCCGCACCAGCGGCCATCCCAATTGGCGTGCGGCCTATGCGAAGTTCGGCCAGAGCTGGGAAGGCGAGCTGGAGCTCACTCGCGCCGCGATCTTCGAGGCACGCGGACAGTTCGCCGATGCCGAGGCCGCCTATCGCACCGCCGAGCTGCGCAAGCGCGCAAGCACGAAGGCCATCATGGCGTCGGACAGTGCGCCGGCCGAGACCCTTCTGCTGCAGGCGATCGATGGCACCGTGTTGAGCCAGGCGCGCATGAAGGCGAAGCAGGGCAAGCTGGCCGAGGCCGAGGTGGATGCGCGCCGCGCGCTGCTGTCGCGCCTGAAGGATACCGGCAAGTACAATCCGGTCACGCCGCGCTTCGTCATGGGGCTGGCGGGCATTTTGGTCGACCAGGGCCGCTACGAAGAGGCCGAGAAGCTCGGCCGTGTCGCCCTCGACATCAACAAGACGGTGGGTGTGCCCGAGGATTCGCAGGCGACGGTGCAGTTGCTGTCGCAGCTTGCGGGCATCCTGACGCTTCGCCGCCAGAACGCCGAAGCGGGCGAAATGTTTGCGAGGATAGAAAAGGCCGTCGCCGGCTGGGACCCGCAGCGCCGCCAGGTGTTCGAGCTCAATCCCTCTCGCATCCTGTCCCTCTATGATTCCGGGCAGCTGGACGCCGGCATTGCCGCCGCGGAGCAGCTCGTGAAGAGGCAGATCGCGCGGGTGGGGGAGAATCATTTCGACGCCGCCTCGGCACGCGGCACGCTGGCGGTCGGATTGATGCGCGCCCGCCGCGATGCCGACGCGATCAGGGAGTTCAAGGCCGCCATTCCGGTGATGATGGCGAGCGCCAACGATAACGCCGACGACGAGAACACGACCGTGGTGGCCGCGCGCAGCCAGCGGCTGCAGACCATCGTCGAGAGCTATCTGCTGCTGCTCGGCAGGGTGGAAGGAGGCGGCACCAATGTCGGCGAAGAGACATTCAGCCTGGCCGATGCCGTCCGCGGCCGCTCGGTGCAGCAGGCGCTGGCTGCCTCGAGTGCGCGTGCGGCGGCAAAGGATCCCGCGCTCGCCGAGCTCGTGCGGAAAGAGCAGGATCTGAGCAAGCAGGTCAACGCCCAGCTCGGTACGCTTAACAACGTGCTCGCGCTTCCCGCAGCGGAACGCGACGAGAAAGGCGTGCAGCAGATACAGGCCTCGATCGCAGCGTTGCGCGGCCAGCGCGACAAGGCGCGCCAGGAGATCAAGCAGAAATTCCCGATCTATGCCGATCTCGTCTCGCCCAGGCCGCCGAGCGTCGCCGAGATCCGCGCGACGCTGACCGACGGCGAGGCCATGCTGTCGTTCTATTTCGGCCAGAACGGCAGCTTCGTCTGGGCCGTGCCGAAGTCGGGGCCGGTGGCATTCGCCGCCGTCCAGGCCAGGATCGGCGACATCGAGAGCAAGATACGCAAGCTGCGTGAAGCGCTCGAGCCGCAGGCCGCGATGATCTCGGACATTCCGCCCTTCGATCTCAAGCTCGGCCATGAGTTGTACGAGCTGCTGCTCAAGCCGGTCGAGAGCGGCTGGAAGCCGGCCAAGAACCTGATCGTTGTCACCAACGGTGCGCTGGGCCTGCTGCCGCTCGCCTTGTTGCCGACGGCACCGGCGGAGGTGGCCGCCGACGAAGACCCGCTCTTCGTCGGTTATCGCAACGTGCCGTGGCTGGCGCGAACCCATGCCGTGTCGACGGTGCCGTCGGCGGCGGCGCTGCGCACGCTGCGGCAGTTGCCGCCCGGCAAGCCCGGCCGCGGCGACCTCGTCGCGTTCGGCGATCCCTATTTCAACAGCGATCAGCACGCCGAGGCGGAAGGCACAGGTGAGAAGATTCAGCTGGCCGATGCCGGCGGCAACATCACGCGCGGCGGGCCGCTGAAGCGGCGCAACAGTCCCAAGCTCGACGGCGTCGATAGCGCCGAACTCGGTCTGTTGCCCCGTTTGCCCGACACCGCGGACGAGTTGAAGTCGATCGCGCTGGCCTTGCAGGCGGATCCCTCGAAGGTGCTGTTCCTCGGCAAGAGCGCGACCGAGAGCGCGGTGAAGACGATGAATCTCTCCGGCTTCAGGATCCTGGCCTTTGCGACCCATGGCCTCGTCCCGGGCGAGCTGAATGGGCTGACGCAGCCGGCGCTCGCTCTGTCGTCGCCGGTGGTGACGGGCGAGGGCGGCGACGGACTGCTGACGATGGAAGAGATTCTCGGTCTCAAGCTCGATGCGGACTGGGTCGTCCTGTCGGCCTGCAATACCGGCGCCGGCGCAGGCGCAGGGGCCGAGGCGGCCTCCGGGCTGGGCCGCGCGTTCTTCTACGCCGGCACGCGCGCCCTGCTGGTGACGAACTGGTCGGTGCACTCCCAGTCGGCGCGGCAATTGGTGACGGACCTGTTCAAGCGACAGGCCGACGATCCCAAGCTGTCGCGCAGCGAAGCGCTGCGCCAGGCGACGATGGCTCTTGTCGATGGTCCCGGCTATCTCAACAGCGAGGGCAAGACCGAGTTTGCCTATGCGCATCCGCTGTTCTGGGCGCCTTACACGATCATCGGCGATGGCGGCTTGCGTTGACGAATGGGAAAGGGGGCAAGGAAAATGAAGCGGAATGCTCTACTGGCTCTGGTGGTTGCAGGTCTGTTGGCCGCGGGATCCTCGCGCGCTGCGCCATTGATCACGGAAGAGGAGGCCAAGCTGCCGCCTCCCAAGGGCGCGGTCGCCGTCGATCAGCGCGGCATCATGCGCGGCCCGAAGATCGAGTTCGTCTCGCCGGGCGCTCCCGCGAATTCTCCTCTGCGGCTGGTGTTGAAATTCCAGTCCTATGGCGGGGCCAAGATCGATCCGGAATCGGTCAAGGTGATCTTCCTCCGAACGCCGAACGTCGACCTGACGCCTCGGGTCAGGCCCTTCGTGCAGCCAGATGGCATCAACATGCAGGATGCGGAGTTGCCGCCGGGCGAGTACACGATGCGTGTCGACATCAAGGACAGCGATGGCCGGCCGGGCACGACCGTCTTCACCCTGAAGGTTGCGCCCAAGTGAGCTCGCAGGTGAACTCGCAAGTGGCGTGCCTCTACTGCCGGTCGGAAAATGCCGAGGGTGCGCTGGTCTGCGCCTCGTGCGGGCGCGACATCGCCGTTCCCGCCACGTTGCTTGCCGAGCGCGACGATCTCTTGCGCAAGCGCGAGGATCTGCGCGATGAACTGAAGCGGGCCAGAGGCGAGATCGAAGCCATTATGAGGCGAGGGAAGTCGCGCTAGCGATGGAATGTCCGTTCTGCGCCGAGACGATCAAGGACGAAGCCATCGCGTGCAAGCATTGTTCGCGCGACTTGCGCGTCGTGCGACCGACGCTCCTCGAGATCGACGAGATCGTTGCCGAGCTGGACAAGCTCAGGCGGGATCTCGATCGCGTCAACGTCCGTCTCGAGCGCTACAACAATCCGCTGCGCTATTACGGAACGCATGCGGTGCTCTATGTGGTCATTCCAGCCCTGCTGCTGGTGATCGCGCACGTGCTCGTGACCATCACCTTCAACGTGTCCCCGATCCCGCTCCGGATTGCATCGATCGCCATACCGCTGCTGTTCGGCTTCGTGGCTTATCCGTTGCACCGGGTATCCGCCCTGACGGCGTTCGTGCTGGCGTTCCTGGCAGCGGCCGTCAGCGTCCTGTCAATGCTGACGGTTACGGGGATCCATGACCATGTTCCGATCCTTCCGACGATCTGGATCGAATGGCGTGAAGTGTTCGAATATGGCGCGAGCATCCTGCTCGCCTTCGTCTCCGGCAACATTCTCAGCGTCGTGATCTTCCAGATCCTGCCGCGTGTGCTGACGCAGGGAGGCAAGCCGAACGCTTTCGCATTCAGGGTGGCGCGGCTGCTCGGGCAGCATGTCGGCGAGGAACAGCTGCGCCGTCGTGCCCGCTTGATTCAGGATCTCATGCAGACCGTCGGGCCGCTCGCGGGCGTTGCTGCGACCGGTATCGGCTCGATCTATGCGGGGTTGAAGGGCTTGCTGGGATAGCTCGACTGCACCTTCGCAGGCGCGCTTGCAGCCTAGCGCGCTTCCACCACTTCGCCGTCCTCTTTCACGAACCGGCCAACCGGATTGTCCAGGAGATCGACCACGGCTTCCGACGGCCGGCACAAGCGCGTGCCCTTTGGCGTCACCACGATCGGCCGGTTGATGAGGATAGGGTGGGCGATCATGACATCGAGGAGCTGCTCATCGCTCCATTTGGGGTCGTCCAGGCCGAGCTCCTTGTAAGGCGTTCCCTTCTCGCGCAGCAGCGCGCGGACCGGAATGCCCATGCTCGCGATCAGTTCCTTGAGCTTGTCCAGCGAGGGTGGAGTCTTCAGATATTCGATGACATCAGGCTCGACGCCGCTCTGCCGGATCATCGCCAGCGTGTTGCGCGAGGTGCCACAGGCGGGATTGTGATAGATCGTGACGGTCATCGAACTGTCTCCGTGATTGCGACCGAGGCGGACGCGCGTGAGCGGCCGAGCAACCAGTTCATCAGCAGCATGCCCGCGAAGGCGCCGCAGAGTTCCGCGAGGATGAATCCGGGCAGGTCAGCGGGGCGAATGCCGGCGAACGTGTTCGTCAGCGACCTTGCGATGGCCACCGCAGGGTTGGCAAACGACGTGGAAGCCGTGAACCAATAGGCGGCCGTGATGTAAAGGCCGACCAGCCAGGGGATGGCCGTCCGCTGAAACCGGATGCCGGCCAGGATCGTCGCGACCAGCCCGAACGCAGCGACCGCTTCGGCGAACCATTGCGGCCCTCCGGTTCGGACCTTCGTCGCGAGGTCGAGCAGCGGCAGGCCGAACATCAGATGCGCCGCCAGCGTTCCCGCGATGCCGCCAGCGATCTGCGCGATCACGTAAAGCGCGGCCTCGTTGACCGGCAGCTCGCGCTTGCCGGTGAAGACGAGCGTCACTGCGGGATTGAAATGTGCGCCGGAGATCGGACCGAGCACCGTGATCAGGACAACCAGGATGGCCCCGGTCGGCAAGGTGTTGCAGAGCAGCGCAAGGGCGACGTCCTTGGTCAGCGTTTCCGCCATGATGCCGGAGCCGACCACGGTGGCGACCAGAATACCCGTGCCGAGCGCTTCAGCCGCGAGGCGCCGCGGGAGATCGAAACTGTCCATCAGCCGGCCTTCGGCGCCAAATCGGTTGCACCTTCGGAGCGGCCGATTTCGCGCAGCTTGATGCCGAGCGAAAGCTTGTCGATGCTCCTCAGCGGGAGGTTCACGAATGTAGCGATGCGGTTTCTCAGATAGCGAAACGCGGTGACGAATGCCGCCTGTTTCTCCAGTTCTGAACCCTCTGCCGCGGCAGGATCCTCGATGCCCCAATGTGCCGTCATCGGCTGGCCCGGCCAGATCGGACAGGACTCGCCCGCTGCGTTGTCGCAGACGGTGAAGACGAAATCCATCACCGGTGCATCCGGAGCGGCAAACTCCAGCCAGCTTTTCGAGCGCATTCCGTCGGTGGGATAGCCCGTCTGTTCCAGCGTGCGCAACGCCAGCGGATGAACTGCGCCTTTCGGGGCGCTGCCGGCGGAGAAGGACTGAAAGCGGCCGCCGCCGTCCTTGCGCAGGATCGACTCAGCCAAGATCGATCGCGCCGAGTTGCCGGTGCATAGGAACAAGACGTTAAACCTGTGATCAGACACGGCTTCGCTCCTTTCGTTTTGGCGAGCAGCACGATTGCAAGGTCTCGACGACGGGCTCGCAAACCTCCGGCCGTCCGCCGCAGCAATCGCGCAGCAGGAAGAGCGCGACGTCGCGGAATTCGTCGAGATTGGCGCGGTAGACGATCGAGCGACTGTGCCGCTCGGAGGACACGAGGCGGGCGCGGCTCAGAATCGACAGATGCGCCGACAGCGTGTTTTGCGGGACTTCCAACAGGCGGGCGAGATCGCCGGCCGCAAGACCCTCAGGCTCGTGCCTGACCAGCGTCCGGAACGCCTCCAGACGGGTCGATTGAGACAGCGCGGCGAGCGCCAAGACGGCTTGTCCTGTTTCCACATATCCAGATCTATGGAATTATAAGCGCCGAGTCAATGTGGAAGCCTCCGGTCACTGCGCGAACGGAAATTTCCAATATTCTAGAAATATCGTTTGACAGGGGAGCTGCACCGGCGCACCGTGTCGCTCATGAAGATCGACGACGCAGCAGCACGCCTGGAAGCCCTGGGGAATCGGACCCGCCTGCAGATTTATCGCGCGCTGGTTCGGGCCGGGCACGCGGGCATGCCGGTCGGCCGCTTGCAGGACAAGCTGAAGGTCCCGGCCTCGACGTTGTCGCACCACATCAAGACGCTGGTCTCGGTCGGATTGGTCAGTCAGATCAGGGAATCGACCACCCTGATCTGCCGCGCCAATTTCGACGCCATGCGCGGGCTGGTCGATTTCCTGGCCGCGGAGTGCTGTGCGGAAGAAGCGGGATGCAAGGCTGCGCAGACCGCAGCCTGACTCATTTGATCAGTTATTCCATAATTCTAGAAGGATGGAGAGTTCGGAATGGACAAGACGGTAGCCATCATCGGGGCGGGGCCGGTCGGCCTCGCGGCCGCCGCTCATGTGCTCGAACGCGGCATGTCCCCTGTCCTGCTCGAAGCCGGACCCGAGGCCGGGCATGCGGTACGGCAATGGCAGCACGTCCAGCTCTTCTCGCCGTGGGAATACAACGTCGACAAGGCCGCGGCGCGCCTGCTTGCGCCGACGGGATGGAATTCGCCGGATCCAAGCTCCTATCCGACCGGCGGCGAACTGATCGAGCGCTATCTCGCGCCGCTGGCAACGCGAACGCCGCTGCGCGAGACGATCCGGACCTCGAGCCGCGTCACGGCGATCAGCCGCGCCGGCTTCGACAAGGCGAAGACGAAGGGGCGGGACCAGACGCCGTTCGAAATCCGCTACCAGAACGGCAAAGGCGATGAGGTGCTGCGCGCCGATGCCGTCATCGACGTCTCCGGCACGTGGTTCTCGCCCAATCCCGCCGGCAGCAACGGTCTGCCGGCGCTCGGCGAACGCGAATGCGCCGGTCGCATCGCCTATGGCATGCCGGCGGTGCGCGGCTCCGCTCGCAGCAGATATGCGGGCAAGGCCGTGGCTGTGCTCGGTGCCGGCCATTCCGCGCTGGGCACGCTGATCGATCTCGCGCGGCTCGCCGAGGAGGCGCCCGGCACCAGGCCCGTTTGGCTGCTGCGCGGCGACGATCCGGCAAAGGCCTTTGGCGGCGGCCGCAACGACAAGCTTGCCGCGCGCGGCGAGCTGGGGTCAGCCTTCGCCGCGCTGGTGACTGCCGGAAAGATTGCGGTCGAGACCGGCTTCGCTGTCACTCACATTTCGGAGATCGAAGGCCGCCTCAGGATTTCGGCAGGCGCCGGCGTGGCTGCGCGGAGTGTGGTTGCCGATGAGCTGGTGGTGTCGACCGGCTTCCGGCCCGATCTCTCGCTTCTTTCCGAGCTGCGGCTGCGGCTCGATCCGGCGATCGAGGCGCCCCTCGCGCTCGCGCCGCTCATCGACCCCAACGAGCATAGCTGCGGAACGGTGCGGCCTCACGGCGCGCGCGAGCTGGCGCATGATGAGCCGGGCTTTTATCTCGCCGGCATGAAATCCTACGGACGTGCGCCGACCTTCCTGATGATGACCGGATACGAGCAGGTCCGATCGATCGTCGCCGACATCGCCGGCGACAAGAAGGCCGCGGCACGGGTCGAGCTCGTGCTCCCGGAGACCGGCGTCTGCACACGCGCCGGCGTGGAGTCCTCCGCCGCAGCGGGATGTTGCGGCGGCCCGGCCAAGGCCGAACCTTCGGCCTGCTGTGCCGCCGATGAATCCGCCAGGAAGGCGGGCGGTGCGGGGTGCGGCTGCTCATGAGCCGAGGCACTGCGGGCCCGCTCACCGTCGTCATCGCGCTCGGCACCGCGCAGACCATCGCGTGGGCGTCGAGCTACTATCTTCCTGCGATCCTGGCCGCGCCGATCGCGAGCGATCTCGGACTAGCGCCGACTTACGTGTTCGGCGCGCTGTCGGGAGCGCTCGTCATCTCCGGCCTGCTTGGTCCGCGCGTTGGGCACGCCATCGATACGTTCGGTGGGCGCGGCCTGCTTGCCGTCTCGAACCTCGTTTTCGCGGCGGGCTTGCTGCTGCTGTCCGTGGCCTATGGCGTAGCGGTGCTTATCGCAGCCTGGATCCTGCTCGGGATCGGCATGGGCATGGGCCTCTATGAAGCCGCGTTCGCGACGCTTGCGCGCATTTACGGCGCCAATGCGCGACGAACGATCACCGGCATCACCCTGATCGCCGGTTTCGCCAGCACACTCGGCTGGCCGCTCACGACATGGCTCGCCACGGAGTACGGCTGGCGCGCGGCCTGCCAGCTTTGGGCGGTGATCCACATCGGCCTTGCCTTGCCGCTCAACCTTGCGCTGCCCCGTGCCGCTCCGTTGCATCAGGAGGCCGGACCGAGCACGGGCGCAAGCCAGCAATCCGGCCGCCAGAGCGAAACCTTTGCAATGATATTGCTGGCGTACATGTTTGCGGCCGCGAGTTTTGTCAGCTCCGGAGTCTCGGCCATTCTGCCCACCATGCTGGTCGCGTTCGGTGCCACGCCGGCACAGGCGTTGCTGGCGGGAGCACTGGTCGGACCGGCGCAGGTCGGCGCCCGCCTTCTGGAAGCAGGATGGCTTGGCCGGTTTCATCCGCTGCTGTCGGCGCGGCTCGCCATGCTCATGAATCCGATCGGGGTGCTTGCGCTGGTTGCGGGCGGCCCTTTGCTCGCACCGCTCTTCACGGTGCTGTATGGCGCGGGCAACGGCATCATCACCATTGCCCGTGGTACGCTGCCGTTGGCGCTGTTTGGGCCGGTCGGGTTCGGCAGACGGGTCGGGATGATTTCGCTGCCTTCGAGGGCAACGGGCGCCTTCGCGCCGCTTGCGCTGGGACTGATGGTGGAGCATCTCGGCAGCAGCGCGCTCTGGATCGGCGCGCTGGCCTCGGTCTCTGCATTCTTCGCGCTTCTGCTGCTCCGTGGGGATCACACGACATGAGTCGCTGTCCGATGGGAGGGGAACATTCGTAGCTTGCGCGGCTGGCCGCTGATTGCGGTGATGTGTATCGGCCAGCTCGGCAATCTGCTGCCGCACGTGACGTTGTCCGCGAATTTGGCCCAGCATCTGATGCCGATGTGGGGATTGTCCGCCGCCGAAGGCGGGATGATGGCGAGCGGCTACGCGTTTGGCTACATGCTGGCGGTGCCCGTGCTGACGACACTGACCGATCGCATCGACGCACGGCTCGTGCTCCTCGGCGGCTCTGTCGTCAGCGGACTTGCGACCGTCGCGTTTGGCATCTTCGCGCAAGGCTTCTGGTCGGGGACCATCATCTGGTCGCTCGCCGGCCTTGGTTTTGCCGGTGCCTACATGCCGGGGATCAAGGCACTGACGGACCGGCTGCCCGCCGGCGACACCTCGCGGGCGGTCACGCTCTACACGTCGAGCTTCTCGGTGGGCGTCGGCCTGTCGTTCCTGATCGCCCAAGTCCTCGCCGACGGCTGGGGATGGCGGACCGCGTTCTACGTGACCGGCATCGGTCCCATCGCGATGGTGGTCGCGTGTCTCTTGATCGAGAGCCGCAGTCCCGCTCCAAGATCAGGACGCCTTTTGAACTTTGCGCCCGTCTTGGCCAACCGCAAGGCGCTCGGTTACATCTTCGGCTACGGCGCGCACTGCTTCGAGCTCTACGGCATTCGCACCTGGCTGGTCGGGTTCTGGACCTACGTCGTCGCGCATCAGGGTGCGCCCTCATGGCTGAGCCCGGTCCTGATGAGCTTCTGCTTTGCAGTGATCTCCATGCCGGCCAGCATCCTCGGCAACGAGGCCGCACTGAAATTCGGGCGACATCGGGCGATCACGGTGGTGATGATCGCCTCGGCTTGCGTTGCCCTCGTCATCGGCCTGAATGCGACGGCTCCGGCATGGGTGTTGGCGCTGCTGCTGATGATCTATGGCCTGACAGTGCCGGCGGATTCCGGTGCATTGACAGCCGGGATGTCGGCCGCGGCTGTCTCGGAGCATCGCGGGGCGACTCTGGCCCTGCATTCGACGGTCGGGTTCGGCCTATCGGCGATCGGAGCCTGGGGAACCGGGGTTGCCCTCGATGCCGCTGGCGGCCCGCAGAGTGCAGAGGGCTGGCTGCTGGCCTTCATCGTGCTCGCGGCCGGGATCGCGCTCGGCCCGCTCGCCTTGCTATGGTCGCGGACGGCGCGGTCCGGCGAGCTGGTATCGAAGTCGCGATAGGCGAGGCAGGATGCGGGCGGTCGGCCTGACAGGCCTCGGAGCCTCGGTCACGAATGCTTGACTTTGATCAAAGAATGCATTCGGCCGCAGACTATGGTACTCAGGCAACGTTGCGGTTCCCAAAGGTATCCAAAAGGTTAAAAGCACGTTTCATGCGGATCGTTCGGACCATCCTGGCATTCGCCATCGCCATCTCCCTGGCGATGCTGCCGGCTGGCGTGTCCGCTTCCGGCGTCGCGATGTCATCGGGTGACATGCAGGCGGCCATGCAGGTCGGCGGCGACGACGATATGTCGGTGCACGATTGTTGTCCCGACATGAAGGGAACGGGCTCCGACACCGGCTACCAATGCGGGATGGGCTTCTGCTGTGTCGGCGGCACCGTCGCACTGGCGGACATTCGTCCCCTGGCGTTCGAATTCCTTGCCGTCGCGGCAGCGGAAACCGCTATTCCTGCCGATCAAGTCGTCGACTCGCGCGGCGGCAGTCCTCCCTTCCGGCCTCCTCGAATCTGATCTCTCAAGACGCGCGCGGGCACGCCCCGCGCGGCGATGACTGGATGTGCGCATTCAAGCGTCGCGGTCGAGATCAATTCATGAGGACAGGACAATGCTTTCCAAGTTCAGCACCGCGGCTGTTGCCGCCACCCTTTCGCTCGCCGCTTCAGTCGCCTTGGCGGGTGCCGGCGATTACGCTTTCGAGCCGGTCAATCCCGAGATGAAGAAGGGCGACGACGTCACGCTCGCCATTCGCTTGACCAACAAGCAGACCGGCAAGCCGGTGCTTGATGCCGTCATCTTCAAGACGCGCGTCGACATGGCTCCGGACGGCATGGCCGAGATGGAATCGGCGGTCGCGCCACTGCCCTCCAAGGAGCCGGGCGTCTACGCCTTCAGGACGGACCTGCCGATGGCCGGCCGCTATCAGGTCACGCTCTCGGCGAAGGTGCAGGGCGAGCCTGAGACGGTCACCGGCAAGGTCATCGTCAAGGCGATCAAGTGAGCTTTCGGGCGCCGTCGGACGGTGCCCGAACTTTCTCTTTCCCATTCACATGGACGCGCGCTCCGAGCGCGCGAAACAACCATGAAGACGTTGCGTCTCTTGACGACTCTCGCGCTCGGCAGTGGCCTCGCCCTTGGCGCGTACTGGTTCTCGAACGAGGGGCGCTGGTCGGTCCATGCCGAGGTGACCCCGGCTGCGGCGCCAGCGGACCGGACTCCGCTCTACTATCGCGATCCGAGCGGCGCGCCGCTTTGGTCCGCCGGGCCAAAGAAGGACGACCGCGGGCGGGACTATCTGCCGGTCTACGATGACGACAAGGCCGCCCAGGCAGAGCCGAAGCCACCGCAGGCGGCTTCATCGCGAAAAATCCTCTACTACCGCAATCCGATGGGGTTGCCCGACACCTCGCCGGTGCCGAAGAAGGACCCGATGGGGATGAACTATGTCCCCGTCTACGAAGGCGACGACGCCGATGACGGCACGGTGAAACTGTCGCCCGGCAAGATCCAGCGCAGCGGCGTGAAGTCCGAGCCGGTGGCGCGGCGATCGGTCCAAGTCCTGGTCAAGGCGCCCGGTACGATCCAATTGGACGAGCGCCGCGTCTCGGTGATCGCGATGCGGGCCGAGAGCTTCGTGCAGAAGATCGCGGACGTCACCACCGGCTCCCGCGTCAAGGCGGGCCAGCCGCTGATGGAGATCTACAGCTCGGCGGTCGCCTCCGCGGCGGCCGACTATCTTGCGACCATCACCTCCAAGACCGTCGGCGGGGTCGAGATCTACGGCCGCGGCTCGCGGCAACGGCTGATCAATCTCGACGTCCCCGAGCGGGTGATCGCCGAGATGGAGAGAACGCGTGTCGCGCCCGTCACCATCCATTGGTCGGCGCCGCGCGACGGGATCGTGCTCGAGCGCAACGCGATCGAAGGCATGCGCGCCAATCCCGGCGACGTGCTGTTCCGCATCGCCGACACCTCGCTGGTCTGGGCGCTGGTCGACGTCGCCGAGCGCGATCTCGGCAACATCGCGGTCGGGCAGTCCGTCGCGGTGCGCGCGCGCAGCTTCCCCGGCCGAAGCTTCACCGGCAAGATCGCGGTGATCTATCCGCAGGTGAACCGCGAAACCCGGACGGTTCGCGTCCGCATCGAGCTCGCCAATCCCGAAGCGTTGCTGCTGCCGGACATGTATGTCGATGCCGACGTCGACACGGCCGATAGCGCGCTTGTCCTGACGATCCAGGACAGCGCGGTGCTCGACACCGGCACGCGGCAGGCCGTCCTCGTCGACAAGGGGGACGGGCGCTTCGAGCCGCGGGAAGTGAAGCTCGGCCGGCGCGGCGGCGGCTTTATCGAGGTGCGCGACGGCCTTGCCGAAGGCGAAGCGGTGGTCACATCAGCCAACTTCCTGATCGATGCGGAAAGCAATTTGAAGGCCGCGCTCAAAGGCTTTGCCGAGGCTGCGCCTCAAGCCTCCGACGCCGGCCATGCGACGGGAGAGCACAAATGATCGCCCGCATCATCGCCTGGTCGGCGCGCAACCTGCTGCTGGTGCTGTTCGGCACCGGCTTTGCGGCGGCCGCCGGCTTCTACGCGCTGCTGCATCTGCCGCTGGATGCGATCCCCGACCTCTCGGACACCCAGGTCATCGTCTACACCGAATATCCTGGCCAGGCGCCGCAGGTGATCGAGGACCAGGTCACCTATCCCTTGACGACGGCGATGCTGACCGTGCCGAAATCGAAGGTGGTGCGCGGCTTCTCCTTCTTCGGCGTGTCGTTCGTCTACGTGATCTTCGAGGACGGCACCGACATCTATTGGGCGCGCTCGCGCGTGATGGAGTTCCTGAACGGCGCCACGTCGCGGCTTCCCGTCGGCGTCACCCCGACCATCGGGCCCGATGCGACCGGCGTCGGCTGGGTCTACCAATACGCCGTGATGTCGAAAGAATTGAACCTCGCCGACACGCGCACGATCCAGGACTGGAATCTGAAATTCGCGCTCGCCAAGGCCGAAGGCGTGGCCGAGGTCGCCAGCATCGGCGGCTTCGTCAAGCAGTACAACGTGGTGCTCGACCCGCAACGCATGCGCGACCGCGGCATCAGCATGCAGAAGATCCGGGAGGCGATCCGTGCCAGCAATGCCGACGTCGGCGGCCGCACGGTCGAGCTGTCGGAGTTCGAATACGTCATTCGCGGCAAGGGCTACATCAAGAGCATCAACGATCTCGGCAACATCGTCCTGAAGACCAGCAACGGCACGCCGGTGCTGCTGCGGGACGTCGCCAATGTCGAGCTCGGACCCGACGAGCGGCGCGGCATTGCGGAGCTGAACGGCGAGGGCGAGGTCGCAAGCGGCATCGTGCTGCAGCGCTTCGGCGTCAACGCGCTCGACGTCATCGAAAACGTCAGGAAGCGTTTCAAGGAGATTGCGAGCAGCCTGCCGAAATCGGTCGAGATCGTCCCGGTCTACGACCGCTCGGGCCTGATCTATTCGGCGATCGACACGCTCAAGCACACGCTGTTCGAGGAGAGTCTCGTCGTCGCGCTCGTCTGCATCGTGTTCCTGCTCCATGTCCGCAGCGCGCTGGTCGCGATCCTGATGCTTCCGGTCGGCGTGCTGATGGCGTTCGGCGCCATGAAGCTGCTGGGCCTGGGATCCAACATCATGAGCCTCGGCGGCATCGCGATCGCGATCGGCGCCATGGTGGATGCCGCGATCGTCATGATCGAGAACGCGCACAAGCACCTTGAGCGCGCCGAGCCCGGTCAGTCGCGCGTCCAGATCCTGATCGACGCGGCATCCGAGGTCGGGCCGGCACTGTTCTTCAGCCTGCTCATCATCACTGTCTCGTTCATGCCGATCTTCACGCTGGAATCGCAGGAGGGGCGGCTGTTCAGCCCACTGGCGTTCACGAAGACCTTCGCGATGGCGGCCGCGGCCCTGTTGTCCGTCACGCTGGTGCCGGCGCTGATGGTGATCTTCGTCCGCGGCAGGATCGTGCCGGAGAGGAAAAACGTCATCAACCGCTTCCTGATCTTTATCTACCGCCCGGTCATCAAGGGCGTGCTGCGCGCCAAGACGCCGGTGATCCTGGCTTCGCTGGTCGTGCTCGCTGTTACGATCTGGCCGGCGCGGCAGCTCGGCACCGAGTTCATGCCGACGCTGAACGAGGGCACGCTGCTCTACATGCCGACGACGCTGCCCGGTATCTCCGTGACCAAGGCGGCCGAGCTGATGCAGACGCAGGACCGCATCATCAAGTCGTTCCCGGAGGTCGAATCGGTCTACGGCAAGGCGGGACGGGCGGCGACCGCGACCGATCCGGCCCCGACCGAGATGTTCGAGACGGTGGTCAGCCTGAAGCCAAAGGAGCTTTGGCGGGAAGGCGTCACCATCGACAGCCTGATCGCGGAGATGGACAAGGCGCTGCAATTTCCGGGCGTCTCCAACGCTTGGACCATGCCGATCAAGGCGCGCATCGACATGCTGTCCACCGGCATCCGCACCCCCGTCGGCGTCAAGGTGATGGGCACCGACCTCGTCGAGATCGACCGGCTGGCGAAGCAGGTCGAACGGGTGATCAAGACGGTGCCGGGCACCTCATCGGCCTATGCCGAGCGCGGCATCGGCGGCTACTATCTCGAGATCGTCCCGGATCGCGAGGCGCTCGCCCGCTATGGCATCCTGATCCAGGATGTTCAGGACACCATCGCGGCGGCGCTCGGCGGCCAGACCGTCACGACGACGGTGGAGGGGCGGCAGCGGTTCACGGTGAACATGCGCTATCCGCGCGACCTGCGCGACAATCCCAAGGCGATCGCCAGCGATATCCTGGTGCCGATGCCCGCAGGCGGCGCGGTGCCGCTCGGCGAGGTCGCGAAGGTCGAGCCGGCGCGGGGGCCGACCTCGATCCGGACCGAGAACGGCCAGCTCGCGACCTACGTCTACGTCGACATCCGCGATCGCGACATCGGCAGCTACGTCGCCGATGCGCAACGCGCCGTGACTGACAGCATCCAGTTCCCATCAGGATATTACGTGGTCTGGAGCGGTCAGTACGAATATCTCCAGCGCGCCGCGGCGCGCCTGAAGATCGTGGTGCCGGTGACGCTGACGATCATTTTCCTGCTGCTGTACCTGAATTTCAGGGCCATGACCGAAACCCTGATCGTGATGCTGTCGCTGCCCTTCGCGCTGGTCGGCGGCATCTGGATGATGTGGTGGCTCGGCTTCAACATGTCGGTCGCCGTCGCCGTCGGCTTCATCGCGCTTGCCGGCGTCGCCGCCGAGACCGGCGTCGTGATGCTGATCTATCTCGAGCATGCCCTGGCCGAGATCAAGGCGACGTGCAGCGCCGAGGGCAGGGGCCTCACCCGGCAGGATCTCCACGAGGCGATCATGGTGGGCGCGGTCGAGCGCGTCCGTCCCAAGATGATGACGGTCGTCGCCATCATGGCGGGCCTGCTGCCGATCATGTGGAGCACCGGAACCGGGTCGGAGATCATGCAACGAATCGCGGTGCCGATGATTGGCGGCATGATATCGTCGACGCTGCTGACGCTGATCGTGATCCCGGCGATCTTCGGGTTGGTGAAGGGTGTCCGCCTGCCGCCCACGCGCGAGGACAGAGAACAACCGGCTGAGATGCCCAAGCCGATCGGCGCCAGATTGCGCGTCGTGGAGCCGGCCGGATGAGGCGAGCCGTGACGCACGATCATATGTCAGGGCGACGGAGTGACAGAAGAGGAAGCCGAAGATGAAGCCGAAGATGAAGCAACGCGCATATCTGATGACCCGCCGGTCCCTTGTCGGGCTGATGGCCGCGGCAGCTTTTGCAAGGCCCGCCGCGGCAGCATCCGACGCAGCCGCGCTCACGGTGCACCGGGATCCGAGCTGCGGCTGCTGCGCCGGCTGGGTGCAGCATCTGCGGGACGCAGGATTTACCGCCCAGGTGGAGGAGACTCCCGACCTCGAGCCGATCCGGGCGCGTCTCGGCGTCCCCTCGAACCTGGTCGCGTGTCACACGGCAGAGGTCGCTGGCTATGTCGTCGAGGGGCACGTGCCGGCTGCGGCCGTGCGACGCCTCCTCGCGGAGCGTCCGAACGCGAAGGGAATAGCCGTGCCGGGCATGCCGGTCGGATCGCCGGGCATGGAAGGCGGCAAGTCGCAGCGTTACGAGGTCGTGCTGTTCGGTGCCGACGGTCAGAAGCCGTTCATGCGCTTCATCGGCGCGCAGGAAATTGATTGAGAGTGCTGCGCGAGGCTAGAGTGCGATGACATGAGCCCTGATCGCGCAACGACGGAGGTGCGCTCCCTCTCCCGCTCGCGGGAGAGGGTTGGGGAGAGGGTGCTTCCGCAATGGGACAATCCCCAAGAGGAGAAAGCCCTCACCCGGCGCTTCGCGTCGACCTCTCCCGCAAGCGGGAGAGGTTGCACCGAGCCCGTGGCAATCGATTCAACCTAAGGTCATTCCGCCTAGCCACCACTACGGCTGCGGCGGATAGCGCTCGAAGGTCGGCAATTCATGCGCATGCTCCATCCAGCGCAGGCGCTCGGCGACCTGGATCTGCATCGTGGCAGGCACGGCCTCGGGATCGTCGTAGGTCGCGCTCTGGATGTCGATGACCCCCGGCAGCATGCTGGCATTGACGTAGAACAGTCCGGTTCCGCACGCGCTGCAAAAGTGCCGCCGCCCGTGTTCCGAGGAGCGGTAAACCTTCGATTCGCCCTTGGTCACCTTGACCGCGCCGTCCGGGTACATCGTCCAGCCGACGACCGGAGCCCCGGCGTGTAGCCGGCAATCGCGGCAGTGGCAAAGCGCGTGCACGATCGCCTCGCCTTCGACCTCGTAACGGATTGCACCGCAGTGACAGCCGCCCGTGATTTTGCTCATGCGTTCCTCCGATCGAAGATAACTTCAGATCGATAGCTCTCGAGCGTTTTGGCTTCAACAATGCAACCAATTCGAGATTGCGTCCTACTGTCGCTGACAGCTGCTGCCATTTCCGACGAGCGCGACCAGGCTAAGTTCGCGCCCGTGTGCGCTCGATCCGCATCAGCCGTTGCTTCACCGTCCGCGCGATCGCAGCCGGCGCCTCCTCGGGGATCGCAAAGCACGAGCTCGCGTTGATCTCGCAGAGCACGTAGGTGTCTGCGCCGGCCGCATCTTTCGGCCCGTACAGGAAGTCCGCATCCCAGATCACCGGCAATGACGACTCATCGATGCCGAGCGTTGCCATCATCTGCGGCGTCCATTCGTCCTCCATCGCTCCTCGCAGCGCCTGGAATGGCGGAGCATCAGGCCCGTGCATGATCCGCGGCCCGGGCTGCGCCTCAGGCGCCTCCGGTCCCTCCGGCGGCGGCGGGATCAGCGCCTTGATCTTCTGGTGTCCGAAGCCTGCGACTTTGGCGCCGCTCATGTAGCAGCGGATCATGCCGTCGGGCAGGCGCGGTTGAAACGCCTGGTCGATGATGCAGCCGCCCCAACCGAAATAGCGCTCGCACCGTGCGAGCAGCGCATCGATCGGCATGTCCTCCGGCGTGCTGCCGCGCTGCGCATGCAGCACGCGAACCATGCCTTCGGTATCGGGCAGGGCCTCAACCTTCCAGACCCCTTGGCCGCCATTGCCGCGGTTCTGCTTCAGCACGCGCGGGCCGCTGGCACGAAGGCGCGCCGGAAACTGGCTGCGGAAGCTTATGGCGGTGTCATAGCGGTGCGTGTCGGCGCCCCAGCCCAGATGCCGTGTCCGGTAGAGCACCTCCTTGACGCCCATCTTCAGAATGATGTCCGGATGCGCGCTCACCCATGGCCCTTGCGCCGCGACGTCGCGCAGCAGGGCGTCGAGCTCGGCGCGGGTCTTGCCCTGGTGGATCGGATCGACCCAGACCAGCACGCCGTCGGCTGCAAGCAATTGGTCGCGGACCGCGCCCGCAAAGCTCTCGTCATAGATCACTGGGAAGGCGTCGATGCCCGCGGCGGCGAGCGCTTCGAAGACGCGGACGAAGCGGCTGTTCTGCGCCGTCGCCTCGCGCCGCGCGACAATGTCGCCGCGCGAGAGGATGGAGATGGTTCGGAGGGGAGAGGAGTGACGTTCGGTGTCCATGCGCAAGCTCCACGGAATTGCGTGCTGCGCAGAGCTTGGACCTGGGTCTCACGGGGAGTCTGCATCGTCCCCACGCGGACCATTTTACGTGAGATGGCCTTCAAGTTTCAAGAGTGGTCCCGCATAGTCACCCTGAGGCAGCCTACTCATGCCGCCAGATTCTCACTGCCGAAATGACCAGGATCACAGCCAATCCCGGCAGAAGAATCGAATTCGGGACGACGCCCAGAAGCAGGCCGCCTATGAATGTGCCGGTGATGGACCCGATGGCCATCGCAAGCATGAACTGCCAATTCGCGCGGAGCACCGAAAAGCTCTGGTCGCGACTATAGCGCGCAAATCCCACCAGCATGGTCGGCAGGCTCACCGCGAGTGAGAGACTGCCTGCCAGCTTCACGTCCGCGCCGAACAACAGGATGAGGGTGGGGATCAGGAATTCCCCTCCGGCAACGCCGAGCAACGATGCCACGATCCCGATCGCAAAGCCCGCTGCTATGCCCCCGACGATCAGGCTCGCGCCTGTCAGCGCCGGTGGGGTTGCCGCCTCGTTGCCATGTGCGAACAGAAGCATGCCGGCGATCAGGAGCAGCAGGACGGCAATGATCCTGTAGAGCGTCCCGGACTCCAGACGCGTCGCCCAGGATGCCCCCGCATAGGCGCCGACGAGGCTGCCCGCCAGCAGGTTCAGGATGATCGGCCAATGGGCATGTATCTCCGCGAACGGAACGGCGCGTGCGCGAAACGGCAGTGCGCTCGCCACCACGATCAGGCTCGTCGCCTTGTTCAGAATCACGGCCTCGAGGCCGCGAAATCCGAACAGGCTGATGAGCAGGGGCAGCCGAAATTCTGCACCGCCGAGACCAATCAAGCCGCCCAGAGTGCCGATGATTGTGCCCGAGCCGAACGCGGCAGGATTGTTTCGCATGGACACGGAAAGATGCGCCAAAGACAACACCCGCGACGGACGGCTCCGTGCGGGTGTGATCAACTCTCGATGATGCCAGTATGCCCCTGTTTTGCCCGACGAGTCAAAGGTACGCACGCGTCCCCGGCGGTATCGTTGCGGTCGGCGGAAGAGCGTAATGATTTCAACGCCCCGCTACTGTGCATGGGGTTGTTTTCGCACTTTGTTGGCGGCCGCGCTCACCGCCGGCTGCGCGGTGCCTCGGCCTTGGCCGGCGGCTCGGTCTGCGGGGCGCAGGTCGCAGCCTGGAGCGAGCCTTGCGCCTGCTGCATCAAGCCGGGCTCGGGCGCGAGCGCCTTCATCAGGATCAGGCCGGTCGTGGTCGGGGAATCGATGATCAGGCGGTCGGCCGCGGTGACCTCTTCGTCCTCCGGCAGCTCGCTATGCTGCGCTTCCGTCATCAGGTCGAGCTCGATCACCTTGCGGCCCGCGGAGCGGTCGTTGATGGCGTAATAGGCGATCTCGTTGCGGGTGTAGAACGACACCGAGGTGTAGGCCTGGCTCACCGGCACGGTGAGCTTGATCGGCCCGCCAGACAGATCATAACGACAGATCGCCAGCGCGAAGGCCGGATCCATGAACGGCATCGGCGAATTGTTGGGATCGGCGAGGGGAAGCTGGGTGACGGCGTTCACCCTGGTCATCGGCGTCAGCCGCGAATAGGCATCCTGTGTGGCAATCCGC
The DNA here is from genome assembly GCF_020194055.1 of Bradyrhizobium sp. NBAIM03. NCBI lineage: Bacteria > Pseudomonadati > Pseudomonadota > Alphaproteobacteria > Hyphomicrobiales > Nitrobacteraceae > Bradyrhizobium > Bradyrhizobium sp. NBAIM03. The sequence goes on along the minus strand of NZ_JADYVS010000006.1, from coordinate 299,662 downwards.
GGCAGCGCCAGCACGCTGACGAGATGGACCACGAGGCCCAGCACCACGCCGGCGACGACGGTGAAGACGAGCCGGATCATGAGCAGCCCACCGTGGTGATGCTCGGCATCGGCGCATCGCGCTGGGTGCGCGTTCCAACGCCGACCGGCGTGTCGTAGAGACGCAGCATTAAGGCGTAGCGCTCGATGCCGCCGGTCGGCAGCCAATTGCCGGCGCGCGAGCGCGAGGCGATCCGGATCTCGAACGAGCCGTCGGAGGAGCGCACGATCTCCTGGCTGGTGAAGCCGTAGCGCTGCAGCGAATTGGCGACGAGATGGCCCTTGCGGTCGTAGAGCGTCAGCGTCCAGAACCGCGCCGGCGGCGTCACGCCGGAGACGACCACGTCGCAGCGGCCGTCGAGCGCCTTCTTCCTGTCGTCGGTGGTGGCGGTGAAGGCGACACCGTCGCCGGTGCCGATCGGCAGCTCGCCGTTGCGGACGATGGTGGCGCGCGAATAGGGATCGACGTCGGCGGTGCCGGTGCGCGGCCGTGCGGTCCAGGGGCCGATGGTCAGCGCGCCGATCTCGGTGCCGCGCGTCGTGGTCATCCACGTCGCGCCGACGCCGACGACCGTCGCGAGAAGAAGCGCCGTCAATGTGGTCAGGATCAGCCGCACTTGCTTTCGATCAGTTCTTGCGCGGGGCAGAGGTGTTGGCGTTGTCTTCCGCATAGTTCTGCGGGAAGGCGAGCGCGCTCGTCGACGAGGACGGCCTGGCCGGCTTGCTGTCATTCGCCGTCGATTTGTTCGCGGCCTTTGCCGCATCATCCAGCAGCTTCTCGACCCGCACCAGGATGTCCGCGCCGCGCTTGGTCAGCACCGGCGGCGGACCGGGCTTGGTCTCCAGCACCTTCGGCGCTGCGTTGGCCTGCGCGTTGCTCACATGCTGCGGCGGCAGCTTCTGGCCCATGCCGATGCCGGGAATCTCCCGGACCTCCACGCCCTGATGCGCCACGAGCATGATGTCGTGCCAGGTCTGCGCCGGCAGCGAGCCGCCGGTCATGCGGTTGGTCGGCGAGTAATCGTCGTTGCCGTACCACACCGCGCAAGTGAAATTGCCGGTGAAGCCGACGAACCAGGCGTCGCGATAGGCATTGGTCGTGCCGGTCTTGCCCGCGGTCGGAATGCCGTCCAGCGCGGCGCGCCGTGCGGTGCCTTCGCTGACGACGTGGCTCATCATGCCGGACATGTCGGCGGCGACGGAAGCGGGGATCGCCTGCCGCGGCTTCGGGCCGTCGCGGTCCCAGCGCCAGACCAGGTCGCCCGCGCCGGTGCGCACTTCCAGCACCGCATGCGGCGTCACCGCCTTGCCGCGATTGGGGAAGGTCGCGTATGCGACAGCGTGCTCGAGCACGTTGACCTCGTCCGAGCCGATCGGCAGCGACGGCGTGTCGGGCAGCGGCGCCTTGATGCCGAAGCGGCGCGCGACCTCGACGATCTTGGCGCGGCCGACCTTGGCGGGGTTCTGCGTCTTGGGCTCGTTCTTCCGGCCGATCTCGATCGACAGCTTCACCGGCACGACGTTGATCGAACGGGTGATCGCCTGCGTCAGCGTCACCGAGCCGGAATAGGAATGGCCATAATTCTGCGGGCACCAATTGCCGATGCAGACCGGGCCGTCGACCACGATCGAGTTGGGCGTGTAGCCGTTCAGCAGCGCGGTGGTGTAGACGTAGGGCTTGAACGAGGAGCCGGGCTGGCGATAGGCGTCGGTGGCGCGGTTGAACTGGCTGGCGCCGTAGTCGCGGCCGCCGACCATCGCGCGGATGCCGCCGTCGAGATCGGCGACGACGGTCGCGGCCTGCGTCGCGTGATAGTCGCGGCCGAACTGGCGCAGCTGGTTCTCGACAGCGTCTTCGGCCGCCTTCTGCACGTTGGCATCGATCGCGGTGCGCACCACGAAGACGCGCTCGGTGTAGGACTTCGGGAAGGTATCGACCAGCTTGCGCATCTCGTCGAAGGCGTAGTCGAGATAATAGTTCGGCGAGGCCTCGTCGCGGCGGTCGACCGCGAAGGCGGGGTTGCGGCGGGCGCCGAACACCTGGCCCTCGGTCATGAAGCCGGCATCGACGAGGTTGTCCAGCACGACGTTGGCGCGCGCGCGGGCGGCGGGCAGGTTGATGTGCGGGGCGTACTTGGTCGGCGCCTTGAACAGGCCGGCGAGCATCGCCGCTTCCGCCAGCGTCACGTCGCGCGCGGACTTGTTGAAGTAGAAATGCGCCGCGCCGTCGACGCCGAAGGTGCCGCCGCCCATATAGGCGCGGTCGAGATAGAGCTTGAGGATCTCGTTCTTGGTCAGGCGCCATTCCAGCCAGATCGCGAGGAAGGCCTCGTTGACCTTGCGCTCGATGGTGCGCTCGTTGCTCAGGAACAGGTTCTTGGCGAGCTGCTGGGTGATCGAGGAGCCGCCCTGGCGCACGCCGCCGGCTTGCGCGTTGGTGACGAGCGCGCGCGCAGTGCCGGCGATGTCGATGCCGAAATGCTCGTAGAAGCGGCGGTCCTCGGTCGCCAGCGTCGCCTTGATCAGCACGTCCGGAAAGTCTTCCAGCGGAATGGAGTCGTTGTGCTTGATGCCGCGGCTGCCGATCGGGTTGCCGTAGCGGTCGAGGAAGCTCACCGCGAGGTCGGACTTCTTCAGCCAGTCCTCGTCCGCGGTCTCGCGGAAGGCCGGAATGGCGAGGGCGAGCATCACGACAAGGCCGCCAAGCCCGAGGGTTGCGGCCTCCGAGAATGGCTCGATGAACACCCAGCGCTTCCACCGCCCGACATAGAAGCGGTCCATGAAGGTCGAGTAGCGCTCGTAGAGCTCGCGGATGCCCTTGGCCGAGGAGAACAGCGAGGAGTCGATGCGCGCATCGAGATCCAGGAAGAAATTCCGGATCCTCTGCTTCCAATGCGGTGGTATGATCTGGCGCACCTAGAACCCTTGCGGCTTGCTTCGAAAGCGTTCAAGCACCCGGCCGGGGCGGCATCGAGACGTCTTGCGGGTATGTTGCGGCAAACCCAAGGCGCCCGGCCAGCATCCGAGGGACTTGCTGTTCCTTCTAGCCGAGCGGGGCTCATAAACCAATGGCCACGCTCGCTATTTTGAACAACAGGCCTAATTGACCCCCGGTTCATTACGGGCCTCAAAGGGGCCTCGCTTGCACCATTGCCGCCGCGCGCCCTAGATGGCGTTGCCGTAGCTCTTTCGAACTGTTGTTGAGGCGCATGACCGCAGCTCCCAAACGATCTCAAGGCCAGGAAGGATTCTTCTGGAAAACCAAGACGTTGGAACAGATGTCGGAGCGCGAGTGGGAAAGCCTGTGCGACGGCTGCGGCCGCTGCTGCCTGAACAAGCTCGAAGACGAGGATACCGGGCAGATCTACTTCACCCATATCGGCTGCAAGCTGCTCGACGGGACGAGCTGCGCCTGCAAGGACTATCCGAATCGTTCCGACAAGGTTCCGGACTGCGTCCGCCTGACCCCGGCCAATGTCCGCACCCTGAACTGGCTGCCGCCGAGCTGCGGCTACAAGCTCGTCGCCGAAGGGCGCGACCTCTATTGGTGGCATCCGCTGGTTTCGGGTGACCCCAACACCGTGCACGAAGCCGGCGTCTCCGTGCGCGGCCGCGTGGAGGGCAGCGAGGAGGAGGTCCCGGACGAGGAGCTCGAGGACCACATCGTGCAATGGCCGGCGACCTTGCCGAAGCGGGCGCGTCTGAAGAAGCGACCTTGAACAGCTGTGCGCAGCGGTCGCATGCAGATGCGCTTCACATTCAGGGGTTGAGGTGCTAAGCTGGTTGTAGATTCTGCTATGGCTATATTCAGGTTGTTTTGAATTGCTGAAGGTACCCTAGGATTTTTGGGGGCCCCATGATTACCGATCCGGTTCACCCGATACCGACCGACGACGAGAACAAGCCGCTGAAACCAACCACTGCGCTCTGCCTTTCCGGCGGAGGATATCGCGCGATGGTGTTTCATGTCGGCGTCCTGTGGCGCCTATATGAAACAGGACTGCTGAAGAACGTCAGGCGCATATCGAGCGTTTCCGGCGGGTCGATCACTGCCGGCATGTTGGCGCTGGCGTGGCCGGGCCTCAGCTTCACACCCGACAGCGTCGACAGCGATTTCATTCCGAAATTCGTCGCGCCGTTGCGCGCCTTCGCCGGCATCACAATCGACGCCGAGTCGGTCATCCTGGGCGCACTGTTACCAGGCAGCATCGGCGACCGGATTGCCGAGGCGTATGACGATCACCTGTTTCGCGGCAAGACTCTGCAGGATATGCCTGACGAGCCGCGCTTCGTGATCAATGCGACGAACGTGCAGTCAGGCGCGCTCTGGCGCTTCATGAAGCCCTATATGCGCGACTACCGCGTCGGCGAGGTGAAGAATCCAGAAATTCTGCTGGCGCAAGCCGTGGCGGCGTCCTCCGCTTTTCCTCCGGTCCTCTCTCCCTTCGAATTGCGCCTCAAGGACAGCGATTTCGTGCCCGGTACCGGGCTCGACCTGCAGCGGCCTCCATTTACAACGCGCGTCGTTCTCAGCGATGGCGGCGTCTACGACAATCTCGGCCTCGAGACCGCATGGAAGCGCCACCAGACCGTTCTGGTCAGCGACGCCGGCGGCAAGATCGAGGCTGAGGAGGAGCCGGAGACGGACTGGCCGCGGCATTCCTACCGGATCCTCAATCTGATCGACAATCAGGTGCGTTCGCTGCGCAAGCGCCAGGTCATCGACTCCTTCAAATCGGGAACGCGCAAGGGCGCCTATTGGGGCATCCGCACCGACATCGCGAATTACGGGCTGGCCGATGCTCTGCCGTGTCCTTTCGAGCGTACATTGCAACTTGCGGAAGTGCCGACACGTCTGAAGCGGTTGGACGCGACGACGCAGGAAAGACTGATCAACTGGGGCTACGCCGTGTGTGATGCAGCCCTGCGCAAGCATCTCGCGGCGGTCGGGCCGCCGCCCGCCTTTCCCTATCCGCAGTCTGGTGTCTGAGGAAGACGACAATGGCGGACGACAAGGGGCGTAAGCGGCGTGCAAAACCGCAAAGCGGCACACCCAAGAGCCGCGGGCCGACTTGGCCGGTCTCGGCCGACGGAAGACCCAAGCAGTTCTCTGTTCCGCCCGAAGTGGTCGAACATATCCTCCTGGGTCCCCGCGACGACAGGCGCGTGCTGCAGGACTCGCCGCTGCTCGGCGATGTCTGGGCGGCTTACGCTCTCGATCCGGGCATCGCCCAGGACGTTCTGATTACGCCGCACAAGAATGCGACCGCGGTGAGCGTGGCCCGTACCATCGCAAGCGCGCTGAAAGTGCCGGTCGAATCTGCGCCGCCTGGCCGGCCTCCAACAAAGGCCAAGGTCGCCTATTTGCAGGGGCTCGTCGGTGCGCGGCTCTATTTCGACCAAGTGCTGCGCATCCTGGTGCCGCGGACACAATGGTGGCGCGAGCCGAAGGTGGCCGAAAGGATCGAAGGCGTGGATGCCGGCGATAATCAGGGGACGATCAAAAAGTTGCTCCAGCAAGGGCCGAAGAGATCCAACGCGCTGCGCGAACGCACATTGGACAATGCCACGTCGCTCCAAAGGTATATCGCGCTCGCCGGATTGATTTACTGGATTTGCAAGCTGGAACGTCCCGTCGGTTGGGACGAACCACTGGAGCCACTGACCTTTGAGCAGGCATTGGAACGATACCGGGACTATGCTGACGAGATTCTCTCCGGCATGTTCGCACTTTATGAAGTAGTCAAAGCGGACGAGAATGCTCGGCAGCAGAACGACGGCGTCGATACCAGGAGCGAGCCGGCGGAAGAGAGACCAACTTGTATTTTCCAGGTATCGCTCAACCGATCGGCCGTTCCCGCGCTCGATCGGTCGGTGCCAGCGGTCAAGGCCGACGCTGCGAGGTCGCTGTTCAACGTCCAGTGCAAGAACATCGTTTGGGCAGTTCTTGATTCCGGTATTCAAAACAATCACGACGCGTTCATGACGTCCGGCGAGAAGCCGACGTCGCGTGTCAGGAAAATCTTCGACTTCACGAATATTCGCGAGATCGTTAGCAGTGAGACGGGTGACGTCGATGCTCAAACCCGCGAAAAGCTGATCCGAACGTCCGGGCTCGCTGGAGCCGAGGTGGACGTCAATCTAGAGAAGATTGCCGAAGACTTCGAGAAGGAGCGCCCCATCAACTGGGCGACCGTCGAAAGGCTAATCACGGTCAAGAGGCCGGATCCAAACGACAAGTCTGAAAAGCTGCCCAGTTCGCACGGGACCCACGTTGCCGGAATCATCGGAGCGGACCAGAAGGACGGCAAATACGCTGGCGGCATGTGCCCGGACATCGGACTGTACGATTTCCGCGTGCTGGGTGCGAGCCTGGAGGAGACCGAGTTCGCCGTTATCGCTGCCATGCAGTACATCCGTTACGTCAACGAGCGGCACAACTACATCATGATTCACGGCGCGAATCTCAGCCTCTCAATTCCCCATAACGTGCGCAATTTTGCATGTGGGCGGACGCCGATTTGCAACGAATGCGAGCGTTTGGTCGAAAGCGGAGTGGTGGTCGTGGCCGCAGCGGGTAATCGCGGCTTTCAGAAATTCGAAACGAAGGACGGTCCGTTCGAAAATTACGCCGCCTTCAGTATTACCGATCCAGGAAACGCCGAGGGCGTCATCACGGTTGGATCGACCCACGGGAATTGGCCGCATACATACGGAATCAGCTTCTTCTCGAGCCGCGGTCCAACTGGCGATGGCCGCGCGAAGCCGGATCTCGTCGCGCCCGGTGAGCGAATTCTATCGACCGTTCCGAATGATGATTGGGCTCCGGAATCGGGCACCAGCATGGCGGCTCCCATGGTCAGTGGAGCCGCGGCGATGCTGCTCGCCCGATACGAAGAGCTGATCGGGCAGCCGCGTCGGGTCAAACGCATCCTGTGCGAGAGCGCGACGGATCTTGGCCGCGAGCGCAGCTTTCAGGGGCACGGCATGCTCGACGTGTTGCGGGCTCTTCAATCGATCTGAGGAGGAATGCGATGCATTTTAGCCTTGACGTCTTGCGTGCCCGCAAGGGCGATTGCCTGATCCTTCATTTCGGAACAGCTGACGATCCGCATCTGATGCTGATCGATGGAGGACCTGCCAAGGTCTATAAGCCACATCTGGCGCCGAGAATCGCGCAGATTCACCGTTCGCGCGAATTGGAGCCGAATGATCCCTTGCCGATAGACGTTGTGATGATCAGTCATATCGACGACGATCACATCAGGGGCATTCTCGAACTAACGGCGGATCAGCTGGGCAACAGTCCCGATCTCCGTCTCAAGGTCGCCAGCCTGTGGCACAACAGCTTTGACGATCTGCTTACGACTGCGCCTGAAGAACTGTTGTCCGGATTTGGGCCGGCGTCATTCGAGGCAGGCACTGCGCGCAGGCCGGATTTTGACGCAATTGAGCCCGACGAAGAATTCGACGAGGAAGAGGTGCATCAGACGGTGGATGTTCTCGCCGGCATTTCGCAAGGCCGTCAATTGCGTGATGATCGCGAAGTGTTGCAACGGCGCTCGCCAGCGCGTCGGCAATGGAAACTGAACCACAAATTCGACGGCGAGCTGATCGTCGCAACCGAGGATACGGAAGCGGTGACGTTGGATGGCGGTCTCAAGATGACCGTGGCAGGACCGATGCAGCCGGAATTGCTGGCCCTTCAGGAGGCCCATGACAAATGGCTGAGGGAGCAAAAGCAGGGGAAGAAAAACCCGGAAGCAATGCTGGCGGCATTCGTCGACAAGTCGGTGCCCAATCTCTCCAGCATCGTCGTTCTGGCTGAAATGGGCGGCAAGAGCATGCTGCTGACCGGCGACGCGCGCGGGGACAAGATTTTGGAAGGAATGGAGCTGGCGGGGCTCTTGGACGCGGACAAGAAGAAGGAGAACTGGAAACGGCATGTCCACGTCCTGAAAGTTCCTCACCACGGCAGCGACAACAATATGGAGACGATCTTCTTCGAACGTCTGCCTGCCGATCACTACGTCTTCTCAGGCGATGGCGAGCACGGTAACCCCGAACGAGCGACCCTGGAAATGCTGCTGAAAGCACGGGGCGTCGACGCCGAATACACAATCCACCTGACCTACCCGATTGACGAGATCGATATCGAGCGCCAAGCCGACTGGGAAAAGGAGCAGGCGAAGGAAAAGGCGCGCAAGAAGAAGAATCCGGCAACCAAGAAGCCGGTTCGAGAAAATTGGTCGCCGGAAAAGCACAGCCTCGGCGCTCTGTTCCGGAGCAATCCCAAGTTCGGCAAGAAAGTGGTCATCGTTGATCCCGGCAAACCGCATCTGATCAACTTGCTGGACCCCATTGAGCTTTAGTGGGCTTGGGGGCGCTCAGGCCCCAAGTAGTACCTCATACGGCGCCGCTCCGCCTGTCGATCACGGAGCCGCGAGGATGCGTCGGCGGGATGCACCCATGCGTCGCGGTGCCTGCCTGGGAAGAAATTTCCCCTCTACATTGGGCTGCATAGTACGAATCCTTCGCGGTATTGCACCGCGTCACGACGCCCGATCGAGATGAACAAGTTCGACCGGCAGAGCGATTCTGCCGACATCCAGGCCTTGCCCGACGACATTGCCGAAGAGCTGTCCCGCCTGCCGAGCGAGGTCATCAGCGTCGACGACGCGCCCTCGATCGCCCCGCCGGTGCCGCTGAGCTCCGACGAGGTCCGCACCATCGTCATCAGCCTGATGCTGACGATGTTCCTGGCCGCGCTCGACCAGACCATCGTGGCGACGGCGCTGCCGACCATCGGACGCCAGTTCCAGGACGTCTCCAATCTGTCCTGGGTGATCACCGCCTATCTGCTCGCCTCGACTGCGGTTGCGCCGGTGTTCGGCACGCTCAGCGACATCTACGGCCGCCGCGTCATGATCATCATCTCGCTCAGCCTGTTCGTCGCGGGCTCGGTGCTGTGCGCGATCGCGCCGAACATGCCGATGCTGATCCTGGCACGCGGGCTTCAGGGCCTCGGCGGCGGCGGCATCATGCCGGTGGTGCAGACCGTGATCTCCGACGTGGTGAGCCCGCGCGAGCGCGGGCAGTACCAGGCCTATTTCTCGAGCGTCTGGATGGTCGGCGGCATCCTCGGCCCGGTCATCGGCGGCGTGTTCGCGGAGCATCTGCACTGGTCGATGATCTTCTGGATCAACCTGCCGCTTGCGGCCGCAGCACTCGCATTGCTGCTGCCGAAGATGAAGAAGATCCCGGTGTTCCACCGCAAGCGCAAGGTCGACTGGCTCGGCGGCCTCTTGCTGATGGCGTCCGCCGTGGTCTTCATGCTGGTGCTGACCTGGGGCGGGACGCGCTATGCTTGGCTTTCGCCGACGGTGCTGGCGATGGTGGGCGGTGCCGTCGCGCTCGCGGTGACCTTCGTGTGGCACGCCCGGCGGGCCGACGAGCCGTTCTTGCCGCTGCCCTTGTTGACGGGATCGGTGGCGCCGTTCGCGCTGACCGCGGGCGGCTGCGGCCTCGGGGCGATCACCGGCCTGACCGTGCAGCTGCCGCTCTATTACGAGCAGGTCTATCATCTCACCGCCAGCGAGGCGGGGCTTGCGCTGATCCCGCTCGCGGCGGTCTCGACCGTCGGCGCGGCCGTCGCCGGCCGCACCATGGCTCGGGCCAAGCACTACAAGCGCGTCGCCATCATTGGCACGTCATGGGCCGCGCTGTGCGGTCTCGTTCTCACGGTCACCACCTTGCCGCTCTGGGGCCTGCTGCTGCTGATGGCCGCGTTCGCGCTGGGACTCGGCACGACTTTTCCGGTGTGCGTGGTCTCGCTGCAGAATTCGGTGGCGCGTCCGCAAGTCGGCACCATCACCGGCGCGATGAACTTCTTCCGCTCGCTGATGTCCTCGTTCACGGTGGCGGCCTTCGCCGCGATCCTGCTCATCGCGCTCGGCACCGACGTCCCGCTCGCCGGCGAGCATCACGCCGCGGGCGCCGTCGCGATACCCGCCGACGACATGCGGCACGCCTTCCGCTACGTGTTCGGCGCCGCCACCGCGCTGATGACGATCGCTGCGCTGTGCCTGATCGCGATGGAGGAGCGGCCGCTGGCCGGACCGTCGGCCAAGCAGCCCGTGGAGATGGCCGAGTAGGCTAGCCGCCTCGATCGGCGTAAGGCTCGTTTGCGACATTGCCCTCGGCGGCCTTTCGCGCCGCCGCTGCAAGATGGGTCTTGAGCTGCGCCAGCGCGTCGGGGGACCAATCATGGACATCGGTGACGGCGACCCAGGCATCGACGTAATGTTCGGGCGCATAGACATGGCCAAAGCCCATCGGCGTATTAGTCGCGACCGCCATGTCGAGGGCGAGCTGCAGCATCGTCACGACTGGATACCATCGCAGCTCCGGTGACACATCCGGCCCGCGCGGCGCCGTCATCCAGTCAGGGGGCCGATAGGCGTCGTGATAGGCGAAGAAGGTGATCGCGTCGCTCGCATATTGCAGATAGACGACGCGCATCGGACCCCAGGGCGCATCTGCCGGCACCGACGGTCCATTCTGGTTCATGAAGCGCACGAAGCGGCCGTCGCGGAATTCCGGCAGCCAGGCCGGCGTGCCCGGATTGCGGTTTGCCGTGATCGAGCGCCAGATGCGACTTTCGAACGGCGCGCCGCTCAAAAGTGCCCCCGCAATCGGATCGCCGATCATCTCAAACAGCTCTGCGGATTTTTCCGAGTTCATCGCGCCGAGGCTCAGTCCGTGCAGGTACAGCTTCGGCCGCCGGTTCTTCGGCAGCGTCGTCCAGTAGCCGTAAATTTCCGAAAACAGGGCGCGCGCCGCTTCTGCACCGGATTTGGGCTGAAACAGCAGCGTCAGCGGACTGTTGAGATAGGAATACTGCATCGCGACACTGGCGACGTCGCCATGGTGGAGATATTCGACGGTGTCCATCGCGGCAGGGTCGATCCAGCCGGTTCCGGTCGGCGTAACGACGATGAGTGTGTCGCGTTCAAACCCGTGCTGCCGCTTGAGCTCGTCGAGCGCAAGCCGGGCGCGCGCTTGCGCCGTCTCGGCGCCGCCAAGGCCGACATAGACCCGCACGGGCTCCAGCGCGGGCCTTCCTGTAATGGCGCTGATCTCCGTTGCGGTCGGCCCCGAGGCAATAAATCTGCGCCCCATGCGTCCAAGCTGCGTCCACTTCACCAGCGAGGCGGCACTTCCCGTTCGTTCGGGCGCGGTCGGCTGCGGCCGCTCGGGCTCGAGCAAGGCGTCGACTTCGCGAAAGGACACATCGAGCGCGTTGAACGCCGTGCGGATCAGGACATTGCTGGCGATTGACCAAAACAACAGGCCCGCGGCGAGCACGCCGATGACGTTCGCGATCCTCCGCGGAATGACGCGCCTCGCACGCGCGGCGATGAGGCGCACGGCAAGCGCGAACAGCCGCGCCAGCACCAGCAGCACGACGAACGTCATCACGGCGATGGCGCAGACCTTGAGCGGATGGGCGGTCTCGACTGGCGCCATCTTCATCACGGTGCGGATCGAGTTCTGCCATCCGGCCGCCCGCCACAGAAAAACAATGACGACGAGCAGGCAGGCGGCCGCCACCAGCGCGTTTGCGGTCGATCTCAGGCGCGCCGGCGGCTCGGGCAATTCCAGATAGTGCCACAGCCAGCGCCAGACGTTGCCGGCGAGATAGCCGATCCCGAAGCAGGCGCCGGCGATGGCGCCCTGCGTGAGATAGCTCCGCGGGATCAGCGTCGGCGTCAGCGCGGCTGCGAAGAACAGGGCACCGAGCATGAGGCCGACGCCGGAGAACGACAGCAATTGCCGCCGAATGAGCCACGCCAGTTTGCCGAAAGCACCCACCGCGCGATTCAACCTCAGCTATTGCCTGACAGACCACTCTTGCGCGGCAGCACGATCGTGAATTCAGTAAACTTGCCCGGCTCGGTCGCGACGTCGATCGTGCCGCCGTGCTGCTTCACGACGATGTCGTGGGTCATCGACAGCCCGAGGCCGGTGCCTTCGCCGGCTGGCTTGGTGGTGAAGAACGGATTGAACATTTTCTCCTTCACATCGTCGGCAATGCCGGTGCCGTTGTCGCGGATCGTGATCTCGACGTCATCGCCGCGATCGCGCGTCGCGGCGGTCACAATCGGCTCGTAACCGGCGGCACCGTCGGCCTTGCGCCTGATGACCGCGTGGAAGCCGTTCGAGATCAGGTTCAGGAGCACGCGGGTGATTTCCTGCGGAAACACTTCGGCCTGTCCGGCCGCTGGATCGAGCGCGCGCTTCAGCGTCACGTGGAATCCGGGCTTCTCGGCGCGTGCGCCGTGATAGGCGAGATTCAGGCTCTCCTCGACCAATGCATTGATGTCGCTCAGCCCATGCTCGCCGCCGCCTTCGCGCGAATGCAGCAGCATGTTCTTGACGATGGAATCGGCGCGGCGGCCGTGCTGCACGATCTTGCCGAGGTTGTCCTGCAGAAGCCCCGTCAGCTCGTCGACCTCGCCGCGGACGTTCTCGGGGAGCGGGACTGGCGCGAGCACCCCGTTCAGCTCCTCGGTCAGCTCGGCAGACAGCGAGGCGAAATTGTTGACGAAGTTGAGCGGGTTCTTGATCTCGTGCGCGATGCCGGCCGTGAGCTGGCCCAGTGACGCCAGCTTCTCGGTCTGGATCAGGCGGTCCTGCGCGGCGCGGAGATCATCGAGCGATCTGGCGAGCTCGCTGGTGCGGTCCTGAACCTCGTTGAACAGGCGCGTGTTCTCGACCGCGATCACGGCCTGGTCGGCAAAGGTCTTGAGCAGGTTGATGGCTTTGTCCGGAAAATAACCGGGCTCCCGCCGCGTGACGGCGATGGTGCCGATCGCAAGGCCATCGCGCAGCATCGGCACCACGAGGATGCTGCGATAACCGCGTGTTCGCGCCAGCTCCTTCATGGCCTCGGTAAGATCAGGCTCGTTCTGCATGTCGCTGCGGAAGGCATACTCGCCGCTGCTCGCCACCCGGCTGTGAATGCCCGATGAGGACAGCGGCGTCGGAAATGAGTTCAGCAGATCCGCATTGCCGGCCTCATTGTCGGTCGTGAAGGCGGCCAGATGCAGCATGCCGTCGACGACGCGGGTGACGGTGGAGGAGTGCGCTCCGATCAGCGCCTTGGCGCTGTCGGAAATGGCCTGGAACACCGGCGTGACATCGGACGGTGAAGCCGCGATCACCTTGAGAATGTCGGCAGTCGCAGTCTGACGTTCCAGTGCTTCCTTGGTCGCGTTGAACAGGCTGACATTCTTGATCGCGATCACGGCCTGGTCGGCGAAGGTCTGCAGCAGGCGCACATGATGCTCGGCGAAGTTGCCGGTCGCGCGTCGCGTCGCGATGATGATGCCGATGGCTTCGCCTTCGCTCATCAGAGGCGCGAACAGCATGCTGCGATAGCCGCGGGCCCGCGCGATGTCGCGCGCGGCCGGCTCGACCTCGGTGTCGGGCAATTGCGCCGCGGTACCATTGGCCACGAGCTGATAGGGCGGGAATTGTGCGAACGGCACCGGGAACGAGGCCTGGAGCACGCGGTCGCCCGCGGGATCCGTCGGGGTGAATGCCGCAAGGTGCACGGCGCCGTCGACATAACGCAGCACCGCGGTGGAGAAGCCGCCGATCAGCCGGTTGGCGTTGGTGGCGATGGCCTCGAATACCGGCTGCACGTCGGACGGGGAGGCCGCCATCACCTTCAGGATATCGGCCGTCGCGGTCTGGCGTTCCAGCGCCTCCTTCGTCTCGTTGAACAGGCGCGCGTTCTCAATCGCGATCACGGCCTGGTCGGCGAAGGTCTGCAGCAGCTGGACGAGGTCGGGCGCGAATGATCCTGGCTCGGCGCGGGTGACGCTGATCATGCCGACCGGCGCGCCCCGGTTCATCAGCGGCATGAATAGCACACTGCGGAAGCCGCGCAGCCGCGCCAGCTCCCGGTTCAGTTCAGGGACGTCGGCCGCCTCGCTGTCGGGAAACTGGATCGTCTGGCCCTCCCGCACGAGGCCAAAAGTCGGGAAGTCCGCGATCTTGCGCGGGAACGACGCCTTGAGCCCCGCGTCCGCCTCCGGATTGGTCGGCGTGAACGCCACGAGGTGAAGCTCGTCGCCGATGAACTGAAGCACGGTGGCGGAGAAGCCGCCGAGCAGGCGCTTTGCGCTGGCGGCGACCGCCGTAAAGACCGGCCGCGCATCGGACGGCGAGGCCGCGATGGTACGCAGGATCTCGGCGCTGGCGCTCTGGCGATCCCGAGCCGTCGCAAGCTCGGCCCGCAGCTGCGCAATCTCGGCGGTGGCCGACCGCAATCGGCGCTCGAGTTCCTCGATTTCCTGCAAAACGGTCGTCATTCCCGGTCCAGCTTGATGCCGCGGCGTGCGCGGCACCGGGCCGGATTATCACAACTTCTGCGGCCGGAGCCAGCGGCTCGCAGCCGTGCCCGCACCGGCTCCGCTCACGTGCCGGGCCGCGACACCTCGGTCTCCTTGGCTGTGATGAACTCCAGCAGCACCGGCACGCCTTCCCTCGTCTTCGCGATGCCGCGCTTGATCGCGGGCACGATGTCCTCCGGCCGCGTCACCCGCTCTCCGTAGCCGCCGAAGGCGCGGGCCATCGCGGCGTAGTCGCCGGAAATGTCGGTCGAGCGATATTTTTCGGTCGAGATCGGCATCACCTTCAGCTCGATCGCCATCGAGAAATTGTTGAGCAGGATCGACATGATCGGGATGCGCTCGCGCACCGCGGTCTCGAAATCCATGCCGGTGAAGCCGATCGCAGCATCGCCCCAGACGTTGATGCAGAGCTTGTCGGGCTTTGCCAGCTTGGCGCCCATCGCAAGACCGAGGCCGTAACCAAGCTGCGTGGTTTTGCCCCAGCCGAGATAGGTGAGGGGCTCGACCGATCGCCAGAACGGCGAGAGCTGGTCGCGCGGGCTGCCGGCATCGTGGGTGATGATCGTATTCGCGATGTCCACGGTGTGCTGGAGATCCCACAGCACGCGATAGGGGCTGAGCGGCGCGTCATTGCTGGTCAGCTTCGGCATCCATTTCGCCAGCCATTCCTTGTGCGAGGCTGCGATCTCGGCCGCGACGGCGGATGCATCGCGATCCGCGGTGACGGTCTTGCCGATCTCCTCCAGCAGCGCGTCGAGCACGAGGCCGGCATCGCCGACCAGGCCGATCTTCGCTTCGACGTCCTTGTTGAGATGATTGGGATCGAGCGTCGAATGAATGATGGTCTTTCCCTTCGGCATCGCGATGCCGAAATTGGTCTCGGTGAAGGAGCAGCCGATGCCGAAAATGACGTCGGCCTCGGCCAGAAATTTCGGCACCGCGCGCGGCACTGCAAGGCCGCCGGAGCCGAGCGACAGCGGATGCGTCTCCGGAAACGATGATTTGCCACCCAAGCTGGTGGTGACGGGGATCGCCAATCGCTCGGCGAGCCGTTTCAGCTGCGGCCAGGCCTGCGCGTAATGCACGCCCTGGCCGGCATAGATCACCGGCCGTTTTGCGTTCACCAGCAGGCTGGCGGCTTCCTTGACGTGAACGGGGTCGGCGCCGTAGCGGGTGCGCAACACCGGCGTATAGTTCAGTGGCTCCGACACCTCCTCGTTCCACATGTCCGAGGGGATCTCGACGATGACGGGCCCGCCGCGGCCGTTCTTCAGCTTGGTGAAGGCGCGGCGGAAGATGTTGACGACTTCGCTCGCGAGGATAATCGGCTCGGACGATTTCGCGAACGGCTTCATCGTCTCGCTGGAATTGAAGTTCGGCTCGATATGCGCCAGCCTGCGCTGATAGCCCATCGGCAGCACCAGCACGGGAACGGATTCGCCGAAGCACTGCGCCACGCCGCCCATCGCATTCTCCGCGCCCGGCCCGTGCTGCATGCAGAAGGCGCCGATGCTGCGCCCCGACGTCACCCGCGAGATGGCGTCCGCCATGTGGATGCCGACGCGCTCCTGCCGCACCATCACCGGCCGGATCTCGGCCTTGGCCGCGTGCTCGATCAGATGATTGACCGGATAGCCGCAGAGGATCTCGATCCCCTCGCGCCTCATGATTTCCGCAATGGCGGTGCCGAGCTTCATGGCGTCTCTCTCTCCCTGGCAAGGCCGGTTGATCCGGCTTGTTGGGAGGAGAGGATCAGGAATTTCCGGAAGCGTAAAGCGCGGGCGGCGAGCGCGGCGGTAGGCCAGCTATGCGTCGCGAGCGTGCACCGGCTCCATCCTGCGATGGTCGCTGCAGCCGCTCGCGGTCGGCTGCAGCAGGCGCTGGGCCGCAAGCAGATCCGGTGTCCCGAACCCCTCGGTGAACTCGTGATAGATCGGCGAGAGCAGCCGGACAGCCTTGGATCTGCGGTAGGTGGCGATCCAATGTGCCGCGAGATCGGTCGCGATCCGCAATTGGAACGTCAGCGCGCCTATCCTGCGCGCTTCCGCGAGCGCTTGCTGAAACCGCTTTTCGGCGCGCAGCGGCTCGCCGGTGTGGAGAAGGATCGCGGCGTCAACTCTCTGGAGCTCCGGACGGCACCAGCGCTCGCCTTGGCGTTCCTGATGCTCGATCGCCCGCGTGATGGCTTCTTGCGCCTCCGCGATCCGCCCTTGCCTCAGATAGGCGCGGGCGAGGACCGCGAGATAGCTGCCGATCCGCATCAAGAACCGGCATTCTGTCAGTTCGTCGATCGCGGCTCGAATATCCTCCACCGCGCGTGGATCGCCCCGCAGGTCGCGAAGGCATGCGGAGAAATAGCGCTCGACCGGAACCCAGCGTGAGATGCGCTCGCGTTCAAGGTTGCGACGCAATCGCTCAGTGTAGCTCGCGAGCGCGTCAAGATTGCCGGTTTCGAGCGCAACGGGAAGGGCGGCGAGCCCAAATGCGTTCGACTGTGACACCCAATGGCCGCTGCGGTCCGCGGCATCGATGGCGTCCTTGGCGAGTCTCGCCGCGTAGTCCGCTTGCCCTTGCATCCACGCGACGAAGGGCAGATTGAAGCGGACGGTGATGAACCGATAGACTTCGTTCGCGTCCTTGCGCGAACGCCCTTCGGCCAGCGAGTAGGTCGCTGCAAGACGGTCGAGAACAGGGCGGCTCCTGCTCAATTCGCCGGCAAAAGCGCGAGCCCAGGCCAGCGCGCGATCGGCTTCGGACGTCGCCGTCAGATCGCGATCGCGGTCGGCGAGCTCGGTGGCCTCTTCAAGATAAGATATGGCGCGCTCGACCTGGCCGATCTGCAGCAGGTAGAAGCCGAACCCGACCAGCGCCCGCTGCTGATATTCGATGTTGCCGGCCCGCTTTGCAAAGAGGATGGCATCGAGCCAGGCAATCTCGTTCTCATTCGACATCTTGCGGGCGTAGAAGAGGCTCCACCCAAGGGCGCAGGCGAGTTTTGTCTTCGACAGATCGTCGCACGGGACGGTCTTGGCCAATGCGAGCGCGTCCGCATACCGCGCCTGCGCTTCCGACAGGATCGACGTCTCCGACCACAAGGTGATCGCCGCAACCGTGAGCCTGATCCCGAGTACGGCATCGCCGTGCTCGCCGAACGCCCATGAAAGAGCGGCGCGCAAGTCGGCGATGCGGCCAAGGTAACGCTGGGTCCAATCGGCCGGCTCGCGCCAGTTCCACTCCTCCTCGGACTGCTCGAACAGCGTGAGGACACGTTGCGCATGACGGCGCAGCGCCTGGTCGCAGGCAGGATCGGCCCGGCGCCGCTCGCTCGCATAGCGGCATGTGCTGTCGAGCAGGCGATAGCGCAGGCTCGCGCCATGTGCCTGCGCGCTCAGGAGCGATTTGGCAACGAGACTGCCGAGGCCGGTGACGACGTCGACCGGCGTGAGCCCTGCCGCTTCGGCGACGAAGACCGCGTCCTCGACCTCGAATGCGTCGCTGAACACCGAGAGCAGGCCGAACAGTCTGGCTTCCCGCTGCGACAGCAGTCTGAAGCTCCAGTCGATCGTCGCCATCAGCGTTTCATGACGCGGCGGCGCGCCATCGGCGGCGGGGGCACGAAAACCCAAATTCTGGTCGAGCAACTCCACCAATTGGTGAGGATTGAACCTGCCGATCTGGGCTGCCGCCAATTCGATGGCCAGCGGGAGGCCGTCGAGCGAGTGGCAGATTGTGGCAACGGCCTCGCAATCATCATCGACGAATTGGTAGTCCGCCCATTCGGCGGCGCGGCTGACGAACAATTGCACTGCCGGAAACCTGACGGCTTGATCTGGGGTCAGGGCGTGGCCGGGTTTGGGTGAGACCAGGGAGCCGAGCCGGACGACGTGCTCGGTGGCGGTGCCGAGCGGTTCGCGGCTCGTCGCAAGCAGCTTGGACGGCGATGCCTCCGCCATGAACCTGCCGGCGAAGATCGTTGCGGCTGGCAGGACGTGCTCGCAATTGTCCAGAATGACCAGCATCTGCCGCGGTTTCAGATAGTCGATGGCCGCAGCCAGGCTGTTGTCCGGATTGCCCCTGATGCCCAATGCCGTCACCAGTGCGGCGCCGAACAGCGTCGGGTCGGAGATCGTTGCGAGATCGACGAAGCACACGCCGTCGCGGCACTGTGGCGCAAACGCCTGGGCTACAGCCAAGGCAACCGTCGTCTTGCCGATTCCTCCGGCGCCCGCCAGGGTCACGTGCCTGTTGCCGGTCAACAGACCGGTAATTTCGTCGATTTCCGCTTCACGACCAACGATGCCGCGCAGCAATGGCGGACTGGACGAGGGGAGCGGTTCGGCGAGCGCAAGATCGTCGTCGATCTCGCCGATGCTGATCTGCACCTGCGCGATGAACTTGTATCCACGGCGCGCCACGGTCGCGATGTAGAGGGGCTCGATCTGGGTGTCTCCCAGCGAACGCCGCAAGCTCCACATGTTGACCTTGAGATTGCTGTCGTGGACGAAGGTGCCCGGCCAGGCCGCCGCCATCAGTTCGGTCTTGCTGACCAGCTCGCCGCAGCGCTGTACCAGCACATGCAAGAGTTCGAATGCGCGTCCGCCCAGCTTGACCGGACGCCCGTCGAGAAGCAGCAACTGGCGGCGCGGAATCAGCCGAAAGGGGCCGAAGCAGTAAGTGAGCTCCCGTCGGTCCGTGCCCCGTTGGCGTGTCTCCGTGGCAGCCCGCATTGCTCATTCCAGTCGATCAATCAGATCGCCAGAATTATCATGCACTGCACAATAGTTAAAGAGAGCCGTTCGGAATTCGCCCGATTGCGCGGCTTTGTCCGAAACAGGGCTGCGACAAATTCGCTCGCGTGCTGCGGCGTGCTCGCTTGCGCAGCCTTCAGCTAATTTTTGGGCTTGCCAAGAACGGCCATGTGCATGACCTCGACGCCGCCGTCGGCGAGTTCTGGCAGCCTGGCGAACCAGTCCTTTACGTATGGCATCGCGTTGTGCGCGTCGAAATCGGCTCGGGTGGCGAAAATCTCGTAGAAGATGAAATGACCCGGCTTGGTGCGATCTTCCTGAAGGAAATATACCAGGTTTTTGGGATCGCCACGGACCAGCTCGATCAGCGGCAGGGTGGCCGCGCGCAGCAGATCCTCCTTTCCAGGCTTGGCTCGCACCTGCGCCACGACGGAATATGCGCCTTCCTGAACCTGTTGATAGCGAACGCCTGGCGCTTCCTGCACTGCGGCGGAAAGTGTCGTCGTGACGAGCAACAAGGCGGTTAGCAAGAAAAATCGGACAGTTTGCATGACGAGGTCCTCTGCAGGTAAGTAAGCCGCGGGCGGCCGGGTCAGGGGCGCTGACCGGTCGCCTGCCGCGTCCAAGGAATTAGCGCACGATCTTTTGCTGCCGCTTCGCCAAGGCCTCGCTGAAGCGCTTCTTGACGGGGCCGAGCGCCTTGACGAACTCGAGCTGTTCGCCTTCGGGCCCCTTGCAGTAGATCAGCTCCCAACCGTTCGAAGGTTCGGCGGTCACCCGGTTCGTGTTGGTGCTGCGGGGCGCGGCCTTGCGATCCGCTTCCGTCATGAGACGGATGGTGCGGTTCGCTCTCACCTGCGTCATGCCGCGGCGCGCCGATTCCGCTTCGAGATCGGCAATGAACTTGTTGAAGTCCACATCGTCGCGAACATAGAAGCAGATGTGCATCATGCGCGGGAAAGCAGGACTCATGTGCTCCAGCGGTTCGGCGAAGCTCTTGGCGCTGCCGACGGGCTGATCAGCCTCGCGATATTGCAGCAGCTCCAGCACCATGTTGTCGAACTGGATGAAGCGGACATCGAGCCGCTGTGCCCCGCTTCGCAAGTCGGGCACGCCGATGGTTCGCGGATTGACCCCACGTGCATTCGCCTCGATTTCCTGGTCGGCCAACAGCGTGTTCTGCACCCCGTCGCCCTGGAAGTCGCCGTGCCGGAACACCTCGGTGCCGCCAAGCACCTCCGTGTAGAACTGGTAGGCCCGCTCCATGTTCTGGACCGTCAGCCCGAAATGCTGGACGCCCTGGAGCCGCGCCCCGAGCGGCGCCTCGTCGCGCTCGCCATCCTGTGTCGCGGCCCGCGCGTCGATGGCCGTGCCGGCTATGATGCCGGTGACGACGGCGGCGCCGGCGGTCTGAAGCAGGGCGCGGCGGTCCATGCCGGTGGGGTTGTTGGTTTCATCTGTCATGTTGCTCTCCTTGGTCATTGGGTGGATTGGTCAATCGGCGGCGGGAAGCGGAGCTGCGGGGCTGACCAGCCCCTCGGAGCGCAGCTCGCGCCAGAACTCCGCCGGGATGGCTTCCTCGAGCGCCGCGCGATCCTCGGCGATGCGGCTTGGGCGGCTCGCACCGGGAATGACGGCGGCAACCACGGGATTGGCGAGCGCGAACTGCAGGCCGGCCGCCTTCATGCTGATCCGATAGCGGTCTGCGATCGCCTTGATCCGCGCCACCTTCTTGAGGATTTCGGGAGGCGCCGGCGCATATTCGAAGTTCGGGCCGCCGACGAGCGCGCCGGAACTGTAGGGGCCGCCGACCACGATCGCGAGCTCGTGCTCGGCGGCCATCGGCATCACCCGCTGCAGCGCCCTTGCGTGGTCGAGCAGCGTGTATCGGCCCGCGAGCAGGAAGCCGTCGGGGCGCGGCTCTTCGAGCGCGAGCAGCAGCTCGATCGGCTCGACCCGGTTGACACCGAGTCCCCACCCCTTAATCACGCCCTCGTCCCGCAGCTGGTCGAGGGCCTTGAACGCGCCCTTGCGGGCGCTTTCGAACACCGAGAGCCACTCGTCGCCGTAGAAGTCCTGCGCTACGTCGTGCACGAAGACGACGTCGATGTGGGAGGTGGCGAGCCGCTTCAGGCTGTCCTCGATCGAGCGCAACGTTCCGTCCCGGGAATAGTCGTTCACGATCCGATTCGGGCGTCCGTGTCTGAAGACGCCGCCCTTCTCGCCGAGGTCGCGGGCACCAACATCCTCGATCTCGTCCAGGATCAAGCGGCCGACCTTGGTGCTGAGCACGTAGTCGCTCCGCTTGCGGCCGGCGAGCGCGGCGCCGATGCGGATCTCGGCAAGCCCTGCGCCGTAGAACGGCGCGGTGTCGAAATAGCGGATGCCGTCCTCCCAGGCTGCGTTCACTGTCGCGAGCGCTTCCTGCTCCGGGATGTCGTGGAACATGTTTCCGAGCGGCGCTGCGCCGAACCCCAGTTTTCCCGGCAGAATATCCTTGAGCGCCATGGTGCGAATCCTTGTCTGCGACGGGCATGTCCGTGGGGGGCGCGGCCGATCTCACTGCGTCGCTGACGTGTCTGCGCTTCTGATGAACTCCGCGACCTCGCGCGGATGCGACAGCATGACCGCGTGGCTGCTCTTCATCTCCGTCACCTTCGCGCCCGAACGCTTGGCCATGGTGCGCTGTGCGGTCGGCGGGATCATGTGATCCTCGCTCGTCACCATGTAATAGGTCGGCTTGGTCTTCCAGGCCACGCGATCGACCTTGGTCTGCACCGCCTGCAATCCCCAGGGCAGCTGCGCGGCGCCCATGAAGCGGGTCGTGGCCGGGTCGACATCGGCCGCGAAAGAGGTGGGGAATTTTGCGCGGTCGACGAGCAGATAATTGCCCTCGGTGACCAGCGGAGCTTTGTGCTCGCCGGCGGGCACCGGGGCTTCCGCCAGCGTGCTGACGGACTCTCCGGCGTCAGGAGCAAAGGCAGCGAGATAGACCAGGCTGCGAACCTTGGGATTGTCGCCGGCTTCCGTGATGACCATCCCACCATAGGAATGCCCGACCAGAATGACGGGATGCCGCGCCTTGGCGATCACGCGCTCGGTCTCGGCGACATCGTCGCGAAGCGTGATCGTCGGCTGCTGAACGACGAGCACCTCATAGCCCGCCTCCGAGAGGATGCCGTAGGTGTCCTTCCAGCCCGAGCCATCGACGAAGGCGCCGTGCACGAGAACAATCGAAACATTTCGGTCGGCGGCGGCCGCGGGGACGGCGGTTGCGATCGACAATGCGGCAAGCGCGGAGGTAAGCGGCTTCATAGCAGGCTCCTATCCTCGATACGGCGACATTGCCGTTGATGCGCCTTTCACTAGCGCAGGCCCGCATTGCGATATTTCCGATTCCTGCGCGATGACGCACGCATCTTGCTGAGGTGCGAGGAGATCAAGCTTGCGAAGCCGAACACGTCTGGCGCCAAGCCTTTGCCTTGGCTGGCTTTTACCTCTTTTAACCGTGCCGCCTCTGGACTTCGCTGGCGCAGCTTGTGAGTAATTCGCGATCGGCGTGGCAGTGACCGGGGCTGCAACTCACCACCGGATGGAATGATCGCTCGCGCGATACGGGGCCGGGAATCGCCGCAACGAAGCGGAGGTCGTAATGGCGCTCGTGACGCATGGAGATCACAAGTACAAGAACAGCGAGAAGCTCGCGGGGGTCAATGATTGGCCGGGGCTGAGCATCGAGCATCGCAAGTTCGAGGCAGGCTGTCAGGCAACGCCCGTTCCCATCTGCACCGAGCTCGTCATGCTGCTGTCGGGCGGGGGCATGGTGTGCCGTGCCGGCAACGGCGAAATCCAGAAAAGTCTTGCGCGTCCGGGCATGACTTATCTCGTGCCCGTGGGGACGCAGGAGAGCCATCTCGAGCTTTCGGACCGGATGGAATGTCTTCATCTCTATCTGCCGTCGACACTGCTTGACCACAGCGCGCTTGCGGATTTCGGCATCGATCCGGCCAAGGTCGAGATCGCCTATGCTCACGGCCTGGCGGACCAGGTGCTCTTCCACATCTGCTCGCCGCTTCGCGATCTGCTCCATCGCCCGCGCCACCCGACCGACGCGCTGTTCGTGGAGGGGATCCAGGTCACCCTCGCGGCGCATCTCCTGGGCAATTACACGATCGACCGCTGGCGCGCGCCCGACAAGTCGCCGGCGCTCGACGCGCGACGCCTGCAGCGCGTGCTGGACTATATCGAGGCGTCTCTCGGCAGCGATATCAGGTTGGAGGATCTGGCGACCCAAGCCTGCCTCAGCCCCTATCATTTTTCCCGGCTGTTTCGCGAGGCGACCGGACTGTCACCGCACCGTTATGTCACCGATCGCCGCGTCCACGCCGCGCGAGAGGAGCTCGCGCGCGACCACCTGTCGCTGGTCGAGATTGCCCTGGAGTTCGGTTTCGGCTCGCAGGCCAATTTCACGCGCGTATTCCGCAAGGCCGCAAATCTCACCCCGGGGCAGTATCGCGAATTGTGCTGTGGCCAGGTCGAGGTGAAAGCCGATTGGCTCGAAAGCCATTCCGCAGGGATTGCGCATGATCCAGCAGGATTCGGAAATACGGCGCAATGGGCGTCGAGCATTGCTGTTGCAGCGACCAGGTAGGCGAGAGGACATATCGGCATGATCGAGCTCAAGGTGAACGGGATCAAGCGCCAGGTCGACGTCGTGCCCGAGATGCCCCTGTTGTGGGTGCTGCGTGACGAACTGGGCATCACCAGCGCCAAATACGGCTGCGGGGTCGCGCAATGCGGGGCCTGCACCGTTCACATCGACGGCAAGGCGGTGCGGTCCTGCCAGGCCCATATCGGCGAGGTCGCGGGCAAATCGGTCGTCACGCTCGAAGGCCTGCACAACAAGGACCAAAATCCGGTCTTGCAGGCCTGGATCGCGCATCAGGTGCCGCAATGCGGCTACTGCCAGACCGGTCAGATCATGCAGGCCATCTCGCTTCTTGCATCGATCCCAAAACCGACTGACGAGCAGATCAACCAGGTGATGTCCGGCAATCTCTGCCGCTGCGGCACCTATCCGCGCATTCGTGCGGCGATCCATGCGGCCGCCGCAAACAAGATGGCGGAGAAGTGAGATGGGCGACATGCAAACCCTTTCGCGTCGGGCTTTCGTGTTCGGCTCTGCCGCGGTCGCCGGTGGCATCGTTTTCGGTGCCTATGGTCCGGCCGAAGCGACCGCGCCGAGTGCCGATGGCAATCCGCTGGCCGCCGGACTCGGCCCGAATTCCGTCACCTTCAATCCATGGGTCGAGATCAGCCCCGACAAGATCACGCTGATCGCGCAACACGCCGACATCGGCCAGGGCGTCGGCTCGGTGCAGCCGATCATGATCGCCGAAGAGATGGACCTCGACCCCGGCCAGTTCGAAGTCCGCTTCGCCGGCCCGAGTCCCGCTTACTTCAACACCGGATTCAAGGAGGAACTGGCGCCGTTCCTGGCCGCGGACCAGAGTCCTGAGGCCGAAGCGGCACGCGCTGCTGCGCTGGAAAGTCTTCGAAAATCCGGCCTGCAGATGACGGGCGGCTCGAGCACGATCCCGGACACCTATGACAAGCTGCGCGTGGCAGGGGCAGTTGCGCGTGAGACGTTGAAGGCAGCTGCGGCCAAACGTTCGGGCGTCGCCGTCGCCGACATCCGCACGCAATCCGGCCACGTGATCCTGCCTGACGGAAGCAAAATTCCGTACGTCTCACTGGCGGCCGAGGCCGCAAGAATTCCGCCGGTGCTCGATGCGCAGCCGCGCGATCCCTCGACATGGCGCATGCTGGGCAAGCCGATGACGCGCCTCGACGTGCGCGCCAAAGTGATGGGCGAACTGCAATTCGGCATCGACCTGAAGATGGAGGGCATGCTCTACGCCTCCGTCAAACTGAACCCCGGCAAGGGACAGCCGCTGAAATCCTACGACGCCAGCAAGGCGCGCGCGATGCCGGGCGTGAAGAAGATCCTCGAGATCAAGAACGGCGTTGCGGTGATCGCCACCAACAGCTGGTACGCGATGAAAGCCGTCGACGCCATCGCTTGCGAGTGGGCGCCTTCGGCCTATCCCGCCGAGCAGGCCGATCATTGGAAAGTGCTGGAATCATCGTTCAAGCCCGAATTCCTCGGCAAGGAGTGGCGGACGATCGGCGACGTCGGAGCCGGCCTGAAGACGGGCAAGCTCGTCGAAGCCGAATATCGCGCCCCTTACGTGGCGCATCAGCCGCTCGAGCCGCTGAACGGGATCGGTCTCGTCACCGACAAGGGCATGGAAATCTGGGTTGGCCATCAGAGCCCGCAGGCGGTGCAAGCCATCGCGGCGAACGCTATCGGCCTCAAGCCGGAGCAGGTCACCTTCCACAATCAATGGACCGGCGGAAGCTTCGGCCATCGTCTCGAATTCGAGAACGTCCGCGTGCTCGCCGAGATCGCCAATCAGATGCGCGGGACGCCGATCAAGCTCGTCTTCTCGCGCGAGGAGGATTTCCTTCAGGATATTCCGCGGCAGATTGCGATCGCGCGTCACAGGGGAAGCGTCGCCAACGGCAAGATCGTTGCGACCGACCTGCAATTGGCATCGACGGCGCCGTTCAAGGGACTGCTCGAGCGCATGGGTGCACCCTCGAAGGATCCCGATCCTCAATTGGCCGCCGGCACGTGGAACGTCTATTACGACATCCCCAACTTCCGCGCCATCAGCTACGAGGCGCAAGGGCTGTCGCCGTGCACCACCTGGCGCTCCGTGGGAGCGTCCACGGCCGGCTTCTTCACCGAAAGCTTCATTGACGAATTGATCCACGCAGCCGGCCTCGATCCCATGAAGGCGCGCATCGCGATGTGCAATGTGCCGCATTATCGCAAGCTGCTGGAGACGGTCGCGGAGATGTCGACCTGGAAGGGGCCGCTCGGCAACGGCAGGGGCCGCGGCGTCGCCTTCGTCGAGTCGTTCGGGACACCGGTTGCCGAGGTCGTCGAGGTGACGGCGACGGACCGTGGCGTCCGGATCGACAAGGTCTGGGTCGCGGTCGACGTCGGCAAGGTGATCGATCCCGTCAATTTCGAGAACCAGGTCCAGGGCGGCGTCGTCTGGGGCCTAGGCCACGCGATCAATTGCGAAATCACCTACTCAAAAGGCGCGGCGCAGCAGACCAATTACAATCACCATGAGGCGATGCGGATCCACCAATGCCCGGTCATCGAAGTTCGCGGGCTCGAGAACGATCCGAAGGTGAGGGGCCTCGGAGAGCCGCCGGTGCCACCCGCCGCGCCTGCGCTTGCCAATGCGATCTTCGCGGCGACCGGAAAGCGCATCCGCGAAATGCCCTTCAACAAGTTCATCGATTTCGTGTGAGACACGCCATGCAGAGATCTCTGATCGCGTTGGTCTTGGCAGCGTCGGCCGTCGCCGCCCTGACCGGGATCGTCGCCGCGAAGGACGAGGCCGCCAAGGACCTGCTGCCGCCCGGTAGCGTCAGCCGCGCCGAGGGGCTGGAGGCGTGGAAGCGGATCGAAGCCGTCGTGACCCATCCACGGTGTGCCAACTGCCATGTCGATGCCAAGGCGATACCGATCTGGACGCCGGCCGGCGAAACCAAGCCTCGCCCGCATGGCATGAACATCCATGGCGGCGAGAGCCGCATCGGAGCGGAAGCGATCCCGTGCTCGACCTGCCACATGACCTCGACCCAGGCGAACGAGCCGGCGCCGTCGCCGCCGCGCGCCGGCATCGATTGGCAGCTCGCCCCGGTGGCTTTCATCTGGTTCGGCAAGAGCGGCGCCGAGATCTGCGCGCAGATGAAAGATCCCAAGCGCAACGGCGGTCGCGACGCCGCTGGTCTCGTCGGGCATTTGCGGCACGATGCCTCGCTGAGCGGCTTCATCCCGCGCGGCTGGGCGCCCGGAGCCGGCCGCTCAACGCCGCCCGGCACCTTCGAGGATCACGTCAAGGACATGGCGATGTGGGGCGCGGCCGGACAGCCCTGTCCGAATTGAGGCGGTCTCCGCACCGCGGCAAGGCGATCCCAGATAGCATTATCGAAAGGAGAAAACCATGACCCAACACGTCCTCTTCATTGTCACCAACGCAGCCGTGATCGGACCGCATAGTCGCAAGACCGGCTTCTTTTTCGCCGAGGTTGCCCATCCTTTCGAGGTGCTCGACAAGGCTGGGATCGCGGTGGAGTTCGCGTCGCCGGCCGGGGGGTGGACGCCTTACGATGCATATGACGAGAAAGATCCTGCTCAGAAGGATTTCCTCGCCAGCAAAGCCTTTCGCCGCCTGAATCACAGCCGTAAATTATCCGAGGTGGATGCCGCCGACTACGACGCCATCCTGATACCCGGCGGTCTTGGTCCCATGGTGGACATCCAGCGCAATGCGGCGGTCCAAAGTGCCGTTGTGCGAGCCTGGAGCACCGGCAAGCTCGTCGCCGCTGTCTGTCACGGGCCGTGCGCGCTGCTTGGCGTCGACCTCGGCGATGGCGTCCCGTTCGTGCGCGGCAAGAAGCTGACATCCTTTTCGAAGAAGGAAGAGTACGACTATGCGCGCGATGACGTACCTTACGAGCTCGAGGATGCGTTGAGGGCAGAGGGTGCCGAGTACTCGTCCGCGGCCAATTGGCAACCTCACGTCGTCGTCGATGGCCGGCTCATCACGGGCCAGAACCCCGCCTCTGCCGGAGCGCTCGGAAAAGAGTTGCTGGCCGCCCTCAAGGATAGGAGCAGCGGCGCGAAAACCTGAAGATTCGCAAGGACGAATTCGAGCGGGATGGGCGCGGCATCTGAAGCTGTGCTTACATCCCTCTTTGCAGCAGGGCTATCGCATTTGGGAGTTTCCCCGGCGGCCATCCTTCGAGACGCCCGCTATGGGCGGGCTCCTCAGGATGAGGGCGGAGTGCGCGGCAGCCATTTCAACGAGCACTGATGCTGACTAGCCTCATTCTGAGGAGGCGCGTCAGCGCCGTCCCGAAGGACGAGGCGTGCGCGCAGGCCGCCGCCACAAGTCATATCCGATTGCTCTGCTATTTGCAGCTCTGGCAGATCATCAGCTTTCGCTTCAACGCCTCATCTTCTTGATCGAGACCATCCGGATTGGACCTGGCGTCCCTTGCTGCGCGTGAACGCACGGCCGGCGTCACGCGGCTCGGAGTGCCAACGTCATCGACGGTGCCGACGCTGAAGCCATCGTAGTCGGCGGCTGGATTCGGTTGAGGCCGGCCAATCACGGAAGGCTCCCTGCTGGACGTCGCTGCTGGAGTTCCGTTCGTCGTTACCCGGGGGGGCTTGGTGGCACCCGGGCGTGGCGGCGCTGCATCGGGCCGAGCAAGCGAAACCGGCGGCGCGGCCGAAGTTTGGCCTCTGGCGCTGTCGTGCGGCCAGGCGACGACAGACATGAGGCCGATCGTCAGGAGCATCACGCGTCTCATCCGCATTCTCTCGGCAGCGCTGGTTGATCGATTGGCGGCATGGCTCGTCGAGCCCGTTCCGCCGGAGAATATCAGCACCCAGAGGGCCGTCAAAGCGCCGTAGCCTGGATGAAGCTAGGCGCAATCCGGATTATTGTTTCCGCGAGCGCTACGCCGTTTCCTGCAGCGCCCGCCGCAGCCTTCGGATGATGACGCCGCGGGCGCGGTCGTCGGCGGCGGCTGCGACGCGATCGTTGATGTCGAGCATCAGCTCGGACATCTCGTTGTGCCAGTCGAGACGCGTCACGGCCTCCGGCGACAGTCGCCGGCGATGATCGGCGTCGAGCACGCGCGGTTCGGGTGCCGCGAGCTCGAAAGTGTCGTCCAGCATCGGCTGGTAGATCCTGGCCGCGGGAATGATGCGCTCGGCGACGCGCTCGGCCAGGCCCGCAACCGCCGCTTCCTCGCCGTGGACCAGGAACAGCCCGCGCGCGATGGGACGACGCGCCGCGATCCAGCTGGCCATGCCGGCGCCGTCGGCATGACCCGAATATTCGTCGATCATGCGGATGCGGGCGGCGACCTTGATCTCGTCGCCCTGGATGCGGACGGCCTTGGCCCCGTTCTGAAGGAAGCGGCCGAGCGTGCCGTTGGCCTGGAAGCCGGCCAGAAGCACGGTCGCGCGCTCGTTCCACAGCCAGCGCTTCAGATGATGGCGGATCCGGCCCGCATCGCACATGCCGCTCGCAGCGATGATGATGTGAAATCCGGACAGACGCATGATCGCCTTGCTCTCGTCCGCGGTCTCGGTGAATTTCAGATGCGGCGAGTTGAGCAGGCGCGTGGCGTCGACCGACGGATCGAGGCTCTCGGAATGGCGGCGGAACACTTCGGTCGCGCGGATCGCGAGCGGTGAATCGAGGAAAATCGGCGCCGTCGGAATCTCGCGGTGCTCCATCAGGTCGACGAGATCGACGATCAGCTCCTGGGTGCGCTCGACCGCGAAGGCCGGCAGCAGCAGCGCGCCGCCGGCCGCCGCGGCATCGCGCACCTCGGCCGCGAGGTGCTTGCGGCGAAGCGCAGGTGTCGTGGCCTCGCGCGCGCGGTCGCCATAGGTCGATTCCGAGATGACGTAGTCGAAATCGCTCGGCGCTTCGGGATCGGGCTGGAGCAGCTTGGCCTCCGGCCCGACGTCGCCGGAGACGAGCACGCGCAGCGGCCGCGCCGCGCCTTGCTCGGCGATTTCCAGCTCGATCGACGCGGAGCCGAGCAAATGGCCGGCGTTCCAGTAGCGTGCGCGGACGCCGGGGATCACGTCGGTCCATCGTTCGTAGTCGACGGCGCGGAACGATCGCAGCGATGCGATCGCGTCGGCCTGCGTGTAGATCGGCTCGACCTCCTTGCGCCCGCGCGAGGCGTTGCGCCGGTTGAGCTGCTTGACCTCCGATTCCTGGATGTTGCCGGCATCGGGCAGCATGTAGGAGCAGAGGTCGATCGTGCCGCGCGTCGCCAGGATCGGCCCCTCGAAGCCCGCGCGCACGAGCTTCGGCAAGAGACCGCTATGGTCGA
The DNA here is from genome assembly GCF_020194055.1 of Bradyrhizobium sp. NBAIM03. NCBI lineage: Bacteria > Pseudomonadati > Pseudomonadota > Alphaproteobacteria > Hyphomicrobiales > Nitrobacteraceae > Bradyrhizobium > Bradyrhizobium sp. NBAIM03. The sequence continues at coordinate 269,440 of NZ_JADYVS010000006.1, read as the reverse complement.
TGTGAGCGTGCGTGAGCAGCACCGCATCGATGTCGGCGGGGCGAAACGGAAAGGCGCGATAATTGAGCTCCTTCAGCGTCTTCTGGCCCTGGAACAATCCGCAATCGACCAGGAAACAGCCGCTTGCGGTCTGGAACAGATAGCTCGAGCCGGTCACGGTGCGGGTGGCACCGCAGAATCGAACGGTGATGCTCATCTGTCATTCTCCGAGAGGCTTGCCGTTGATCGCATAGCCGTTGTCGGCCGCAGTCGCGCTGGCCGCCAAATCGTGCTCCGACCGGCCGAACGTGTAGACGCGATAGAGTGGCTCGCCCTGCTCGACGCGGTCGCCGATCTTCTTGAACAGGCGGATGCCTGCGCCCTTGTCGAGCGGCGCGCCGGCGGTGCGGGCGAGGCGGTTCAGACGCAGGCAGTCGATTGCGGACACGATGCCGTCATGCCTCGCCTCGACGTCGAAGCTGAGCGGTCCGAGCTCGTTGCTGCATGTCGAGGGGCCCTGTGCGTCGATGATCTTCTGCATCTGCTTCAGTGCCGCGCCGCTATCCAGCAGTTCGCGCGCCCGGGCATAGCCGGCCCCGCCGCGCAGCTTGGGATCGTATTCCAGCAGATGGGCGGCGAGCCGGAGCGACTTCTCGCGCAGATCGCGCGGCGCATCCTTGTCGTTGCCGAGCACCGCCATGACGTCGTTGGCCTCCAGCACCGGCCCGATGCCGTTGCCGATCGGCTGGCTGCCGTCGGTCGTGATCACCTCGACCGTCCGGCCGAAGCGGTCGCCGACGAATTCGAACAGCTTTCGCAGCCGCATGGCCTCGACGCCGCCGGTGACCTTCGCGGTCGGCCCGACCGGAATGTCGATCAGCAGATGGGTCGAGCCTGCCGCGATCTTCTTGGACATGATGGACGCGACCATCTGCTCGCGAGTATCCAGGCTCAGCGGGCGCTCGACCGAGATCAGGACGTCGTCGGCCGGCGACAGGTTCACGTGCCCGCCCCAGATCAGGCAGCCGTTGCAGGAGGAGACGATCGCCTTCATCTCCTCGACGGAGATATTCACCCGCGCCAGCACCTCCATCGTGTCGGCGGTGCCGGCCGGCGAGGTGATCGCGCGCGAGGAGGTCTTCGGGATCGGCAGGCCATGCGCGGCGACGATCGGCACCACCACCATCGAGGTGCGGTTGCCGGGGATGCCGCCGATGCAATGCTTGTCGACGACGACAGGGGTCGGCCAGACCAATTGCGTGCCGGCCTGCGCCATGGCCCCCGTGAGGGCGAGCAGCTCGTCGCTGGTGATGAAGCTCGCCGATCCGATCAGGAAGGCGGCGATCTCCATGTCGGAGTAGCGATAATGGGCAAGGTCGCTGATGATCGCGCCGATCTCGGCCTGGCTCAGAGTTCGTCCGCGGATCTTCGCACGCACCGCTTCCAGGCTCTCCGGAGGCGAGGCGGGCCTGACCGTGACCTCCGTTCCGACCGCTTCGGCGAAGCGCCGGAACGCAGGCTCGGAGAGGCCGATCTCGTCGGGAGCCGCGAGCGTATCGTCGTCCGTGATCAGCAGGGTCGCCAGCAGAACCTTGCCGCCCTGACGAAGCTCGACGCGGCTGAAACCGCGGAAGATCTCCGCGCGCAGCGCCTTGGAGCGCCTCGAGACGACGACGACGTTCTCACGGCCGGTGTCGAGGCGGACGCGGCGGATCTTCAGTTGGGAATGCGGAAGGTCTGGATGCATGGACGGGCCGGCAGCAGGGAGTCGGACCTCCATGCTTAGACGTCGCCGTCCCGATGCTGTTGACCCAGATCATGGCCCGCCGCTCCGGCGGGCAGCCGCTGCGCAGGCCGTTGGCCGGCGGTTACTTCATCGCCGTGCTGACCGAGTTGAACTTGTTGTTGAGCAGCGCAGCGCCCGTGCTGTTGACGATGGTCACGATTGCCAGAGCGATCCCTGCGGCGATCAGGCCGTACTCGATTGCGGTTGCGCCATTCTCATCGGCAAGGAAGGACCTAAGCAGACGCATTGCCAACTCCTGTTCATCCGATCCGATGGATGGTCGCGTCGTTATCGGACTTGCAAATCGATCGAATAAATCTCCGAGCGCGCCAGAACACGGCGATCGCACCTTACCTCGTACGACGGCATTCATTAAATTAGGGTTCCGTCGATCCGTTCAAATGAAGTCAAACCGACAGCCCGGTGCATTGCCCCCATTGGCTTGACCGCTTAACCGATTGTTGAGCCTGTTCGTCAACGAATAGGCAAGGATGTCTCGATCGCGCTCATCCGCGCCGGCCGTCCGTATTCAGCGCCCGCAACATCGCGATGCGGGCGAACATCACCCAGCCGCCGCCGGTCTCGGCCGCATTGATCAAGGTCTCGATCGCGGTCTGCCAATGCGCCTCGTGCTGGGCGTCCTCGGGCAGCTCCATGATGTAGTCGGCGGCTTCTTGAAGCGTGAGCAGCTTGCGCTTGTTGCTCACGCGAACGGGATCGTCGAACGCCGTCGACCAGGGCATGTCAGGCCGGCCGATCGGCGAGGAGAGACATCACGGCGTGATCGCGGGGCGTGGTGCTGTCAGCCGGCCTTCTTTGCCCGCGCCGGCGCGCGCACCGGCTTGTCGGCGGCCTTCTTCGGCGTGGTCGCAGCCTTCGCCGCAGCGTCCTTGCCGCCCTTGCCTGATATCGGCAGCAGCATCTCGCGCTGGCCCTCGACGCGCTTCTTCGGCTTCTTGGCCTTGGTGTCCTTGGCGGTCTCCTTGTCCGTGTCCCTGGCGACCTTCGCCGCGGGGGCCGCGTCCTTCTCGTTCGCGATGCTCTTCTTCAGCGCGTCCATCAAGCTGATGACGTTGCCGCCGGTCTTCGGTGCGGCCTTGGCGGTGATCGGCATGCCGCTGCGCTTCTTGTTGATGAGATCGATCAGAGCGGTCTCGTAATGATCCTCGAACAGCTCGGGCTCGAACGCGCCGGACTTCTTCTCGACGATGTGCTTGGCGAGGTCGAGCATGTCCCTCGTCAGCTTCACGTCCTGGATGTCGTCGAAATATTCCTTCTCGCTGCGGACCTCGTAGGGGTAGCGCAGCAGCGTGCCCATCAGCCCGTTCTCGAGCGGCTCCAGCGCGATGATGTGCTCGCGGTTGGTCAGCACCACGCGGCCGATCGCGACCTTGTCCATGCTGCGGATGGTCTCGCGGATCACCGCATAGGCGTCGTGGCCGACCTTGCCGTCCGGCACGAGGTAGTAGGGGCGGATCAGATAGCGGTTGTCGATGTCGGCCTTGGGCACGAACTCGTCGATCTCGATCGTGTGGGTGGAATCGAGCGCGATGTCGTCCAGCTCGTCCTTGGTGACCTCGATATAAGTGTCGGTGTCGACCTTGTAGCCCTTGACGATGTCCTCGGACGTCACCTCGTCGCCAGTCTCGGCATCGACCTTGAGATACTTGATGCGGTGGCCGGTCTTGCGGTTGATCTGGTTGAACGAAACCTTCTCCGTATCCGAAGTGGCCGGATAGAGCGCGACCGGGCAGGTCACGAGCGACAGACGCAGAAAACCCTTCCAATTGGCGCGGGGGGCCATGGGCTACTCCAGACGCAACAGCGGACAAGCTTTGAGGATACCATCGCCCAGTTGCGAATCATAGCAACCGCCGGCGCGGAATCTTGCAACGGCGTTAATCGCCGCCTGCGCCGTGTTTGCTGGACCGGAACATCGCCCGAGATGACGCGTTGCCCCGGCAATTCATCGCCGAGGAGGTCGCGGCCATCCGACGCGACAGCCACAGATCGAGGTCACCATGGCAACCAGGCGAGAGCAGAACCGGATCGTCGAAACTCCGACCGAGGCACGCCAGGGCGAGCCCGGACCATCGGTGGCGGCGCTGCTCGCCATCTCGACCGGGCTTGCGATCCTGATCCTCGCCGTCGTCTGGTTCGTGTTCTTCCGGACCTGACGGCCGGATCAGCACGCCGGCACCTTCCGGCTCGCCGCGCGATGCGGCACGTTGCGCCCACCATGCCACCGGCTCCTCCGGCGGCATGGTGGGCGCAGTCGCATTTGCGCGCGCCGGGTCGTATATGACCAAAAAGTAACGTAGCCCGGTTCCCTGCGTTCATATTCAGTTCACGCCGGAATTGCTCATCTGTGGCGGTGTTCATGTCGCCTGTTCTTGCAGCCTATCCTTGGAGAGAAGCGTGCGCCTGCTCGTTGTTGAGGACGACCCCGATCTCAATCGCCAGCTCACCAAGGCGCTGACCGACGCCGGCTATGTCGTCGATCGGGCTTTCGACGGGGAGGAGGGGCACTATCTCGGCGACAACGAGCCGTATGACGCCGTGGTGCTCGATATCGGCCTGCCGAAGAAGGACGGCATCTCGGTGCTGGAAGCCTGGCGCCGCAACGGCCGCACCATGCCGGTCCTGATCCTTACCGCACGTGACCGCTGGAGCGACAAGGTGCAGGGCTTCGATGCCGGCGCCGACGACTACGTCGCAAAGCCGTTCCACCTGGAGGAGGTGCTGGCGCGCATCCGCGCCCTGCTGCGCCGCTCCACCGGCCACGCCCAGAGCGAATTGACATGCGGGCCGGTGACGCTCGATACCCGAACCGGCCGGGTCAGCGTGTCGGGCAATCCCGTCAAGATGACCTCGCACGAATATCGGCTTCTGGCCTACTTGATGCACCATTCCGGGCGGGTGGTCTCGCGCACCGAGCTGGTCGAGCATCTCTACGACCAGGATTTCGACCGCGACTCCAACACCATCGAGGTCTTCGTCGGCCGCATCCGCAAGAAGCTCGACGTCGACATCATCCAGACCGTCCGCGGCCTGGGCTATCTCCTGACCCCGCCGCCGGCCCCGGGCGCCTGAGGCGTTCCGGCCTTTGAAGTATCTTGGCTTGACGGGAGGCCGAACAGGGCCCTTGGTCCGGTCATGACGTCCGACCACCTGCCATCCTGCGCCGCCCGGGATCATTCCGATGGCCGCTAGCTCGCTTGCGAACCGACTGTTCCTGTCGGCGACCGCCTGGCTCGTGGTGATCCTGGCCATCACAGGCGTGGTGCTGTCGTCGGTCTACAAGAACGCCACCGAGCGCGCCTTCGACCGCCGGCTCAATCTCTATCTGCGCACCCTCATCGCCGAGGTCGCAACGCCCGACGAGCCGCCGGACCGCCAGTTCCAGTCGCTTGGCGAGCCCCTGTTCGACCTGCCGCTGTCCGGCTGGTACTGGCAGATCACGCGGACCGACACCGAAAAGCCGGAAGTGCGCTCCTCGCGCTCGCTTTGGGACAAGAAGCTACCGAAGCTCGAAGAGCAGGGTGCCGAGCTCACCGCCGCCGGCATCCGCCTCGCCTATGTCGACGGGCCGGAAGGGCAGAATCTGCGCATGGTGGAACGGCCGGTCGATCTCGGTGCCGACGGCAAATTTCTGGTCAGCGTCGCCGGGGACGATACCGAGATTTTCGACGAGACACGCAGCTTCGACTACTATCTCGGCGGCACCTTCACGGCGCTCGGCATCGTGCTGCTGCTGACGACCGTGTTTCAGGTCCGTTTCGGCCTTGCACCGCTCAAGCGCATCTCGGACGCGATCGCCGACATCCGCTCCGGGCGGGCGGAACGGCTCGAGGGTGAATTCCCGGTCGAGATCGCGCCGCTGGCGCGCGAGACCAACGCGCTGATCGACGCCAATCGCGAGATCGTCGAGCGGGCGCGCACCCATGTCGGCAATCTCGCTCATGCGATCAAGACGCCGCTTTCGGTCATCGTCAACGAAGCCAGCGCGCATGCCGCCGATCCGTTCGCGGAGAAGGTGATGGAGCAGGCGGATGTGATGCGTGATCAGGTCGCCCATCATCTGGAGCGCGCCCGCATCGCGGCACGGGTCTCGGTGGTCGCGACCGTGACGGAGGTGGCGCCTGCCATCGAGGGACTGCGGCGGACCATGGAGAAGATCCATCGCGACCGCGGCATCGTGGTCGAGGCCAAGGCCGATCCATCCGCCAAGTTCCGGGGCGAGCGGCAGGATCTTGAGGAGATGGTCGGCAATCTCGTCGACAATGCCTGCAAATGGGCGGCCTCCCGCGTCCTCATTGAGGTCCTGGTCGAGCCGCAACAGCGGGCCGGCGCCGGCCCGCGTTTGCGGGTCATCGTCGACGACGACGGCCGTGGTCTGTCGGAAGCCGAGCGCGCCCAGGTCGCCCGGCGCGGCAAGCGCCTCGACGAGTCCAAGCCCGGGTCGGGACTGGGGCTGTCGATCGTGACCGACCTCGCGGCCCTCTATGGCGGCAGCCTTTCGCTCGGCAGCGCTCCGACTGGGGGTCTGCGCGCCGAGCTGGTTCTTCCCGGACTATAATCCCTTGTTTCGACGACAATTTTCGGCGCGGCCGAGGCTCCTCCAGCGAAGCATGGGAGGCATTCGAGGCAGCTTCCTAAACGGCTTCTTAAGTGGGGACCCCCTATGATCGCGCCGGACCCATCCCATGTCCGCCATTTTACCGTGCATTACCCGGGCGCATGAGCCAGACATCGATCGAGCGGCTGAGGGAATATCTCGCGCAGCTCCCGCCGCAGTCGCAGGCACTGCTGATGCGGGAGTTCGAGCGTGCGCTGGAGCGCGGCCAGGACACGGCGGTGGCCACCCTCGTGCTCGAGCAGCTGCGCAAGATCGTCCGCAAGAGCGAGGCCGACGAGGCTTTGCCGCCGCGCACGGACGATCTGTCGCGGCTCCTATTCCAGGTGTTGGAACCTTTCCTCGTCGAAGCGGGCACTCCTGTCAGGGCCGGCCAGATTCGCCGCTCCTCGCTGCAGCCAATCTGGCAGTGGCTTGGCCGTGACGGCGCACCGGACAAGGTGAACGAATTCGAGGCGGCGCTGGCGCGCATGCCGGCGGACAGTGCTGGGCAGGTCGAAGCCCTGGCGCAGAAGCTTCAGGCGGTGGCCGCGGACGCCATCTTCGAGCTGACGGGGCCGGGCGGCGGCGACAAGTCGCGGGCGCTGGCCCGGGTCGGACCGCCCAACGTGATCGAGGATCTCTATTCGATCGGTGCGGTGCTCCAGGTCCGGGACGCCATTGCGACATTGAACGAGAAATTACCGCGCACCTTGCGGGCCTTCGGGGATTCCCAGATCGCCTCGGTGACGTCGGCGCTCAACATTCCGGCGCTTCAGACGCCGCAGATGCTGCCTTTCGCCTTGTCGATCGTCGTGCAGCGGATGACCGCGCCCTGGCAGATCATCCGCCTTGCGGTCAAGATAGCGGCGTCCGATGACGAGATCCGCGTCGCGGCGACGCCCTACGGTATGGCCGTCACGATGGCCCTGCACGATTTGTCCTGCGTCGCCGCGGTCCTGCGCATGGACATCAAGCGCGGCCATTTCGACAATGTCGCCGGCAACCTCAAGACGCTGCACGACGGCGTGCGCGGACTGCGCACCGAGCTCGACCTGCGCAACGATTCGACCTGGGGCAAGCAACTGACGTCGATCCGGGCCGACATCTCCAATGCGCTGCAGTCCGAGATCGACAGCGTTCCCGGCCGCGTCCGCCGCATCCTACGCCAGCGCCCCGAAAAGGACATTCCGCCGGGCGCGCGGATCGACAGCACCGAAGTCGAGGAAACGGTGGCACTGATCGACTTCGTCGCGACGTGCCGCAACTATGCGAGCGAGCTTGCGATCAACGAGGTGACGCTGCGTACCTTCTCCGATCTCCAGCAATATGTGGAACGGTCGACCGAGCAGCTGGTGCAGTCGCTGCGTGCCGCCGATCACAAGGTTCGCACCTATCGGCAGCAGCAGGTGCAGGCCGCGATCCGCTTCTGCCAGGTGCTGTTCGGCGACGATTACGCCTCATTGATGAGCCGGGCCGCCGAAAATGCACTCACGGGCGAGCGCAAATCGTCGCGCGCAGGCTGATCGGCGCGCATTTTTCCTGATCACAATTTTAAGTTGACGACGCCGATGGCGCACCGTACTTTCGCGGGTGCAAGTCTGGAAATTTCCATCTGTAGGCGCATGAAACCGGTCATCAGCTCGATTGAAATTGAGAACCGCGTCATCGTTGCCAAGTATCAACGGCTGATGGTTGGAGCCAAGGTGGTGCTGGTCGAGAAGGCCAGCGATCGGCAGCTGCCTGAGACCGCCACCAGGGTTGCATCTCGGGTTCCGGTCGGAGCGCTGCGCATCAGATTGCCGGATGCAATCAAGCCGGGAACATACTTCCTAAAGGCCTTCGACGGGCACGGCGAGCAGGCCGCGCAAAGTGTCGACTTCGAGATCGGCTAAGGCGTTGGATTTTCACCTTTTCGGCACTACATGCGGTTGCGCCGCCTTGACAATTGTCAATTGCCGCATCGTCCGGCCGTGGTGTAAAGGCACCTACAGGCGCGGTTCGGGCGCCGCCGGAAGCTTGCCAGATGACGCTATGGTTCGTGTTCGCGCTGATGACGGTCGCGGCGATTTTCGCCGTGCTCTTGCCGCTTGGCCGCACCAGCCGCGCACAAGATCAGGGCAGCGAGGTCGCGGTCTACAAGGACCAGCTGGCCGAAATTGAGCGTGATCTCGCCGCAGGGTTGATCTTGGCGCCGGAGGCGGAGGCTGCGCGCGTCGAGGTCAGCCGCAGGCTGCTCGCGGCGGCGGCCAGCGAGCCGGCAACGGCGCCGAAGTCGAACCTCAAATGGCGCCGTGCGGCGGCCGTGCTGGCGCTTGCCGGACTGCCGCTCATCGCGGCCGGCGTCTACATGCCACTCGGCTCGCCCCGGCTGCAGGACTTTCCCCTTGCGCAGCGGGAGCGCGGGGGTGGCATGGCGCAGTCGCTCGAGAACCTCGTCGTGCAGGTCGAGCAGCATCTTGAGAAGAATCCGACGGACGGGCGCGGCTGGAACGTGCTCGCGCCGGTTCTGGAGCGGCTCGGCCGCTTCGACGACGCGGTGCGCGCCTATCGCAACTCGCTCACCTACAATGGCGAAAGCGCGGAGCGCAGGTCCGATCTCGGCGAAGCGATCTCGGCTGCCGCCGGCGGCGTGGTGACCGCCGAGGCCAAGGCCGAATTCGAGCGCGCACACGCCTTGAACGCCGACGATCCCAAGGCGAATTACTTTCTGGGCCTTGCCGCCGAGCAGGACGGCCGCAAGGACGACGCGGCCAATATCTGGCGCGCGCTGCTTGCGAAAGCGCCTGCGGATGCGCCGTGGCGTGCCCTGGTGCAGTCCTCGCTGGCGCGGGTCGGTGGCGGCGGCACGCTGCCGGCGCTGTCCGACGAGACGATTGCTGCCTCCAAGGACATGGCCGAAACCGATCGCAACGCCATGGTGCGCGGCATGGTCGATCGTCTCGCGACGCGGCTGAAACAGAACGGCGACGATGTCGAGGGCTGGCTGCGTCTCGTGCGCGCCTATCTGGTGATGGGCGAGCGGGACAAGGCAATGGGCGCTTCGGCCGATGCCCGGCAGGCGGTTGCCAGCAACGCCGAGCGGCTGCGCCAGCTCAACGAAGGCCTGAAGACTCTCGGGATCGGCGGATGATGATTTCGGGACGAGAGATGCGGAGAACGGATACGCCATGACGCGCAAGCAGCGACGTATGACCATCATCGGCGGATCGCTCGCCGTGCTCGCGCTCGCCGCCGCGCTGGTGCTCAACGCGCTGCGCGACTCCATCGTGTTCTTCTCGACCCCGACCATGGTCGCCGAGAAGCATGTCGAGCCCGGCAAGCGGTTTCGCCTCGGCGGCTTGGTGCAGCCCGGCTCGCTCCAGCGCGGCGACAATCTCGCGGTGACGTTCGAGGTCGCCGACGGCAACGCCAAGCTGCCGGTCGCCTTCAAAGGCATTCTGCCCGACCTATTTCGCGAAGGGCAGGGCGTCGTGGCGGAAGGCGCACTCGATGCCAACGGCGTGTTCAAGGCCGATACCGTCCTTGCCAAGCACGACGAGACCTACATGCCCAAGGACGTCGCCGATGCCCTGAAGAAGCAGGGGCACTGGAAGGACGATTACGGCGCCCAAGCTTCTGGCGCTGCCAAACCCGCGGCGACGACCGCCCAGGGCAATCCGCAGGGAGCGGTGCGGTGATCGCGGAATCAGGACATTACGCGCTGGTGCTGGCGCTCGCCCTCGCACTGATCCAGTCCGTCGTGCCGCTGGTCGGTGCGCGCCTTGGCGACGCCGCCCTGATGAACGTGGCGCGCTCCACCGCGCTCGCGCAGCTGCTATTCGTCGGCGCCTCGTTCACCGCGCTGGTGATGCTGCACGTGAACTCGGATTTCTCCGTCGCCAACGTCTACGAGAATTCCCACTCGATGAAGCCGCTGCTCTACAAGATTACCGGCGTGTGGGGAAACCATGAAGGCTCGATGCTGCTGTGGGTGTTGATCCTCGCGCTGTTCGGCGGCTTGGTCGCCAGCTTCGGCAATAATCTGCCGCTCTCGCTGCGCGCGCATGTGCTGGCTGTGCAGGCCTGGGTCGCCAGCGCGTTCTACCTCTTCATCCTGATGACATCGAACCCGTTCCTGCGCATCGCGAGCCCCCCGATCGAGGGACGCGATCTCAATCCCGTGCTCCAGGACATCGGTCTCGCCGTGCACCCGCCGATGCTCTATCTCGGCTATGTCGGCTTCTCGATCTCGTTCTCCTTCGCGATCGCGGCGCTGATGGAGGGACGGATCGATGCGGCCTGGGCGCGCTGGGTGCGGCCCTGGACGCTGGTCGCCTGGATCTTCCTGACCCTCGGCATCGCCATGGGCTCGTATTGGGCCTATTACGAGCTCGGCTGGGGCGGCTGGTGGTTCTGGGATCCGGTGGAGAACGCTTCGCTGATGCCCTGGCTCGCCGGCACCGCGCTATTGCATTCGGCGCTGGTGATGGAGAAGCGCAACGCGCTGAAGGTCTGGACCATCCTGCTCTCGATCCTGACCTTCTCGCTGTCGCTGCTCGGCACCTTTCTGGTGCGCTCGGGCGTCATCACCTCGGTGCACGCCTTCGCCACCGATCCGACCCGCGGCGTGTTCATCCTCTTGATCCTGTGCCTGTTCATCGGCGGCAGCCTGTCGCTGTTCGCGGGCCGCGCCACCTCGCTGAAGCAGGGCGGCCTGTTCGCACCGATCTCGCGCGAGGGCGCGCTGGTGCTGAACAATCTGCTGCTCACGGTGGCTTGCGCCGTGGTGCTGTTCGGCACGCTTTATCCGCTCGCGATGGAGATGCTCGCCGATTTCAAGATGTCGGTCGGCGCACCCTTCTACAATCTGAGCTTCGCGCCGCTGTTCGCGCTGCTGCTGCTCGCGGTGCCGTTCGGGCCGATGCTGGCGTGGAAGCGCGGCGACCTGCTCGGCGTGATGCAGCGCCTGCTCGCGGCCGGCGTTGCCGGGCTGGTCGTGGTCGCCATCGTCTGGGCCTGGGTGCGGGGCGGCAGCGCGCTGGCACCGCTCGCGATCGGGCTCGGCGTCTTCGTCATCGCCGGCGCGGTCACCGACCTCGTCGAACGGACGGGCCTGGTGCGCCTGCCGTTCGCAACGGTGCTGCACCGGGCGCGCGGCCTGCCGCGCTCGGCCTGGGGCACCGCGTTCGCGCATGCCGGCCTCGGCGTTGCGCTGATCGGGATCGTCTGCGAGACCACCTGGAACAGCGAATACATCGCGACCATGAAACCGAACGAGACTGCCCATGTCGCCGGCTACGATCTGAAGCTCGACGGGCTGTTTCAACGCCAGGGCCCGAACTACCGCGAGATGATCGCAGAGTTCAAGATCAGCCGCGATGGCGAGGCGGTCACGGTGATGACGCCGTCCAAGCGCAGCTTCACCACCCGCGGCTCCTCGACGACGGAGGCCGCGCTGTTGACCAGCGGCGCGAGCCAGCTCTACGTCTCGCTCGGCGACGCCACCGCCGAAGGCGCCATCGCCGTGCGCATCTATCACAAGCCGCTGGTTCTCCTGATCTGGTGGGGACCGGTGCTGATGGCGTTCGGCGGCGTGCTCTCACTCTCCGACCGCCGTCTGCGGGTCGGCGCGCCGAAGCCGGCGCGGGCCAAGCAGCGCCTCCAGCCCGCGGAATGACCCGATGCGCCGGATGATGGCCGCGTTCATCGCGTTGGTGTTGCTGGCTTTGCCGGCGGCCCACGCCGTGCAGCCCGACGAGATCATGCCGGATCCGGTGAAGGAATCGCGCGCGCGCGAATTGTCGCGCGAGCTTCGCTGCATGGTTTGCCAGAATCAGTCGATCGACGATTCCGATGCGCCGCTGGCACGCGATCTCAGACTGCTGGTGCGCGAGCGCATCGCGGCCGGCGACAGCAATTCGCAGGTGCTCGATTTCCTGGTGGCGCGGTACGGCGAGTTCGTGCTGCTCAAGCCGCGCTTCGAGCTGCAGACCCTGCTGCTGTGGCTGCTCGGGCCGGTGCTGCTGATCGGCGGCGGCCTGGCGCTGTGGCTGCAAATCCGCCGCCGCTCGCGAACTGGTGTGGACGTACCGGCACCGCCGCTCACGCCCGACGAGAAGGCACGGCTCGCGGCCTTGATGTCGGACGAACCCAAATCGCCCTGAAGCCGTCTACGTCGTGCACGCAGTGCGCGGCAACGGCTGCGTGGTTCATGCTAAATTGACCTTTGTCTGGAAGCTTGTCGCGAGATTTGATTCCAGCTCCTGAGTCCCCCCGATGTTCGCGAACAGCAATCTGACGATCCGCTTCCTGGTCGGCGCCGTCGTCGCTGCGTTATTGTTCCTGCTTGGCATCGGCGGCGGCACCGGCTTCATCGCGGTCCTCTATCTCAACAACGAGATCACCAGCCTGTCCTCGAACTTCGCCGCGCTGAGCGGCCCGGCGCGCGACCATGCCATGCAGATCTACCAGCAGGCGCAGACCGCGTTTTCTTATTTCCTGGTCGCCTGCGGCGTGATCGCCGTCGTCGCTTTCGCGATCTGCTTCACCACCTGGTTCGCCGTGCGCAACGGCATCCTCAATCCCCTCGCGGCCATCGTGCATGCCATGCGCGAGGTTGCCGACCAGAAGTTCGAGACATCAGTTCCGGGGCTCGGCCGCACCAACGAGATCGGCCTGCTCGCCGGTGCGCTGGAGGTGTTCAAGACCAACGGCATCGAGCGGCGCCGCCTCTCCGAGCAGCAGCTGCATGAAGCGCAGCATCAGGCCGAGCGGTCGAAATTCCTCGATAACAGGATCAAGCGCTTCAACGATCTCGTCGCCAGTGTCGTCGCCAGCGTGGCGTCATCGGCCGTGCATCTGAAGACCAACGCGGAGACGCTGTCGCGGACCGCCAACGACACCAGCACCAAGGCCAATGCGGTCGCGAGCGCGGCGAGCCAGGCCAGCGCCAGCGTGCAGACGGTTGCAGGGTCCGCCGAGGCGATGACGAACTCGATCGGCACGATCAGCCGCCGCGTCACGGACGCGACCCAGCGCGCCGAGGGCGCTGCAAGCCAGGCGGAGAAGAGCCGCGATACCATTCACACGCTGTCGGATGCCGCCGAAAAGATCGGCGAGGTCGTCCAGCTCGTCCAGGCGATCGCATCGCAGACCAATCTCCTGGCGCTCAACGCCACCATCGAGGCGGCACGGGCCGGCGAAGCGGGCAAGGGGTTTGCGGTGGTCGCCTCGGAAGTGAAGAACCTGGCGCATCAGACCAGCAAGGCGACGGAGGAGATCACCTCGCAGGTCGCCAGCATTCAGGGCATCACCGCGGAGACCCGCGGCGCGATCGACGGCATTTCCAGGACGCTGTCGGAGATCTCGTCGATTATGTCGGGCATCGAGGTCGATACCGCCCAGCAGCGCAACGCCACACAGGAGATCACGCGCAGCGCCCAGGACGCCGCGCGCGGAACCCTCGACGTCTCCAACCATATCGTCCAGATCACCTCCACCTCGGCCGAGACCGGCCGCATGGCGGCCGAAGCCAGGGATTCGGCCGTCGATCTGTCGCGGCAGGCCGAGACCTTGAAGCGCGAAGTCGACGAGTTCATCGTCAGTGTCAGGGCGAGCTGAGGGGCCAGAATTCGCGCCTGCCGCTTTGTCGGGGAACTCGATTAAGTTCCTGTAAGGCCACGATTTTTGGCCTGTGCTAAACTGCCGCATCCGCCTCGACACATCATTACGAAAGTTTAACCCCGCCGCCAGCGCGCGGTAAGGCGGGAGTCCCCATGTTCAGGTCCGCAAGGTGCCGGCATCCGGCACCAACAGGAATTCAGGGCTCTGGAGATTTCCGCATGAACGATCGTATCGACCTTTCGAACCTCCCGTCCTACCGGCAGCCGCGCCGGTCGGTGTTTTCCGCGCGCAAGCTCGCGCTGATGGCTTCGGTCGTCGCCGGTCTCGGCGCGGCTGTCTATGGCTTCAGCCCGTCGACCTCGCCGGCCGACCTGTTCTCCAGCCCGGCGCATGCGCAGGTCAACAACGAGGTCCGCAAGGTCGAGCGTCCGGTCGGATTCGCCGACGTCGTCGAGCGCGTGAAGCCTTCGGTGATCTCGGTCAAGGTCAACATGAAGGAGAAGACCGCCAGCAATGACGACGGCGACGATTCCTCCTCGCCGTTCCAGCCGGGCTCGCCGATGGAGCGCTTCTTCCGCCGCTTCGGTGGTCCGGATGGTTTGCCCCCCGGCCTGAAGGGCGGCCGTGGCCGCGTCGTGCAGGGGCAGGGCTCCGGCTTCTTCATCTCGGCTGACGGCTATGCCGTGACCAACAACCACGTGGTCGATGGCGCCGACAAGGTCGAGGTTACCACCGACGACGGCAAGACCTACACCGCCAAGGTGATCGGCACCGACCAGCGCACCGACCTCGCGCTGATCAAGGTCGAAGGCAGCACGAACTTCCCGTTCGCCAAGCTCGCCGACAGCAAACCGCGGATCGGCGACTGGGTGCTCGCGGTCGGCAATCCCTTCGGTCTCGGCGGCACCGTGACCGCGGGCATCGTCTCGGCGAGCGGCCGCGACATCGGCAACGGCCCGTATGACGATTTCATCCAGATCGACGCGCCCGTGAACAAGGGTAATTCCGGCGGTCCGGCCTTCGATACCAACGGCGAGGTGATGGGCGTCAACACCGCGATCTACTCGCCCTCCGGCGGCAGCGTCGGCATCGCGTTCTCGATCCCGGCCAACACCGTCAAGAGCGTGGTTGCGCAGCTCAAGGACAAGGGCTCGGTCAGCCGCGGCTGGATCGGCGTCCAGATCCAGCCCGTCACCTCCGACATCGCCGACAGCCTCGGCATGAAGAAGGCCGAAGGCGCGCTGGTGGCGGAGCCGCAGGCCAACGGTCCGGCCGCGAAGGCCGGCATCGAGTCCGGCGACGTGATCACCGCGGTCAACGGCGACCCCGTCAAGGATGCCCGCGAGCTCGCCCGCACGATCGGCGGCATGGCGCCCGGCGCGTCCGTGAAGCTCAACGTGCTGCACAAGGGCCAGGACAAGATCGTCAATCTCACCCTCGGCCAGTTGCCGAATACGGTCGAGGCCAAGGCCGATACCGACAAGGACAGCGGCAAGGGCGCCAGCAAGGGCACCGACGTGCCGAAGCTCGGCATGACCGTTGCGCCGGCCAATTCCGTGGCCGGTGCCGGCAAGGAAGGCGTCGTGGTCACCGAGGTCGATCCGAAGAGCGCGGCGGCCGAACGCGGCTTCAAGGAAGGCGACGTGATCCTCGAGGTCGGCGGCAAGAGCGTGGCGACCGCCGGCGAAGTCCGCGACGCCATCAATGCGGCGCGGACCGACAACAAGAACAGCGTCCTGATGCGCGTGAAGAGCGGCGGCCAGTCGCGCTTCGTCGCGGTGCCCATCGCCAAGGGCTGAGGCCTTCAGGAGGCCCACGAGATGAAGGGTACCGCCGGCATCAGTCGCCCCCGCCGCCGGTGCCCTTCGGGGAAGCAGCGCAACGCTGGCTTCCCTCATCTACCTTCCGGTGGAATTACGCCCCCCTCCGTCGGAAGGCCTAGGGCGGTGAGGTCCCCCCAGCTTCACCGCCCGCCTTTTTCCCCGCTTCGAGCCTCTCCTGCTCGGCTTGCATGCGGTCGCCGCTCGCGCCATGTTTAGAGAAGGTTGACCTCCTTGACCGCCGCCGAACGCACGATGCGCCTCCTCATCATCGAAGACGACCGTGAATCCGCCGATTACCTCGCCAAGGCGTTTCGCGAAGTCGGACACATCGCCGACCACGCCGCCGACGGCGAGGAAGGCCTCGCCATGGCAGAGAACGGCGAATACGACGTGCTGGTGGTCGACCGCATGCTGCCCAAGCGCGACGGGCTGTCGCTGATCGGCGCATTGCGCGACAAGGGCAATACGACGCCGGTGCTGATTCTCTCCGCGCTCGGGCAGGTCGATGACCGCATCAAGGGTCTGCGCGCCGGCGGCGACGATTATCTGCCGAAGCCCTATTCCTTCGCCGAGCTGCTGGCCCGCGTCGAAGTGCTGTCGCGCCGCCGCGGCGGTCCCGCCGAGGAGACGCTTTATCGCGTCGGCGATCTCGAGCTCGACCGGCTCTCGCATCGCGTCGCCCGCGGCAAGGACGAGCTGACGCTGCAGCCGCGCGAATTTCGCTTGCTCGAATACCTCATGAAGCACGCCGGCCAGGTGGTGACGCGGACCATGCTGCTGGAGAATGTCTGGGACTATCATTTCGATCCGCAGACCAACGTCATCGACGTGCACATCTCGCGGCTGCGCTCCAAGATCGACAAGGGCTTCGAGCGCCCGCTGCTGCACACGATCCGCGGCGCCGGATACATGATCCGTGACGGCATGAGATAGGGCGTTCGGCGTCGATCTACGGCGCGCCTGCAATCATCGGCTGCGTCTTCATTTGCACCGCCGTCCGAGGGTTGCGGGCGATACTGGCCTAACGCCTCGTCCGATGGCAAGAATA
The DNA here is from genome assembly GCF_020194055.1 of Bradyrhizobium sp. NBAIM03. NCBI lineage: Bacteria > Pseudomonadati > Pseudomonadota > Alphaproteobacteria > Hyphomicrobiales > Nitrobacteraceae > Bradyrhizobium > Bradyrhizobium sp. NBAIM03. Next base: position 252,584 of record NZ_JADYVS010000006.1, on the reverse strand, counting down.
TCCGACGTGTGGTAGTGGACGTTTCACCGGGGTGAATCCGTCCACGATCAGGAAGGATATTCAAGCTTGCAAGTCGCCGCCTTCCCGTCCGACCGAGCTGAAGAGATCCTCGTGTCGGCTTCCAAGCTGTTTGCCCGCCATAGCTATGCGAATGTGACGATGGAGCAGGTCGCAGCATCGGTTCGATCGGTGCCGGGAGCGCTGTACCACTACTTCCGCGACAAGGAAGACCTGATCTTTCACTGCTACCTGCGCGGTCTTGCGATCTACAGGCACGAAATCGAGACGGCGGCCGAACCCGGGATAGACGGGCTCGAAATCGTCAGGCGCTTCATAAGAGCCCGGCTGCGGCCTGAAGGCCAGCGCATGATCCTGTTCTCCGACATCGATGCACTGGCTGCGTCTTACAGCAAAGACGTGCATGCCAGGCGCTGGCAGAATGCCGCGCTGCTCGCCGACTTTCTGAAGCGTGGCATTGCCGACGGCTCGATTGCCTGCGAGGAGCCGCTCCTTACGGCCGTCGCCCTCATCTCCATCCTGGATTGGGTTCCGTTCTGGTTCTCCGAGCGCGACTATTATTCGCGCCAGCAGGCGATTGATGCCATTGACGACATCATCACGCATGGGGTGTATCGGCGTGAGATTGCCTTACCGGACATGCCTGAAGCGCCGAGCCTGGCACCATTTCTCCAGTCCCGCTCGAAATTGAACAAGCGCGCCGCGAAGCTGGACAGGATGCTCTCGATTGCTTCGGACAGTTTCAATCGAAGGGGCGCGTCCGGTACGTCGCTCGAGAGCATCGCGGCGGAGGCAGGCATGACCCGCGCCGGCATCTATTATCATTTCAGCGAGAAGGAGCGCCTCTTGCTGGCTTGCCTGCGAAGAGGTCTGGCCGGTGAGATCGGGATTCGAGAATATTTGCAGGACCTGAGGCTCGGGGCGTTCGATTACGTCGTCCAGAGAGTCCGCCTGTTGTTGATGCTGCACGATACCCCTTGCGGCCCGAAGGCGACCTACCACAACATCAACTATCTCAACGACGTTGACCGCAAGCACTATGTCAGGCAGGTGCTCGCAACGATCCAGCAGGACCAGAGAAACCACCAGTGTTGGATCGACGAGGGATACTTCCGCAGCGTCGACACTTACTTCGCCGAACGCGTTCTGACTGGAATGGGCCACTGGTACCCGATCTGGTTCAGGGACGAGCGGAGCTGGTCTCCGATGCAGATTGCCGATTATTTTTCGCGGCTGTTCCTTTTGGGGCTCAAGCCCCGTCGGGGAGTGGTATAAAGCAACCAATCTGAGACCCTGATCGCGCTCTTCATCCTTTCCCGTTCGGACTTGATGTCAGCCGCAGATTGAGCGCGGCTTTGATCCCAAAAGTTGCCTGTGAATTCAATATTCCGGACGGCGCGCGGCAATCTTCACGTTGAGGCCGCAATTACTTCTTGCACCAAAACTTTACACAGTATTCAATATTGGAGTAGCGAAGAGTGGGCGCGACCGACGTTGTGAGTCAGCTTCGATCGCCAAGGACAAGAACATACAAAAGGGAGAAGGCCAGGATGCACAAGCTCGCAATTGCTGCGGCGGCAGCGCTGACGATGCTCGGAGGAGCGGCATTCGCGCAGGAAACAATCAAGTTCGGCTACATCGATCCGCTGTCCGGCGGTGGCGCCAGCATCGGTGAAGGCGGCTTGAAGACGTTCCAGTATCTGGCTGACGAGATCAACGCCAAGGGCGGCATATTGGGCCGCAAGATCGAGATTCTGCCTCTCGACAACAAGACCAACCCGCAGGAAAGCCTGGTGCAGGCGCAGAAGGCCATCGATGCCGGCGCCCGCTTCATCACGCAAGGCAACGGCTCGTCGGTCGCCGCAGCGCTGTCCGACTTCGTTACCAAGAACAACACGCGCAATCCCGGCAAGGAAGTGCTCTACTTCAACTATGCCGCCGTAGATCCGAGCCTGACCAACGAAAAGTGCAGCTACTGGCATTTTCGCTGGGATGCGAGCTCCGACATCAAGATGGAAGCGCTCACCAGCTACATGAAGGATGTCCCCGCGATCAAGAAGGTGTACCTGATCAACCAGGACTACTCCTTCGGCCAGTCGGTGCGTGCGGATGCGCGCAAGATGCTGGGCGCCAAGCGGCCCGACATCCAAATCGTCGGTGACGAACTGCATCCGCTGTTGAAGATCACCGACTTCTCGCCTTATATCGCCAAGATCAAGGCTTCGGGCGCCGATAGCGTCGTGACCGGCAACTGGGGCCAGGACATCGCACTGCTGCTCAAAGCCGCGGCGGACGCCGGCCTGAAGGTCAATTGGTACACCTACTATGCCGGCGGCGCTGGTGGTCCGACCGCAATCAAGCAGACCGGTCTCGACCATCAGGTCTTCCAGATCACCGAGGGCTTTGCCAATTCCGGCCACCAGCCGGCGATGGACTTCGAAAAGACCTTCCGTGCCAAGGTCAACATGTCGCTTTGGTATCCGCGCGCCGTCAACGAGATGCGTATGTTCAAGGCCGCGGCCGAGAAGGCCAACTCGCTCGACCCGGTGAAGGTCGCGGCTGCCCTCGAGGATCTCAAGTTCGAGGTGCTGGATGGCGGTGAGGGCGTCATGCGCAAGGACGATCACCAGTTCTTCCAGCCGATCTACATCTCGTCCTTCGGCAAGCTCGCTGCAGACGAGCCGTTCGACGAGGAAGGCACCGGCTGGGGATGGCATCTGGTTTCCAAGATCGACACATCCAAGACGATGGTTCCCACAACCTGCAAGATGACCCGGCCGTAAGCCTGGAATAGCTTTGCCTTCCCGCAGCCGACAGCGGCTCGCGGGAAGGTTGCTGCTCGCATCCGGACCGACTTCGCCGGGGCCGTTTCTGTCCCGGCCAGAGGTGTGATTACTGTGCTTGAACTGATCGTTATATCGACGCTGAACGGTCTGCTGTTCGGCATGCTGCTGTTCCTGCTGTCGAGCGGCCTGACCGTCATCTTCAGCATGATGGGCGTGCTCAACTTCGCCCATGCCAGCTTTTACATGCTCGGCGCCTTCTTCGGTTTCCAGCTCACCAAATGGATTGGCTTCTGGCCGGCCCTGCTGCTGGCTCCGCTGCTGGTCGGCGCGATCGGCATGGCGGTCGAGCGCTACGGCCTGCGCAATACGCACAAGCACGGCCATGTGGCGGAGTTGCTCCTGACCTTCGGTCTTGCGTTCGCGATCGAAGAAATCGTGGCGATGATGTGGGGCAGGAGCCCCGTCGATTACCGCGTGCCGGCGCTGCTCGACTTTCCGGCCTTCACGATCTTCTCGACGAATTATCCCGCCTACAAGATTTTCATGCTGGCTGTGTCGATCCTGATATTCATCGTGTTGCTGATGGTGCTCAAGCGCACCAGGGTGGGCCTGATCGTTCAGGCCGCGCTGACGCATCCCCATATGGTGGGGCATCTCGGTCACAATGTCGGACGCATATTCATGCTGGTGTTCGGCGTCGGCAGCGCGCTGGCGGGAATTGCCGGCGTGATCGCCGGTCCGGCGCTGGTGACGCAGTCCGACATGGCCGCGGCGCTGGGACCGATCCTGTTCGTCGTCATCGTGTTTGGCGGCCTCGGCTCCTTGCCGGGCGCCTTCATCGCCTCGCTGGTGATCGGCCTGATACAGACCTTCGCGGTGGCGCTGAACGGTTCGTTGGCGAGCGCCTTCGGTCCGCTCGATCCGTCGGCAGGGCCGTCCGTGCTCACCGACATCTGGAACGTCACCATTGCCCAGGTGGCGCCGATCGTACCCTACCTGCTGCTGGTGATCATTCTGATCGTACGCCCCATGGGCCTGATGGGGACGCGCGAGACATGAACGCCAAAACGACATCGACGCCGACATCGACAATCGCAGGGAAGCCGGCCGGCGACGGCCTGCGCTTCTACGGCATATGGCTTGCCGGCATCGCCGTGCTGATCGTGCTGCCGCTGATCTTCTCCTCCGGCGGCTCGCTGACGTCCTTCAGCCTGATCGGCATCGCGATCGTGTTCGCGCTGTCCTACAACATCCTGCTCGGCCAGACCGGCCTCTTGTCGTTCGGCCATGCGGTGCATTACGGCCTCGGCGGCTTCGCAGCGTGCCACATGATGAATGCAGTGGTCTCGCACGGCTGGCCAATCCCGCTGCCGTTCATACCGCTGTTCGGTGGACTCGGCGGCCTCGTTTTCGCGATCATCATCGGCTGGCTGATGACCAAGCGGGCTGGTACCGTGTTCTCGATGATCTCGCTCGGCATTGCCGAACTGGTGGCGTCGTCCTCGCTGATCCTGCGTTCGGTGTTCGGCGGCGAGTCCGGAATATCGACCGACCGCACGGCTTTGCCGAAGATCTTCGGCTTGAGTTTCGGCCCGCAGCTTCAGGTCTATTATCTCATCGCGTTCTGGCTGGTGATCTCGGCCGTCGCGATGTATGCGCTGACGCGGACCCCGCTGGGGCGAATCAGCAATGCGGTGCGGGACAACCCCGAGCGCGTCCAGTTCATCGGTTATGATCCGCACGTGGTGCGCTACATCGCCTTCTGTTTTGCCGGCTTCTTCGCTGGCGTGGCAGGGGGCCTGGCCGCGATCAACTTCGAGATCGCCAACGCCGCCTATCTCGGCGCGATCCAATCCGGCCTCGTGCTGTTCTCGACCTTCATTGGCGGCGTCGCGTACTTCTTCGGACCCATCCTGGGTGCAATCCTCGTGACCTATCTTCAGCTCGGGCTGACCAGCGTCACCGGCGTGTGGCAGCTCTATTTCGGCATTATCTTCATCGGCATCGTGATGCTGTCCCCCGGCGGCATCGCCGGGCTGGTCATGATGCACCGGCCGCTGGTTCGCGCCGGAACTCTGCCGACGGTGATCCCTTCCTATCTGATCGCGGCGGTGCCGACCTTGGCACTGGCTTGCGGTGTGATCCTGACGATCGAATCGATCGCGCGCACGCATAGCGGTCAGGGCAATCCGATCAACCTGTTCGGCGTTGCCTTCAGTCCGGCGTCGCCGCTGACGTGGGCGAGCGCGGCGGTCCTCCTCATCGGCGGCTTCTTCGTCGCGCGCCTGAGCTGGCGGCGCGTCGCCGAGGCATGGGACCGCGCGGCGACGGTCGCGCGCGATCGGGGGTACTTGGCATGACGGCAGCGATCGAAGTCCGCGCCGTTGAGAAGCGCTTTGGCAATGTCGGCATCATCCGCGATCTCAATCTCAGCGTCGCGCAAGGTGAGCGTCACGCCATCATCGGTCCGAACGGTGCCGGGAAATCGACGACGTTCAATCTCATCAGTGGCCACATCAAGCCGACCTCGGGCGAGGTGAGACTGAACGGCGATGTGATCTCCGGCCTCAGGCCGTTCGAGATCAACCGGCGCGGCCTGTCGCGGTCGTTCCAGGTCACCAACGTATTCGCGCGCATGTCGGTCTGGGAGAACGTCCGCTGTGCCGTGCTGTGGGCGACGGGGCACCGATACGCCTTCTGGAAGAACGTCGATAGCCTGCCGGAGGTGCGCGAGCGCACGGCGCAAATCCTCGACGACATCCATCTGACGCATCGGCGCGATGTTCCGGCCGGCTTGTTGACCTACGCGGAGCAGCGCGAACTCGAGATCGGCATCACCATCGCCAGCGGCGCGACCGTCGTGCTGCTGGACGAACCGACGGCGGGCATGAGCCACGCCGAGACCGACCGCGCGGTGTCGCTGATCCGGCGCCTGACCGAGGGCAAGACCCTGGTCATCGTCGAACACGACATGAGCGTTGTGTTCGGCCTGGCCGACCGCATTTCCGTGCTGGTCTACGGCCACATCATTGCTTCCGGCACGCCGGAGGAGATCAGGCGGGACCCGAAAGTTAAGGAAGCCTATCTCGGCGAGGAGGCGCACTGATGCTGGAGGTCAGGGACCTGCACGCCTATTACGGCAAGAGCCACATTCTCCAGGGCGTCGATCTCGACGTTGCGGCAGGCGAGGTCGTCAGCCTGCTCGGCCGCAACGGCGTCGGACGTTCGACCACTGTCAAGGCGATCATGGGCGAGGTTGCGCCGCAAGGCACGATCCGCTTCAAAGGCAAGGACATCGCGGGGCTGCCGAGCTACAGGATCGCGCGCCTCGGTCTCGGCTATGTGCCAGAGCATCGGGACATCTTTCCGGGGCTGACGGTCCGCCAGAATCTGCTCCTCGGCATCAAGGATACGCGGCGTCCCGGCAAATGGCAGCTTCAGGACATGCTCGACATGTTTCCGAATCTTGCCGCGCGGGCAGATACGCCTGCGGGGGTGCTGTCAGGCGGCGAGAAGCAGATGCTCACGACGTGCCGGACCCTGATGGGCGACCCCGATCTCATCATGATCGACGAGCCGACCGAAGGTCTTGCGCCCTTGATCGTGCAGCAGGTCGGCGATCTCATCGCCCGCATTGCGCAGGCCGGCGTCGCAATTTTGCTCGTCGAGCAGAAGCTGTCGATTGCGATGAAGATCTCCAACCGCGTCTACGTCATGGGGCACGGTCGTGTGGTCTTCGAAGGTACGCCCGAGCAACTGAAATCAAACAGCGACGTTCGGGCGCAATGGCTGGAAGTGTGAGGGAAGCCGGCGGGTTTGACCGCAATGGCGCGATGCCCTCGACAAGGACGTCCGCCCGTAACGGCTGATGTTCCTCAGCGTGGTCGGAAGGGGAGGCCCACAGCGGATCACTGCTCCCGCAGGCTCCGTCCGGTGTCCGCATGGCCCGAGCTTGCGGGGATTTAACTTGGTTCCGATCGAGTGCCCCTTTAACGTTCCGCGTGCGCCTATCACGTGTGGTCACGAATGCCTTTCGCGTTGCTCGTTCCACAAGGGACCTAGGCGCAGGTGCGACAATCTATAGGCTATGTTATTGTAAACAAAGCGAAATACGTGAGTTTCGATGCTCGTGATGCAGGCGCGTGGCTGAAACTGGGTACATGATCCGTGACGGCATTCGGTAAACTCGTCCGCACCACGGCGTTCCGGCTGACGCTGGTCTATCTGCTGCTGTTCGCGATGTTCGCGGCCTCGCTGCTGGCCTATTTCGCCTGGAATACGCGGCGGCTGATCACCGAGGAGATCACGCAGACCGTCAATGCCGAGACCTCGGAGATCAACGAGATCTACGACCGCCGCGGCCTAGTCGGTCTCGTGCGCACGATCGAGTATCGGGCGCTGCGGCCAGGCGCCAATCTCTATCTCGTGACCACGCCGACGGGCCAGGCGATCGCCGGCAATGTCGGCTCGCTGGCGCCGGGCGTTATGGCGACGCGCGGCTGGTCGGAGACAGCCTACCGGCGGATCGAGGACAGCGATGACCGCGATCATCGCGCGCTCGTTCGCGTCACCGAATTGGAGAACGGCTTCCGGCTTCTGATCGGCCGCGACTTGGCCGAGCGGCGGCGCCTGTTCGGCATCGTCGCCAAGGCGGCGCAGTTTTCGGTCTTGATCGTCGTCGTGCTCGGCCTCGGCGGCGGCATCTTCGTCGCGCGGCGGGTGCTGAGGCGCATCGACGCGATGACCGGCACGGCGCAGCGGATCATGACCGGCGATCTCAGCGAGCGCCTGCCCGTGGGGCGCAGCGGCGACGAGATCGATCGCCTCGCCGAGAACCTGAACGCCATGCTGGAGCGGATCGAGGCGCTGATGGCGGGGCTGAAGGAGGTTTCCGACAACATCGCCCACGACCTCAAGACGCCGCTGACGCGGCTGCGCAATCGCGCCGAGGAGGCGCTGGCGAAATCGGGCTGCGAGGCGGATTATCGCGCCGCGCTGGAGCGGACCATCGAGGAGTCCGACGGGCTGATCCGGACCTTCAATGCGCTTCTGATGATCGCGCGCGCGGAATCCGGACAGGCGCGCGGCAACATGGACGACTTCGATGCCGCGGAGGTCGCGGAGGGCATCCACGAGCTCTACGAGCCGCTCGCCGAGGACGACGGCATGACCCTGAAGGTCAAGTGCGAGCCGACGCCGGTTCATGCCAATCGCGAGCTGATCAGCCAGGCGCTTGCCAATCTTGTCGAGAACGCGATCAAATACGGCCAGCCCGCGGCACAGCCGGCGGGAACCGTGGTCAGCATGGACGCGAGGCAAATCACGATCGAGGCGAGGCGCGAGGGCGACCAGGTGCTGCTCAGCGTCACCGATCGCGGCCCCGGCATCCCCGAAGCCGACCGCAAGCACGTCATCGAGCGATTCGTGCGGCTGGAGGCCAGCCGCACGCTGCCGGGCTCGGGCCTCGGCCTCAGCCTCGCCTCGGCGGTGGCGACGTTGCACGGCGGCGAATTGCGCTTGGGCGATGCCCATCCCGGCCTCGTCGCCACGCTCGTGCTGCCGGCGCGCGCGGGCGCCGGCGACAGGGTTGCTCCGCCAACACCGGATGTGCCACAGAAGGTGGCATGAACCACTCCGCGCCGGGAAACGCGGACAAGCATGGTGAGAGGCTGGCCGCACGCTTCGCGGAGGCTCCCCATGTTGCCGCTTCCGCAACCGATGAACCCCGTTTCGAAAGCTGGCTGGCCGAGCTCGAGCCGGCACAATCGGCCCGTCTCGAAACGCATCTCGGCCATCCCTTCGCCCGCGAGATCCTGACCGGGATTGCGGAATTCTCGCCCTATCTGTTCGAACTGGTGCGCGCCGATACCTTGCGCCTGATCCGGCTGCTCGAATGCGATCCGGATGCGCATCTGACGGCGCTGATCGCGGAGGCGCGCAGCGCGGTGCTCGCGGCTTCGGAGGAGGCCGAGGTGATGCGGCTGCTCCGCCGCATGAAGGCTGAGGCTGCGCTCCTGATCGCGCTGTGCGATATCGGCGGTGTCTGGCCGGTGATGCGGGTGACGGCGGCGCTGACCGATGTCGCGGTGTCCTCGGTGCAGGCGGCACTGCAATATCTGCTGCGGCAGGAAGCCGCACGCGGCAAGCTCTCACCGCCCAATCCCGAGGCACCCGAAGAGGGCTGCGGGCTGATCGTGCTCGCGATGGGCAAGATGGGTGCGGGCGAGCTGAACTATTCCAGCGATATCGATCTCATCGTGTTCTTCGATCCCGATGCGACGACCCTCGCGCCCGATATCGAGCCGCAGCCGTTCTTCGTCCGCGTGACGCAAGGCATGGCGCGCATCCTGCAGCAGCGCACCTATGATGGTTACGTCTTCCGCGTCGATTTGCGGCTGCGGCCCGATCCGTCCTCGACGCAGGTGGCGATCTCGCGGGACGCCGCGCTGAACTATTACGAGCGGGAAGGGCGCACCTGGGAGCGCGCCGCGATGATCAAGGCGCGGACCTGTGCCGGCGATTCAAAAGCGGGCGAGGCATTGCTCGCCGAGATCGGGCCGTTCGTCTGGCGCAAGCATCTCGACTTTGCCGCACTTGCCGACGTACACGACATGAAGCGGCAGATGCAGACCTATCGCGGCCAGAGCGAGGTTGCGGTCGAGGGCCACAACGTCAAGGTCGGACGCGGCGGCATTCGCGAGATCGAATTCTTCGCGCAGACCCAGCAATTGATTGCCGGCGGCCGCCATCCGGAATTGCGGGTGCGGCCGACACTGCGGGCGCTTGACGTGCTCGCCGCCAGCAACTGGATCACTGTGGCGGCGCGTGACGAGCTGGCGACCGCCTACGAATTCCTGCGCCGTGTCGAGCATCGCCTGCAGATGATCGCCGACGAGCAAACCCACACGCTGCCGGAGGACAAGCAAGCGGTCGAGCGCTTTGCGTGGTTCTTCGGCTATCGGACTCGGGAGGCCTTTGCGCGCGACCTCTTGCGCCAGCTCCAGATCGTCCAGGGCCATTACGAAAAACTGTTCGAGGGCGATGACCCCACCGGCACGGCGAGGCTGCCGGCGCTCGACTACGGTGCGGGCCCCGATGATCCGCGCCTGCTGCAGCACCTCGCGACGCTCGGCTTCAAGAAGCCCGCCGCGGTCGCGCAGACGGTGCGCGACTGGATCACCGGCGACTATCGCGTCTTCCGCGTTGAGGCGACGCGAAGCGCCTTCGTCGAGTTCGTGCCGGCCTTGATCGACGGCCTTGCCCATGCCGAAGAGCCGGATCGCGCCGTCGTTTCGTTCGATCATTTCCTCGGCGCGCTGCAGCGCGGCGGCCGGCTGATCACGCTGCTCGGCCAGAACCGCGATCTCGTCGCGCTGGTGGCGCTGGTGCTGGGAGCCGCGCCGCGGCTCGGCGACATGCTGGCGCGGCAGCCTCAGCTGATGGACGGCCTGATCGATCCGCGCTTCTTCGGCGCCATGCCCGACAGGCAGGAATTGTCGGGGCGGCTCGCGACCACCGTGCAGGACGCCGGCTCATACGAGGAGTTCCTCGATCGCCTGCGCCTGTTCGGGCAGGAGAGCCTGTTCCTGATCGGCACGCGCATCCTCTCCGGCACCGTCTCGGCGCAGCAGGCGAGCACGGCCTTCGCCGACGTCGCGGAGGGAATCGTCCACACCGTGCACGGTCTCGTCGCCGATCGCTTCGCCGCCCAGCACGGCCGCATCAAGGGTCAGGAGACCGCGATCGTCGCGATGGGCCGGCTCGGCAGCCGCGAGATGACGGCCTCGTCCGATCTCGACCTGATCCTGCTCTATGATTTCGACGGCGACCATCCGGACTCCGACGGGGTGAAATCGCTTCACGGCGCACACTATTTCGCCCGTTTCACCCAGCGCCTGATCAGCGCCTTCACGACCCGCACCAATTACGGCGTGCTCTACGAGATCGACATGCGGCTGCGGCCCTCGGGACGCGCAGGTCCGGTGGCTTCGAGCCTCGTCTCGTTCGCGGACTACCAGGCCAACGAAGCCTGGACCTGGGAGCACATGGCATTGACGCGTGCGCGCGTGGTCTCGGCTTCGCCCGAATTCCGGGAACGGATCGAGCGCGTCATCCGCGATGTCCTCACCCGCCGCCGCGATCCCGCCATCACCGCCAACGACGTCGCCGACATGCGGCGCGCGATCGCGCAGGAGAAGGGCGAGGCGGATTGCTGGGATCTCAAGCATGCCGCCGGCGGCATGGTCGATATCGACTTCATCGCGCAGTATCTCCAGCTCGTGCACGCGCACGACAAGCCCGAGATTCTCGACGTCAGCACCATGCAGGTGCTGGAGAACGCCTGCAGGATCGGCGTGCTCGCACAATCGGAGACGGAGATCCTGCGGGCCGCGGCGCGGCTCTATCACGACCTCACCCAGATCCTGCGGCTCTGCGTCAGCGAGCGCTTCAAGCCTGATACCGCCGGCACCGACCTGCAACGCGTCATGGCGCGCGCCGGCGACGCGCCGGATTTCTCCTCGCTGGAGGCGCGGGTGAAGGAGACCCAGAGCGAGGTGCGGCGCGTGTTCAGGGCGCTGCTGGAAGGGTCATAGCCTGCTTCAGCGCGGTGACCGAGCTCATCGCTCAGAAGCTGCGATTGCGGATTCTGATCGATTTGCAACCGCAATCGATCGATACGGATTGGTCATGAAAGTTCGGTCGGCTGCGGGTTTTTGCGTGTTGGTGCAGGCCCGGCGTGCTAGCTTGCGTGCCACGATGGAATCCGAGGGGACGGCCGGTTGATCGACAAGCTTGAACTATTGCTGGCGCTGGCGAAGGAGCGTCATTTCGGACGCGCGGCCGAGGCCTGCGGCGTGACGCAACCGACGATGTCGACCGGGCTCAAGCAGCTCGAGGAGATTCTCGGCGTGATGCTGGTCCAGCGCGGCTCGCGCTTTCAGGGATTTACCCCCGAAGGCGAGCGGGCGCTGGACTGGGCGCGGCGGATCGTCGGCGATGCCCGCGCAATGCGCGACGAGATCAACGGGCTGAAGCATCAGCTCTCCGGCGAGATCCGGATCGCGGCGGTCCCGACCGTGCTCGGCATGGTCGCCGCGCTGACGACGCCGTTCCGTGCCAAGCATCCGGACGTGCGCTTCCGCATCCAGTCCACCACCTCGTCCGAGGTGCTGGGGCTCTTGGAAAATCTCGAGGTCGATGCGGGGCTGACCTATATCGAGAACGAGCCGATCGGCAAGGTGCGCACCATCCCGCTCTACAACGAGAGCTATCGCCTGCTCACCGCGCCGGACGCGATGTTCGGCGATCGCGAGACGGTGACCTGGACCGAGGTCGGGCAAGTGCCGCTGTGCCTCTTGACGCCCGACATGCAGAACCGCCGCATCATCGACCGCGCGCTGCGATCGGTCGGCGCGGAGGCGACGCCGACGCTGACGTCGAATTCGCTGCTGGTGCTGTTCACACACGTCAAGACCGGGCGCTGGGCGAGTGTGATGCCGGCCAAGCTCGCCGAGACACTCGGCCTGTCCGACACCGTGCGGTCGATCCCGATCGTCGACCCCGAAGTCACTTACAGCATCGGCCTGGTGATCCCGCAGCGCGATCCCATGACGCCACTGATTGCAGCTCTGGTCAACGTCGCGCGCGAAGTCGCGCCGACGCTGCAATCGTAAGCGGAAGGTCTTTTGGCTGAGCCGAGTGAACCGAGAGCTCTTCTTCCCCTCTCCCCTTGTGGGAGAGGGTGGCTCGCCGCGTAGCGGCGAGACGGGTGAGGGGTATCTCTCCTCCCGAAAGTATTGCGCGTGGATAGACACCCCTCATCCGGCGCTTCGCGCCACCTTCTCCCACAAGGGGAGAAGGGCATCCCAGATCGAAACTGACTCGATCGTTGCTCGCGGTTTTAAGCCGCAGCCGATATCCCCGATCCCGCCTTCACCGCATCCCGCGGCAGGGTCACGCGCACGACGGTGCCGACGTCGATCTTCGAGCGCAGGCGCATCGAGCCGCCGTGGAGCTGCGCCAGCGAGCGGGCGATGGCGAGGCCGAGGCCCGAGCCGTGATAGGTCTTGGTGAGCTGGCTCTCGACCTGCTCGAACGGGCGCCCGAGCCGCGCCAGCGAATGCGGCGCGATGCCGATGCCGGTGTCGGCGATCATCAGCACGATCCTGTCGTCGAGCTGCCGGCTGCGCACCACGACGCGTCCGCCGTCCGGCGTGAACTTCACGGCATTGGAGAGCAGGTTGACGATGATCTGCTTGGTGGCGCGGCGGTCGGCGACGACCGAGATGGATTTTGCGATGTCGGCATCCAGCGTCAGGTGCTTGTCCTGCGCGCGGCCGGTGACGACGCGCAAGGATTCGGCGAGCGTCTGCGCGAGGTCGAGCTCCTCCATGTCGAGCTTCATGCGGCCGGCCTCGATCTTGGACATGTCGAGGATGTCGTTGATGACCTCGAGCAGATAATGGCCGCTGGTCAGGATGTCCTGGCAATATTCCTGGTACTTCTCGCTGCCGAGCTCGCCGAACATGCCCGAGCCCATGATCTCGGAGAAGCCGATGATGGCATTGAGCGGCGTGCGCAGCTCGTGGCTCATATTGGCGAGGAATTTCGACTTGGTCTGGTTGGCTTCCTCGGCGCGGGTCTTCTCGCGCTGGTACTTCTCGGCGAGGTCGGCGAGCTCGACCGCCTGGCGCTCCAGCGCGGCCTGCGAGCGCTTGAGATCGATGACGGTGGCGCGCAGGCGCAGATCATTGTCGACCAGCTTCTGCTCGTGCTCTTTGATACGGGTGATGTCGGTGCCGACCGAGACGTAGCCGCCGTCCTTGGTGCGGCGCTCGCTGATGTGCAGCCAGCTGCCGTCGTCGAGCTGCGCCTCGAAGGTGCGCGCCCCCGGGCCTTGGGCCGCGGTCTCGTTGTGGCGGGTGCGCACCTCCGGCATGCGGCCGACCTCGAGCACGGTCTCGTAGGAGGTGCCGGGGATGACGGCGCTGTCGGGCAGCTTGTGCAGGCGCTGGAAGTGCGAGTTGCAGAGCACCAGGCGGTCGCTCGCATCCCACAGCACGAAGGCCTCCGGAATGGTCTCGATCGCGTCGCGCAGGCGGAGGTCGGCTTCCACGGTCTTTTCGGCGAGGCTCTTCTGCTCGGTGATGTCGACGGCGATCCCGATCAGGTGGACGCTGGAATCGGTCGCCCCGCGCGTCTTCTCGCAGCGGACGCGGAGCCAGATCCAGTGGCCGTCGACATGCTGCATGCGGAAGGTCTGGTCGATATGGTCGATCTTCTCGGAGATGAGCTGGTCGGCGATCGCGAACAGGTCGATGTCGTCGGACTTCACCAGCGCATTGACCTCTCCGAAGGTGAGGAGTTCGTGACGGCCGTCGAGACCGAGGATCGAGAACATCGACTGCGACCAGAAGATCCGGCCGCGCGACAGGTCCCAGTCCCACAGCCCGCAGCGGCCGCGGTTGAGCGCCGTGTCGATGCGGCCGCGCACCGCGTCGTTGATGAGGTCGCCTTCGCGGGCGCGGGTCGACTGCCAGTGGAAGGCGAAGCCCAGGATCAGGACGACGAAGCCCGTGGTCGCCGACAGCGTCACTGAAAGCGCGGCGTCCGAGCCCCAGATCGGCTCGTTGCGCTCCTGGATCACGGTGACGAAGCCGGGCAGTGACTTGATCTGCCGCGAGGTCGCCATCGCCGCGTTGCCGCTCGGCAGCGTCAGGTCGGAGACGTTGGCGTCGCGTGGCGGCGCCGCGACCAGCTGCGCGGTCGTGATCGCATCGAGCAGGCGGTCGTTGCCGATCGGGTCGCTGTCGGCCGGGATGCGCGCGAGGATGCGGCGGTCGATGCCGGCGGAGGTGACGATGACGTGCCGGCCCGAGGCCGTGGCCCAGGACGGAATGAGATCAGGCAGCAGCGTCGGCAGGCCCTCGATGGTCTTGAGCCGCTCCTGGCGAACCGAAGTGAGGCGGTCGATGCGCTCGGCGAGCAGGTCGGCGAGCGCCGAAATGTCGTGTCGGATCACCAGCCGCTTCTGGCGCGTTTGATCGACCACCTGCACGAAGGCACCGAGGCAGATCGTGATCAGGAAGGCGATGATGAGCGTCGGCACGGCGCGACGCAGCGCCGGCTCCGCGATCAACAGCCGATGATAGGCAGGTTTCGCGATCGATTGCGCCAATCCCTTGATCGAATCGGATTGGACGCACGCGTTCGCGGCGTCTGCACGCGACATGCCTTCGGCCCCCTGAAAAACGAGTTCCGGAAGCAGCCCCACGTCACTTCCGAATCACACCGATTTGAATCCAGTTTTCGCGGGCTGTCGAGAGTCAACGAATCGTTAACGCGAAATTATTCTTATCCAACACGCAGTTTGTGCGTCGCGCGTCCGCAAAGGCACGGGTGCAACGAGTCCGAAACGAGAACGTGTGACTCGTCGCGCATTCTTCATCACGCCCGCGGCGGCTCGGCGTGGCTGATGACGCGCTTCACGCTCGGGAACGCGCGCCGCAACGCACGCTCGATCGCGTCGACATGCTCGTGCACCTTGATCACGCTCATCGACGGTGTTGCGCGGCAGTGGAAGTTGACGATCTCGCCGGCATCCGTGTTGCGGACGCGCACATTGTGGATGTCGTGGATCTCGCCGCCGGCGGCATATTCCGTCAGCGCGGCGGCGATGGTCCGCACCCGGTCCGGCGTGGCATCGACCCCGAACGGAAGTTCCGGTTCCAGCGGCTCGATGTGAACGTCGACCTCGACGTCCTCGCCAAACTCCTCCTGGATGTTGCGCTCCAGCGTGTTGGCGATGTCGTGCGCGGCCTCGAGCTGCATGTTGGCATCGACCTCGAGGTCGATGCTGACGATCAGCTTGACGCCGAGATCGTGCACCGTGACGTGGTGGACGGCGAGGGCGGAATTGCGCGCGATCACCATGATGCGGTCGCGCACGGTCTCGTTGTCGCGCGCGACGGGCACTGCGGCGAAGGTAAGGTCGGCATCGCCGAAAGCCTTGGCGACGGCGGCCTGCGCGTTGCGCTTGATGTCCTCGACCCGGTCGATCGGATAGGTCCGCGGCACCTTCGCAATAGTGTCGATGAACGTGGTCGCTCCGACCATGCGCACGCGCAAGCGTTCGACGTCGATCACGCCGGGCACACTGCGGATCGCCGCTTTGGCCTTCTCCTGCGCGCCTTCGGGAGCGCGATCGACCAGCGTCTGCACGGTCGAGCCGGCCATGCGCAGGCCGAGCGCTGCGATCATCACGGCAACCGCTGCGGCCGCCGCGGTGTCACCCCACCAGAAGCCGAGCCCGGCCAGGATCAGGCCCACGATCACGGCGCAGGAGCCCATCACGTCCGAGGCGAAATGCAACGCGTCGGCCGCCAAGGCCTGGCTTCTGGTCTCCCGCGCGGCACGGTGCAGGGCGCGGGCGCGCCAGAGATTGACGGCGATATCGATCACCAGCACCACGAACGGCACGGCCGAGATGGTCGGCGGCGGGGTTCCTTCGCGCAGCCGGCTATAGGCCTCGACCAGGATGCCCCCGGCCAGCACGTAGAGCAGGGCGGTGACGCCGAGCGCGGAGATGCTTTCCAGCTTGCCGTGGCCGTAATGGTGCTCCTCGTCGGCGGGCTTGTCGGACACCCGCACCACCGCCCAGGTGATGATGGTCGCAACCAGGTCGATTAGGGAATGCAGGGCTTCCGAGATCAGCGCCAGTGAGCCGATCGCGATCCCGACCGCGAACTTGGCCGCCGCCATGCCGCCGCTGGCGAAGATCGAGATGGCCGCGACCGAGGTTTTGTCATGCTGGGAGGTCATGGGCGGGGATTTAGCAGCCCCGTGTGGGACATCAAGCGATGATCCACAGGATGTAGTCGCTAGTGAGTTGCAGGAGCGGTCTACGCCTTGCTCCGGCCCCGTAGGGTGGGCAAAGGCGCGTTAGCGCCGTGCCCACCATTCGTCCGCGATGGATGCAGATCGTGGGCACGCTTCGCTTTGCCCACCCTACCGGGCCGCTGCCGGCGCCCTACGGCACCGTCACCACGATCTTCCCCAGATGCTTGTTCGCTTCCATGTGCTCGAACGCCTTGTCGATGTCGTCGAACGCGAACACCTTGTCGATCGGCAGTTGCAGCTTGCGCGATTCCACCGCGCCCCAGATGTCCCTGCGGACCTCGGCAAAGATCTCGCGGACCTCCTCGATGGTACGGGTACGGAAGGTGACGCCGACATAGTCGATGCGGCGGGCCGCGTGCAGGTCGAAATTGAAGTCGGCGTGGGTGCCGCCGAGGCGGCCGACATTGACGATGCGGCCCTTGATCTTCGTCGCGGCGAGGTTCTGGTTGGCGACCTTGCCCGAGACCTGGTCGACGACGAGGTCGACGCCTTCGCCGTTCGTCGCCTTCAGCGCCTCGTCGACCCATTTCGGATCGGAGCTGTCGACGGCGAGGCCGGCGCCATACTCCTTCAGCCGGCCGCGGCGATACGCGTCGGTGGACGAGCCGATCACCAGCTTCGCGCCCTTGAGCCGGGCGATCTGCATTGCCATCAGCCCGACGCCGGAGCTCGCACCCTGGACCAGCACGCTCTGGCCAGCCTGCACCCCGCCGATCGTGACGACGGCGTTGTGCATGGTCGCGAGCGCGACGGGGAGGGTGGCGGCCTCCTCGAAATTCATGTTCGAGGGCGCGTGAAACAGCCGGCCGTGATCGGCCAGCGTATATTCGGCGAACGCCGCGCCGCCCGATCCCATGATGCGGTCGCCGATCTTCACGCCCTTCGCATCGGGCCCGAGCTCGGCGACCTCACCGGCCCATTCCATGCCCAGCACGGTGCCGACGCCGCCGGCCGCGCCATGGGCGTGGCCCTTGCGCATGCCGGTGTCGGCGCGGTTGAGGCCGCAGGCGCGAACGCGGACGAGCACCTGCGTGCCTTTGGGCTTTGGTTGAGCGACGTCGGAAATCCTCGCGCCTTCAGGGCCGTAGACGTAGGCTTTCATGCAATACTCTCACGTCTTGCAGTGATTATTCCGCCGCTTCGCGTTGTGACTGAACGATCATCCCCTCGAGCCGGCTGCGAATGATCGCCTCCGCCTCGCGCACGATGCGGGAGACGAGCTCGGCACAGCTCGGGATGTCCTGGATCAGGCCCTGCACCTGGCCGGCCGACCAGATGCCTTCGTCGGAATTGCCGGTGGCATAGACCATCTTGCCGCGGGCACCGGCGACGAGCTCGCGGATGTCCTCGAACTTGGCGCCTTCCTTCTCCATCGCGACGACCTTGGTCGAGACCGCGTTCTTGGCCACGCGCGAGGTGTTGCGCATGGTGCGGAAGATCAGCTCGGTCTCGCGCTCGTCATTGGCGACGATCTTCTCCTTGATGAGCTGATGGATCGGGCTCTCCTTGGTGGCCATGAAACGGGTGCCCATGTTGATGCCCTCGGCTCCCAGCGCCAGCGCCGCGACCAGGCCGCGGCCATCGGCAAAGCCGCCCGAGGCGATCATCGGAATCTTGATCTTGTCGGCGGCGGCCGGGATCAGGATCAGGCCGGGCGTGTCGTCCTCGCCGGGATGGCCGGCGCATTCGAAGCCGTCGATCGAGATGGCGTCGACGCCCATCCGCTCGGCCGAGAGCGCGTGACGGACGCTGGTGCATTTGTGCACGACCTTGACGCCGTGTTTCCTGAATTCGTCGACATGCTCCTGCGGCTTGTTGCCGGCGGTCTCGACCACCTTGATGCCGCTCTCGATGATCGCGGCGCGGTATTCGGCATAGGGCGGCGGCTTGATCGCCGGCAGGATGGTGAGGTTGACGCCGAACGGCTTGTCCGTGAGGTCGCGGCAGCGCGCGATCTCCTTGGTCAGGTCCTCCGGCGTCGGCTGGGTCAGCGCGGTGATGAAGCCGAGCGCGCCGGCATTGGCGACGGCTGCGACCAGCTCGGCGCGTCCGACCCATTGCATGCCGCCCTGAACGATCGGGTGCTGGACGCCGACGAGCTTGGTGAACCGTGTCTGCAACATGATCTGTTTCCCCCCGCGCCCCGCGTGGCGCTTTGTTCTCGGTTGATGGCGGCAGGATGCCGCTGGGGGTGGGAAAAGTCTATTGCGCCGCCCGGCGGGGCGACCATGCGGAAGGCGAGGAGATTCCGCGGGGCGGATAATTGGGGTGCGCTGCTGCCTGATGAGGGCAAGCTCTTTCCTCAAACTCCGCCGTCATACCCCGCGAAGGCGGGGTATCCAGTACGCCGCGACCTCTCGGCTCTACCCTCGCAGTCTCTGGAATACTGGATTGCCCGCCTCTGCGGGCAATGACACCGAGTATGGGGCGAAGAGCTACTTCGCCGACAGCCGCACCATCTGGCGCCCGCCGTTGATTTCCTTGAGGCTGTTGACGAAGTTTTCCGGGCGCTGCCAGCGATGGGGGACCTTCAATCCCATGAACTCCGCGATGTCGCCGATGAAGCCGGTACAGTTTATGGTCTCGGCATTCCAGACTGGCGAGCTGGCCTGCAACTCCTTGATGTAGGCGAACACGCGCTTGGCGTCGGCTTCGTTGAGATAGACCCGATAGCTCGCGGTCAGATATTCCGGATCGAGATCGCCGTAGCTGGCGCCGGTCTCGGATGGCACAAAGGTAATGTGACCGAGCACGTAAGCGAGCGTATCGCCGGCCGGTGTCAGGCCCGCAACCTCGACGGCCTTCTCGCTGGTCTTGCCGTACCAGACGAAGGCATGGCCCCAGCTCGCGGCCGTGCGGGCGCGGAAGTCGACGTAATAGGGGCCTTTCTCTGCACGCGCGACGGAGCGCCGCGTCGATTGCGGCTGTGGCCGCGAGGCAGTGTCGGTCGTAGCAAGCGCGTTCGCATCGGCAACGCGCCTGTCGGTCTGCTTGTCGGTCTCATGGGCCGAGGCCGAGGGCGTCGTGCATGAGAGCATAGCTGCAAGAGCGAAGCCCGCGAGGATGCAGGATCCCGATCGACCAGCTTTGTTCGTCACGCTATTCCCCCTCGACCATCGAGCGCAAATGTCTGACGCGTATTTCGCTGCGCGTCAGTAGCGCGCGGCGACCGGGCCCGGCGCCTTGCCGATCGGGGCCTTTCCAATCGGGCTCTTGCCGATCGGCATCTTGCCGATTGGCGCCTGCTCGCCCGGATAAGCTGGCACCGGCTGCCGGCGCGGCAGATCCGCAGCGTTTGCAGCCGTCGCAAAAGCAAGCGTGGCACCCAGAGCAAATACAATCTTCTTCACAGTGATACCCCTAGAAGGTTTGGTCCAAACACGGTCATGCCGTGCCCCCAGACACGCCTCCCAAAAGGGCGGCCGAATGCGTCCAAGTTGCGGCGCGCACGGGACATGTTGGCGGCATTGCTCGGGCGCGCGAAGATGTGATGTGTCTGGATGTTTCGGAGCGCGACCGACCCTTGGTGCCGACAGGGGCCCGCTGGGCTTGCCGGGAGCGCGCAGCACCGGGATTCCGTCAACGCCAGGCGCTGCGGGAAGATGCGAGGTGGCGCCCACGTCCCTGTGCCGGCCCGCTTGCACCCAGGCCAGCCGCCAGCGCTAGGACGAAGCAACGTGCCCTGGGGCTATCGCTTCCCGAGCAAGTTCGACCGAATCCTATCGGCGAACCAGACCACGAAGATCGCGGCGAACGAGAGAGCGAAGTACAGCACGGTCCACAGCAGTGCGTTGCCGGCATTCGACATGTGCGTCCTCCCTTGCATCAGAAATCAATCTTTTGCCGGGGAGGGTAGCCTTGGCCGCGACGGCGGGTTTGCGCCAGATCAATTTTGCTGCTCTGCGGCGGCGAAAAAGTCTACAGCCGAAACTCGTTGGTGAGCTCGCCGATGCCGTCGATCGCGACGGTCACCGTGTTGACGGGCTCCTTCATCACGCCGACGCCGACCGAGGTGCCGACCGCGATGAGGTCGCCGGGCGAGAGGGTCATGTCGTGGGAGATCCTGCTCACCAGCTCCTGCGCGCTGAAGATCATGTCCGAGATCGGGTAGTTCTGCCGCTCCGCGCCGTTGAGGATGGTGCGAACCGTGAGTTTTGCTGGATCGAGACCGGTCGCGATCACAGGGCCGAACGGACCGTAATCGTCGATGCCCTTGGCGCGGGCCCATTGGGCGAAGGTGGGGTCGCGCGTCAGGATGTCGTTGGCGGTAATGTCGTTGACGCAGGTGTAGCCGAAGATGTAGCCGTCGGCCTCATCTGGCGAGACACGGGCGCAGGTCCTGCTGATGACAATGCCGAGCTCGCCCTCATAGGTGGTCTTGCCGTCGTAATAAGAGGGGCGGCGGATCACGGCGCCGGGTGCGGCGATGCTGGTGGTGGCCTTGAGCAGGTACAGCGGCTCCGGCGGTTCAGGCTGGTTCAGCTTGGCCGCGAGCGCGTGGAAATTATTCCAGAGCGCGACGATCTTGCTGGGCACGCAGGGCGCAAGCAGCTCGACCTCCGAGAGCGCCAAAATCTTGCCCGTTGCGGCGTTGCGACCGAACATGTCGCCCTCGTGCACGGTGATGCCGGAGGACGTCAGCGTGCCGAAGCCCGTCGTCCCGGCATGGCGGAAGCGCAGCCATTTGGTCACGCTCGTCATCACGCCACCGCCAGTGCGCGCGGATCAGCCGGTGTCGAGACGCCGTCATAGAGGCCGGCGATGCGGGCGCGCTGCGTCACCATGGCCAGCACCGAATCGAGCGCGGGCGTGGCGATGCCGGTGAGCCGGCCCATCTCCTGCACCACGGTGACGAGCGGATCGATCTCCATCGGGCGGCCGCGCTCGAGATCCTGCAGCATCGAGGTCTTGTGCGCGCCAACCTTGCGCGCCCCCTCGATGCGGCGCTCGACGTCGACGCGGAACTTGACGCCGAAGGTCTCGGCGATGGCTTGCGTCTCCACCATGATCGCGCGCGACAGCGCGCGCGTGGCGGGATCGGTGCAGATCACGTCGAGCGTGGCGTGGGTCAGCGCGCTGATCGGGTTGAAGCAGACATTGCCCCAAAGCTTCAACCAGATCTCGTCGCGGATGCGGTCGAGCACGGGAGCCTTCAGGCCG
This sequence comes from Bradyrhizobium sp. NBAIM03, assembly GCF_020194055.1. Taxonomy (NCBI): domain Bacteria; kingdom Pseudomonadati; phylum Pseudomonadota; class Alphaproteobacteria; order Hyphomicrobiales; family Nitrobacteraceae; genus Bradyrhizobium; species Bradyrhizobium sp. NBAIM03. The sequence goes on along the minus strand of NZ_JADYVS010000006.1, from coordinate 230,721 downwards.
GCGGCGGCGAAGAGATCGGCGAGGCGCTGCACGTCGGAGGTGATCTCGCCCGAGGGCTCGCCGAGCGGAAAGTTGTTGCCGTAGACGTGGCGGATCACGCCGGGCGCCTCGATCTCGGTGGCGGGATAGACGATGCAGCCGATGGCGCGCTCGGCCCCCAGCTCACCCCACTGCCGGCCGCCGGGATCGATGCTCTCCAGCGTCGAGTTCTCGTATTGGCCGCCGTGCTTGTAGAAGTACCAATAGGGAATGCCGTTGACGGCGGTGACGATGCGGGTGTGAGGCCCGAGCAGCGGCTGCATCTTTTCGATTACGCCGGTGATCGAATGGGCCTTCAGCGTGATGATGATGAAGTCCTGCACGCCGAGCTCGGTGGGGTCATCGGTGCAGCGCGGATGAACGGTGTGCTTTTCCTCGCCCGCGAGCAGCGTCAGGCCGCGCTCGCGCATGGCGGCAAGGTGCGCGCCGCGTGCGATCAGGCTGACGTCGGCGCCCGCGCGCGCGAGCTGAACCCCGAGATATCCGCCGATCGCGCCGGCGCCGTAGATGCAGATCTTCATGAAATCCTCGCGAGCAGAGACGGATTTTGGGACGAAAGATCCGGTCCGGCTCGGAAGGATCCGAGCCGGGGCCGGCAGTCGCAGGGGGAAGTTTTGCCGCTCTAAAGCGCGATGCGCTTTAGTCTATTGTTTGAGCATGATCTTGTCGGAAAACCGCTGCGCGCTTTTCCGGATCATGCTTTAAGCCGCCGCTTGCGGCGTGCCGTTGAGCGCCTCGTCCATCGCCGCGGCGATGTCGCGCATGCTGATGACGGAGACGAGGCTGTAATCGTCGATCACGGGCAGATGGCGGATATGATGACGGTTCATCAGATGCCGGACGTGCTCGATCGTGTCGGTGGAGGTGCAGGACACCAGCTGCTGCACCGAGACCAGCTGGGAGACTTTGACGTTGACGGCGCCCGCGCCGTGCTCGGCGACGGCGCGCACCACGTCGCGCTCGGTGAACATGCCGACCGCGGTGTTGCCCTCGGAGCGGACCACATCCTTGACCACCAGCGCGCTGATATTGTTGGCGCGCATCAGCTTGGCCGCGATCCCCACCGTTTCGTTCATACGCACCGTGACAACGCGCGGCGTCTTCTTGCGCAGAATGTCTCCGACCAGCATTGCAACCTCCCTGGGTGAGTGGTGAGGAAGTGTGGTATACATAATGCCAATCGTCAAGCGCTGGATTTGGCGGATCCGAAAAATCTTGCGACAGGCGTACTGACATTATCGCCGTGCCCCAAAAAGAAAGGGGCGCATCGCTGCGCCCCTTCGCAAGCCGGCAAGGTTCAGCAGCTCACGCCGTCTCGGTCTTGGCAGTGCCGGTCGCTTTGTCCGTGCGCTCGGCTTCCTGGCCGTGGATGAAGGCGCGGCGCAGCGGCTTGATCACGAGCAGCGCCATCAGCGCCGCCATGGCATTCAGTGCCACCGCCAGCACGAACACGGCCTTCCAGCCATAGGCGGTCGAGATCACGCTCGCGAGCGGGACGAGCAGGGAAGCCGTGCCCTTCGCAGTGTAGAGCATGCCGTTGTTGGTGGTTGCGAACTTCGCACCGAAGGTATCGCCGCAGGTTGCGGGGAACAGCGAATAGATCTCGCCGAACACGCCGAAATACACCGCGGTCGCCAGCACGAAGACGACAGGCACCCGGCCATAGGCCGAGAGCGTCAGCAGCATCAAGGCGGCGGTGCCGAAGGCGATGAACATGGTGGGCTCGCGGCCGATCGTGTCGGAGACCCAGCCGAAGAAGGGTCGCCCGAATCCGTCGAAGATGCGGTCGAGCGAGATCGCGAAGGTCAGCGCCGCCATCTGGAAGCCGGCGAGCGTCACCGGCGTGTTGGCAATCCCGAAGTCGCGTGCGATCGGGGCGATCTGCGCCGCAGTGATCAGCCCGCCGGAAGCGACCATGACGAAGACGAGATACATCGCCCAGAAAACAGGGCTGCGCAGCACTTGCGGCGGGGTGAAATCGATCCTGGTCTGCGGCAGGTTGATCTGCTTCTTCTTCGGCGGAATGGAGAGGCGCGGCGGCTGGATGAAGAAGGCGAGCACGAACACGACGAGGCCCTGGGCGATGCCGAAGGTGAGGAAGGCGTGCTGATAGCCGCTCGAGGCGATCATGCTCGCGATCGGCACGATGGTGATCGCGGCCCCTGCGCCGAAGCCGGCAGCGGTCGCGCCCGCCGCGAGGCCGCGGCGGTCGGGAAACCATTTCAGCGCGTTGCCGACGCAGGTGCCGTACACGGCACCCGCGCCCATGCCGCCGACGATCGCCGCCGCATAGAGCAGGGTGAGGCTGTCAGCGGAGGCGTTGAGGATCCAGGACAGTGCGATCATCACGCCGCCGAACATGATGACGATGCGCGGGCCGTATTTGTCGACGAACCAGGCCTCGACCGGCACCAGCCAGGTCTCGGTGACGACGAAGATGGTGAAGGCGAGCTGGATCGCGGTGCGCCCCCAGTGGTGGGCGGCATCGATCGGATCGACGAACAGCGTCCAGCCATATTGCAGATTGGCGATCATCGCCATGCAGACGATGCCCATGCCGAGCTGGAGCCAGCGGAAACCGGTGCGAAGCGGCGCGGCGGTGACGGCGCCGTCCGGGCTGGAAATCATCGAGAACCTCCCAGCGCCTGATTGTCCGTGACACAGGATCGCAAGACGACCTGGTGTCGCGAGTATTGTGGCTTATCGTCGCAGGCGCGACGCGGAGATTGGTATACGATATTCCACATTGCAAGCCCTAACTTGTCACTTCTTGGTGGCTCCGCTCGCGCCCCGGCGAGGCGATGCGACGATCGCCAAAGAAAAACGCCCGGCCGTGAGGCCGGGCGTCGTGCTTGCTGAATTGTATCGCCGGTCAGATCGTCGATTTCGCGACCACGACCTTGCGCCAGGGCTTGAGCACCGCGATCGCCAGCACCGAAGCCAGGATGTTGGCGCCGGCCGCGATGATGAACACGCTGTCCCAGGTCCCCGATGTCTGCTGCATGTAGTTGGCGATCGGCACCAGCAGCGCGGCGGTGCCCTTCGCGGTGTAGAGCAGGCCGGCATTGGTGGTCGCGAACTTGGTGCCGAACGTGTCGGTGCAGGTCGAGGGGAATAGCGAGTAGATCTCACCCCAGGCGAAGAACACGAAGCCCGAGAGCAGCACGAACCAGACCGGATCGTGGCCCCAGAGGTAGAGCATCCAGATGCCGAACCCTTCCATGCCGAAGGCGATGAACATCGTGTTCTCGCGGCCGATCATGTCGGAGATCCAGCCGAAGAACGGACGCGTCAGGCCGTTGAGCACGCGGTCGATCGTGGCCGCGAAGGTCACCGCCGTCATCGTCACCGCCATCAGCGTCACAGGGACGCTGTCGACCTTCCAGTCAACCGCGATCGGCTTCAGGTTCGCGGTGACCATCAGTCCACCCGCGCCGACGATCACGAACATGAAGTACATCAGCCAGAAGATCGGCTGGCGCAGCACTTCGGTCGGCTGATAGTTGCGCCGGGTCTGGATGATATTAGCATTCGCCACCACGTGCGGCACCTGGCCCGCTTTCGGCGCGAGCAGGAAGAAGGCGAGGAGGCAGATGATGATGCCTTGCCCGAGGCCGAAATAGAGGAAGGTGGTCTGGAATCCGCTGTCCTTGATCATGGCCTGGATCGGCGCCACGGTCAGCGCGGAGCCTGCCCCGAAGCCGGCCGCCGTGATGCCGGCCGCAAGACCGCGCTTGTCCGGAAACCATTTCAGCGCGTTGCCGACGCAGGTGCCGTACACGCCGCCGGCGCCGATGCCTGCGATGATCATGCCGAGATAGTAGCCGTTCAGCGAGGTCGCCTGCGCGTTGATCGCCCAGCCGATAGCGCAGAGCACGCCGCCGACCAGCACCACGATGCGCGGGCCGTATTTGTCGACGAACCATCCTTCAACCGGCACCAGCCAGGTCTCGAACAACACGAAGAGCGTGAAGGCCCATTGGATCGAGGCACGATCCCAGCCGAACGTCTTCTGGATGTCGGGGACGAAGAACGTCCAGCCATATTGGTAGTTGGCGATCATCACCATCGCCGCCACACCGATCGCCAATTGCGCCCAGCGATAGGCATCGCTTACGCGCGCGGCACTCGGGGCCGCTGCTGCCGACTGCACCATGTCCGTCATCAAAAACCCTCCCAAACGCGCCCATCATTTTTATGCATGCGCTGGCGCGCACTCTGGTATGCAATATGCCAAGATTCAAGCGAGGACGGGAGGGTGCGGCGAAATAGCGCGGGCTTGTTCACATGCGCTATGAGCGCGGAAATGTAAAGCCCGATCGCGTCGGCGTGATGGCGGCGATTGCAGTTGATTAAAGCTAAGAGGCTGTTTTTACAGCGCTTTATCTCGGATCGTCGACGTCGCGGGGCGTTGTTGAAAGCCTATGCACTTGGCGTTCTTGCAGGCCTGCATTGGTCGCGTGCGCCGAGGCGCCGTCGGCGGGGACGGCGCAATCTCTGGAATTCTATATTCCAGAAGTCTGGAGTGCGGCAATTTGGCGTCGGTACCGATGCGGATTGCGCAGATCCCGCCTCACGCCATCGACGTGCGCAGCCGGCTGTAGCCTTCCTGGATCGCGGACCAGAACAGGGCGACCAAGCCGAGCGCCATGATGGTGCTGACGAGGCCGTTGGAGAAGAACACCCCGAGCGATCCTTGCGAGCCCAGCAGCGATTGTCGGAAGGCTTCCTCGGCCTTGTCGCCGAGCACGATGGCGAGCACCAGCGGCGCGAGCGGGTAATTGCACTTCTTCAGGAGATAGCCGATCACGCCGAACACCAACATCAGCATCACGTCGAAGGTGCTGTTGTGCACCGAATAGGCGCCGATCGCGCAGAGCACCAGGATCAACGGCGCGATGATGCCGAAGGGTACGCGCAGGATCGCGGCGAAGATCGGCACGCAGGTGAGTACGACGATGAGCCCGACGAGATTGCCGAGATACATCGAGGCGATCAGGCCCCAGACGAATTCCTTCTGCTCGACGAACAGCATCGGGCCAGGCTGCAGGCCCCAGATCAAGAGGCCGCCGAGCAGCACGGCGGCGGTCGGCGAGCCCGGCACGCCGAGCGACAGCATCGGCAGCAGCGCCGCGGTGCCGGCGGCGTGTGCGGCCGTCTCCGGCGCGATCACGCCCTCGATCTCGCCCTTGCCGAAATTGTTGCCGCGTCGCGCCAGTCGCTTGGCGATGCCGTAGCTCATGAAGGAAGCAGGCGTCGCGCCGGCCGGGGTGACGCCCATCCAGCAGCCGATCAGGCAGGACCGCAGCGATGTCATCCAATAGGCGGGCAACTCGCGCCAGGTCTGGAGCACGACACGAAGGTTGATGCTGGCTTTGCCGCCGCGGAAGGCGAGCCCTTCCTCCATGGTCAGCAGGATCTCGCCGATGCCGAACAGGCCGATCACGGCGATCAGGAAGTCGAAGCCGTTGAGCAGTTCGGTGATGCCGAAGGTCAGCCGCAATTGTCCGGTGATCGAGTCCAGCCCGACCGCCGCGAGCGCAAAGCCGATCATCATTGCGGCGATGGTCTTGAACGGCGGCTCCTTGCTGAGGCCGACGAAGGAGCAGAAGGCGAGGAAATACACCGCGAACTTCTCCGCCGGCCCAAATCGAAGCGCAAAGCCCGCGACGAGCGGCGCAACCAGCGTGATCATGACGACGGCAAACAGCGCGCCGACGAAGGAGGAGGTAAAGGCCGCCGTCAGGGCCTCGCCGGGCTTGCCCTGCTGGGCCATCGGATAGCCGTCGAAGGTGGTCGCCACCGACCATGGCTCGCCAGGGATGTTGAACAGGATCGAGGTGATGGCTCCCCCGAACAATGCGCCCCAATAGATGCAGGACAGCATGATGATGGCCGATGTCGGCGGCATGCTGAAGGTCAGCGGAAGCAGGATCGCGACGCCGTTGGCGCCCCCGAGCCCCGGCAGCACGCCGATGAGGACGCCGAGCGTGATGCCGATCACCATCAGCATGATGTTGTAGGGCTGCAGGGCGACCGCGAAGCCGTGAAACAGATTGGCCAACTCTTCCATGTCAAAACGTCCTGCAGCAGCAATTGAATGGGTGGATGGGTCTCACAGGCCGAGCCATTCCTCGAGCGGCCCCTTGGGCAGAGGGACGAGGAACCAGCGCTCGAAAACGAGGTAAGTCACGACCGGCATGCCGACCGCCACCGCTGCGACGGTCAGCCAGCGATAGCCGCCGAGCCAGCGCATGAACCAGGCGATGAAGAGCATTGAGCCGACGTAAAGGCCGATGAACGGCATTGTGCCGACGTAGATGGCGGTCGGCACCACGACGCTCATGACCTGGCGCAGCTGCCCCCATTCGGCGAACAACCGTCCGTCGTCGTCGCGCTGCGCGTTCCAGACGTTGATCGCACTCGCCGCGACGATGGCCGCGCCGATATAGAACGGGAAAAATCCGGCGCGCGGCCCCTCCGGGCCCCAATTGATGCCGGCCTTGAGGCTGCCGAAGATCACGATGAGGCCGAACACGCCGATCAGCAGCCCCATGCCGATTTCCAGCGTCTTGTGGGCGGGGCCGGATTCGGCTCGGGATCGTTCAGTCATGAGGCCTCCAGGCGGAAATGCAGTCTTTCGCAGTCGCTGCCGGCGCGAGGACGCACAGCATCCTCGGCCGTCATCGATGCCAGGCTCAATTCGATGCGAGGAAGCCGGCTTCCTTCATCAGGCTTTCGTGCCGCTTCTCCTCCGCCTCGATCCACTTGGCGTAATCGGCGCCGGTCAGGAAGGTCGTGTTGAAGGCGCCGCTCTTCATGAACTCCTGCCACTCCGGCGTGGCGCGGACCTTCTTGAACAGCTCGACGTAATATTCGACCTGGTCCTTCGTGGCCTTGGGCGACATGAAGATACCGCGCAGCATGAGATATTCCATCGCAAGGCCCTGCGACTTGCAGGTCGGAATGTCCTTCCAGGCCTTGCCGTCGGCGATCGGCTCGTCATAGGCCATCGGCTGGGCGTCGAACACGCAGAGCGGACGGAGCTTGCCGCCGCGCCATTGCGCGACCGCCTCGATCGGGTTGTTGACGGTCGAATCGACGTGGTTGCCGACCAGCTGCACCGCGACTTCGCCGCCGCCCTTGTAGGGAATGTAGGTGAACTTGGCGTCGATGGCCTTCTCGATCCCGACCGTGATGATCTGGTCTTCCTGCTTGGATCCAGTGCCGCCCATCTTGAACGTGCCGCTTGGTGCCTTCTTCGCGGCCTCGACATAGTCTTTCACGGAGCTGTACGGCTTCTCGGCATTCACCCAAAGCACGAACTCGTCGAGCGCGAGCATCGCAACCGGAGTCAAATCCTTCCAGTTGAAGGGGATGCCCGTCGCCAGCGGCGTCGTGAACAGGTTCGACAGCGTGATGATGATCTTGTGCGGATTGTTCGCCGACGTCTTCACATCGAGGAAGCCTTCACCGCCTGCGCCACCGGCCTTGTTGATGACGACCAGCGGCTGCTTCATCAGATTGTGCTTGGTGACGATGCCCTGGATGGTGCGCGCCATCTGGTCGGCGCCGCCGCCTGTGCCCGCGGGCACGATGAACTCGACCGGACGGACCGGCTCCCAGGCGGCACGGCTAGCGGTGCTGCTCGCGCACGACATCACCATTGCCGCCAACGCGACATTCAGAACGAATGGCTTCATCTTGTTCACTCCCTGTCGAACCCTCAACGCAGCCGCTCTTTGTCGGCTTGCGTTAGCCCATCCCGAGTCACATGCCCCGGGATTACCCTTGCGGTCTAGCACCCATGGCAGTCCCGATAGAAACTGTATGAGCAGGGATAACGCGCGGCATCCGCATCTTTCGGCTAAGGCTTCGCCAAGGGCGCGGCAAAACTTGCCACTCGGCCTTCCGTCCTGCGTTACGCTTCCCCGTCCTTACACTTTTGAATCGTGCAACCATTCTTGTTTGAATGGATGGTATGCGAAATGCCAGTAGACAAACAACCGGAATCGTCGGTTGGCCTCGGCGGACTAATCGTCGCAGTTCCGCTCGCCTGCGAGGGAGGGCGCTGCCAAACAGAAATGGCCCCGACAGGCGGGGCCATTTGGTCAAACACCGTGTTTTTGGCTTCTGTGCCGTCGCCCGTTCGGTGAGGCAGCGAAGGCCTTCTTACAGGCCGAAACGCGGCAAGTCCCCGTTGCGATTGGAGATTTCGGCGCTCGCCAGCAGCAAGCCGTCGATCGCGGCCATCAGCCGCGCGAACAGCGAGGAGGAGGGCGCAAGAGCGACGGAAGCGGTCTTCGACATCGGAAATCCCTTTCTTGAGAACAGTCAGTCTTGCTGTCTCATTTCTGGGAACAATCTATGTATGCCAGATGCCAGCGTCCATGCTCTTGTTTGCATAGCAGCATTCTTTCTTCCGCATTGCGGCATAGGCGGTGAACCGAGCGCCTTGACAGGGTCAGGTCGTATAGCGAATGTAATGTTATAACATTACATAGTGAGATGCCGTGTCTCGTCGTCCTCGGCCCATCCCCCTCAAGAGGCTGTTCGATCTCCATGCCCAAACTCCCCGTTACCGTCTTGTCCGGCTTCCTCGGGGCTGGAAAGACCACTTTGCTGAATCACGTCCTGAACAATCGGCACGGCTTGAAAGTGGCGGTAATCGTGAACGACATGAGCGAGGTGAACATCGATGCGGACCTGGTCCGCGATGGTGGTGCCAACCTCTCGCGGACTGATGAGAAACTGGTGGAGATGACCAACGGTTGCATCTGCTGCACCCTGCGCGACGATCTCCTGAGGGAAGTACGTGCGCTCGCCGAAAGCGGGCGCTTCGATTATCTGCTGATCGAATCGACGGGCATTTCGGAGCCGCTCCCCGTCGCAGCGACGTTCGATTTCCGCTCGGAAGAGGGCGAAAGCCTCTCCGATATCGCCCACCTGGACACGATGGTGACGGTGGTCGACGCCGCCAACCTGCTGAAGGACTATTCCTCGACCGAGTTCCTCGGCGAGCGCGGCGAGGCGCTGGACGGCGACAAGCGGACGCTGGTCGATCTCCTCGTGGAGCAGCTCGAGTTCGCCGACGTGATCGTCCTCAACAAGGTGGACGATGCCTCGCCGCAACAGCGCGAGGCGGCACGGCAGATCATCCGCTCGTTGAATCCCGAAGCCGACATCATCGAGGCCAATCACAGCCGCGTGCCGTTCGACCGCGTGCTCAACACCGGCCGGTTCGACTTCGAGAAGGCCCAGCAGCATCCGCTCTGGTACAAGGAGCTCTATGGTTTCGCCGACCACGTGCCTGAAACGCAGGAATATGGCGTCAAGAACTTCGTCTACCGCGCCCGCCGGCCGTTCGATCCGGCGAAGTTCGACAAGTTCGTCAAGGCATCCTGGCCAGGCGTGATCCGGGCGAAGGGTCATTTCTGGCTGGCGACGAGGCCGCAATGGCTCGGCGAGATCAGCCAGGCGGGAGCGATTGTGAGGACCGAAGCGCTGGGGTTCTGGTGGGCGAGCGTTCCAAAGGAGCGGTGGCCGAACGATGAGGCCTGGCGCAAGCGGCTCGGCCAGTATTGGGACAAGCTGTACGGCGATCGTCGCCAGGAGATCGTGTTCATCGGCACCGGCATGGACGAGGCCGAGATCCGTGGCAGGCTGGACGCATGCCTTGTCCCTGATACGTCCACCATGGACATCGCCGCATGGTCCGCTCTCGCCGATCCGTTTCCGGCCTGGCGTCGAGGCGATCAGTCCAACTGATCGACGTGCCTGCCAGCCACGCGACGTGAGGTCCGCGCTCGACCATCTCGGACCAGGTCTTGCAAGGGGACGGTAAAGCCGTTAGTGCTCTGCCCCCTTTCCAAGCATCATTCAGAGTGGTTCATGTCGAGCGCCTCGCCCGCCGTCTCGATCGGCATCGATTTTGGCACCAGCAACACGGTCGTTGCGCTGGCGGCGGACGACCGACGGGTCGAAGCCATTCGCTTCGACCATGGCGGGCAGCGTCACAGCGTCTACGTGTCGGCGCTGTGCTTCTGGGAGGACCGGCCGGGCGCCGGTGCCCAGGCGGAGGGCGGGCCATGGGCGATCGAGCAGTTTCTCGAAGGACGCCACGTCTACCGTTTCCTGCAATCGTTCAAGACCTTCGCAGCGAGCTCGAGCTTCAACACCACGCAAGTCTTCCGGCAGCGCTACAAATTCGAGGACATCCTGGCGGCGTTCCTGCGCACGCTGGCGCGCCATGGCGGGGACAAGTTCGGCTTCGAGGCGGCGAACATCACGGTCGGTCGCCCTGTGCGCTTTGCCGGCGGCAATCCCGACGAGGCGCTGGCGATGCAGCGCTACCGCGCCGCGTTCGAGCGCTTGGGCGCCGGCCACGCGCGCTATGTCTACGAGCCCGTGGGCGCGGCATTCTCGTTTGCCCGCAGGCTGGAGCGCGATGCCACCGTGCTGGTGGCCGATTTCGGCGGCGGCACCAGCGACTTTTCCGTGATGCGTTTCTCGCGTACGGGCGGCGTTCTTCGCGCCGAGCCGCTCGGCCATGCCGGCATCGGCGTTGCCGGCGACACCTTCGACTATCGCATCGTCGACCACATCGTGTCGCCGCGGCTCGGCAAGGGCTCCAGCTTCCGCTCGTTCGACAAGGTGCTGCCGGTCCCGACCGGGCACTACACGAACCTGGCGCGCTGGCATCAGCTCGCGATGATGAAGAGCAACGGCGATCTGCGCGAGCTCCGCGAGCTCGCGCGCACCGCGCTGAAGCCCGAGCTGCTCGAGGACTTCATCACTATCGTCGATCTCGACCTCGGCTTTGCGCTTTACCGCGCGGTGTCCGACGCCAAGGTGGCGCTCTCGGCGCAGGACGAGGTGGACTTCCGCTTTAGGGGCGGCGGCGTCGACATCGGCGCGGCCATCACGCGGAAGAAATTCGAAGCCTGGATTGCCGACGACATCGCCCGGTTAGGTGCCACCGTCGACAAGGTGCTGGCCGAGGCCCGCATCGCCTCGCGCGAGGTGGAGAAGGTGTTTCTGACCGGCGGCACCTCGTTTGTGCCTGCGGTCCGAAAATTGTTCGCCGACCGCTTCGGCAACGAGCGCCTGATGTCCGGCGACCAGTTCGAGTCGATCGCCTATGGCCTGGCGCTGATCGGGCACAGTCCGGATCCCGAGCGCTGGACGGCAGGCGGTGCACCTGCCGCGAAGGCATAGCAGGCGGCGTTCGGCGTCTGTGCGGCGACGCTGTTCGATCGCTATTTCTGCTGAATTCGGTTCAGGTAGTCGATCACGGCGAGAATCCGAGTCCGCACGACGACCTCCGGGTTCTGCTGCGGCCCTGCCTTTTGCCAGTAATAGGAATCCACGGCGTGAGGCAGGTTGACGATGGGGTTGAACCGCTCGCCCCAGATCGGCATTTCACGGGTGCCGTGCGCCGGGACCGATTTCGACCCATACAGGGTTTCGTAGACGGCGTTGGTGGGAAACACCCCGTTGTTGTTCTTGGTCAGCACGGTCAAGTCGGAAGGCCGGGTCTTGAGCTGGCTGCCGACGGGTCCGTTGCCCCTCGCGTCAGTGCCATGACAGCTCGCGCACGAAGACTGAAATTCCGCCTTGCCGATATCGACGTCTTCGCCCTTGGCGGCGGTGGCGAAACCGGCGGCAAGACCGGCAATGATCAACCATTCGACAGCAGATCGCATCATTTCGCCTCCGACGCGCGCAGGGAAGACGTCTGCTCCTAGCCGCTTCGCCGTCTTGACGGCTTGATGCATATCAAGACTGCACACCAGTGCCGCCGCGTGGGCAAAGGCGCGCTCCGCCGTGCGCGCCATCTGGCAAGTGCCGTTGGGTGGGCAAAGGCGCGCTCTTCGCGCGCCGTGCCCACCATCTTTGCGAGGTTGAGAGACCGTTGGTGGTGGGCACGCTTCCGCCTTCGCTCGTCGAGCTACGGCGGACAAGTCGCTTGGCCCACCCTACCATACTGACCGCTATTCATTGATCTCCGGCTCGACGAGCCTGGCCAGATTACGCAGCGATTCCTGCCAGCCGAGATAGCACGCCTCCGGTGGAATGACGTCGGGGATACCGGCCTGCGTGATGTCGATCTCGGTGCCGACCGAGACTTTCTTCAGGATCACGGTCACCTGGATTTCGCCGGGCAGGTTGGGGTCGTCGAATCTGTCGGTGTAGCGGAGACGTTCGCCCGGCACGAGCTCGAGATATTCGCCGCCGAACGAATGGCTGTTGCCCGTCGTGAAGTTCCGGAACGACATCTTGAACGTGCCGCCGACCTTGGGCTCGAAATGTTGCACGGTGCAGGTAAAGCCGTTCGGCGGAAGCCATTTCGCCATCGCGTCGGCTTCCAGGAAGGCGCGATAGACTTTCTCCGGGCTGGTGGCGAGAACGCGGTGCAGGCGGACGGTATTGGGCATGGTTGTTATCCTCAGTGTTGATGGGCCCGAGCTGGCCTCTATGGCCCATTCATGTCACGAGGACGACCGGGACGTCGCTGATCCGACAGGACTTTGCGGATTTTTTGTCGCGGGTGCCGGGACCGCGAACCCCTCATATGCGAGAACCCTGCCTGCGCAGGGACCGCAGAGCGCAGAAGCTCTCTCCTGGTTTAACCGCGCACGTGAGGAACACGGAGCGTATCGGCTTGTTGTTCGCGATCAGAACAGGAGACAGTCAGATGATCAAGAAGCTCATGCTGGGCGCAGTGATCGCCTCGATGATGGGATCCACCGCAATGGCGCAACCCAGTCAGCAACAGGGAGGCGCGCAATCCGGGGTGGGCGGAACAAGCGACACCACGAAGAACAATGACAAAACCAAAGGCGGCATGACGACCGGGACCTCGTCGACCGGCACCACGGACGGCTCGGGCAGCAGCACCCCTGGCGGACAATCCTCCAAGAAGAGCTCGACGCCCAAATGAGTTCAGGAGGCGCTCATTGTCGGTCTACGACCAAACGATGGGCGCAAACTTCAAGCCGCGGCAAGGAAGTTCTTTGCGGAGCAGCGGCGCGCTCTTTGATCGGCTCGGCCTAGGCCCCAACGTCATTCGGTGTCATTGTGAACGCCAATCTGTAACGACCTGGCGTCGGACCATCCTGCGCGCCCGCTCTTTGAAGCGATGGCGGCGAGAGCTGTCCGGCGATGACAGCGTCAACCGCATCGATATCGTAACCTGACACCAGAATGATCCAGTCGGCGGCACCGTCATTGCCGCGGATTTGCTGTTCAGTGGTGGGCGAACTCGTCTTGGGCGTATCGGTCAGGAGGAGGTGGGCGCCCGTCAGCCCCGGCTTGGAGGCGAGAGCGCCAAGCGTATCGAGAAGGTGGGCCTGTAGCTCGGCGGCCCGTCCGTTGAGCGGCGACAGCCTGATGGTGGCGAGCGCGCCTGCGATGCCGCCGCCAAAGCTCGCGGCGATCCGGCACTGGCTGCGCACCATGCCGAGATGATGTGGCATCATCTTCGTCGACCACGGCGTCGGCGCATTGAGCCGGTCGAGATATCCCTTCGACGTGAGAACGCCGTAGTGCTCGAGCTCGTAGAGCACGAAGAAGCCCTCGGCATCCGTCGCGCTGGTCCAGCGCGAACCCCGGCGAAAGCCGGGAATGCTCATCCGCTCGGGAAAGTGCTCGTGCGAATGCCAGTCACCGAACTCGCTGCGCTGCTCCGGGCGGACACTCCACCACATCGCGACGGCGGCCTTGCCGAGCAGTGACATGCTGACCTCCCTGCCTTGCGCGGGGCTATCGCATTTGAAAGCTTCTCCTTGCGGCCATCCTTCGAGATGCCCGCTTTAGGCGGGCTCTCAGGATGAGGGCTGAGTGCGCGCAGGCCGCCACTAGTCATATGCGATAGCCCTGACTTTCTTGCGGACACTTTGCCTCAACACCAACAGCGGCGGCAAGGTGTCTCCGCCTGGCAAGCCGCAGCCACGACACGATCGGAGGCGATCATGGTGCGTGGTGGACGCGAGCCAGCCGAGCGCCGGACTGCGCGTCCGATCACATCGGCTCGCCGACATCGCGGCGATAATGCCTCGGCGAAGTTCCGAAGCGGCGGCGGAAACAGCGGTTGAAGTAGGACACCTCGTTGAATCCGCAGGCATAGGCGATATCGCTGATCTTCGATCGGTTGTAGCGGGAATCGAGCAGCATCTTCCGTGCCTTCTGCAACCGCAGCTCGGTGACACGTTCGGTAAAGCTCGATCCGGTCTCCTGCAGCAGTTCCTGGACGTAACGCGGCGAAAGCCCTAACTTGCGTGCAAGTTCGCTCGGCGAAAACGACGGATCAGCGAAACGCCCCCTGATATCTGCGATCACGTCCTGCAGCCGCGCGGCACGCAACCCGCGCCGCGTCGCAAGCTCGGCTGAATCGCCGCGGGCGCCGAGGGCCAGCGCGACCAGATCGATGAGATGCGTGCCGATGTTCTCCTTCAGCACGAGGTCGGCATCGATGTCGGAGTCGATGACGATGGCGAGATAGCGCTCCAGGTGACGCAAGGCCGGCGATGCAGCCAACGGCGTCAAGGCAAGGTCCTCGAAATTCGGCAGCCGCTCGGCCAGCAGCGCGCGCGGCACCGTGATGCCGCGAAAGGCGATCGGCCCATCAAGTTGCGACGCGATCGGCGCGGCGTTGGTATAGAGCATCGCCTCCCCCGCGCCGCGAATGGCTTCGCGGCCTTCCTGCCTGATCAGCGTACTCACACCGTTGAACGTGGTGCCGATGATGTAGTCGCCGCGGGTATCGGCTTCGACGTGACGCTGGGTACGAACTGCCGTCTGAATATTAGCCTCAAGCTGGGTGACCGCGATATCGCCGAGTTTCAGGAATTCGGACCGCGAGTAAAACGGCGCATCGGGAAAGAACGAAATGTCCGCCGCGCACAAATGGTCGGTGAACAGGTCGAGCCACAGCCGCTGGCGCGCACCTTCGTCAAGATGCGCGGGAAGCTGATCCGAAGCGAATACGACCTTGGACATCGTTGCACGGCAAAGTTCAGGTGTAACTTGATACCGCCGCAGAGTTTATCGCGGCGCAAGCGCTACGTGTGCGGTAAAGCGCCGCATTCTCTGCGAGAACCAATTGGCTGCGCGCGCCAGTCTAAGTCGAGCACGTCGCTGTCAAACTTCGTCATGCTTTGAACGGGCGAATGTATCCACCGAGCAACATGGATTCCGAAAAGGGCAGACGATGCGGAATCGTTCAACTCGGGTGCAGGCCAGGACAAGAAGCCGATGGCCATGACGTGTCAGTAACTTAGCCATCAAACGACGGCGGCAAGGGCGTGGTGCGCTACGCCTTTTGACGGGGCGCGTTCCTGTGGTTTTGGAGCGCCTGCTTTGGAATTGGAATTGGGGGGTGGAGTGAAAAAGCTGACATCACTGACGGGCGCTTCATTGGCTGGCGCCTCGATCATGGTTTCTGCAGGAGCTCTGGCCGCCGACCTCTCTGTGAAGGCGCCACCCCGACCCGCTTGGGTGGATAGCTGGGCCGGGCCTTATATCGGCGCCTATTTCGGCGCGGGTGCCGGACGTGTGACGGAATCCTCGACGGGCCGTTTCGGTAACAGTTCTGTCTCGACAAACGCCGGTGTTGTGACGTCGAGCTCGACCCTGGCCGGAACGACTGCGAGCAATCTTGCGGGCGATGTGACCGGTTCGATGGTCGACCTGTTCGCGGGGTATAATTGGCAGGCCGGGAGTATCGTGGCGGGCGGACAGGTCGAAGGCACGGTCTTTTCCGATGTCGCGTTGAAGCCGTTCGGCAACGAGACGCTCAACAGCGTCAGCACCAACGTGCTGCTCGGGGCGGTGACCTCGACGGGTGCCCGCACGGCGATCGTGCAGAGCAACCAGCAGCTGCGCTCGCGGGTCGGGCTGATCGGCCGGGTCGGTTTTCTCGCGCGTCCGGATCTGCTGCTGTATGGCCTCGGCGGCCTCGAGCTCGGTCACTTTACCTTTGCCGACGGCGCCGATCCTTTCGGCGGTGACAACAACAAATGGGTGGCCGGCTACACGGTCGGCGCCGGCGGCGAGCTGAAGCTGACCGGCAATTGGTCGCTGCGCGGCGAGTATCGGTATCTGAACTTTGGCTTCAACCGGAGCGCAGCCGCCAGCTCAACGGCCAACTCGGCGACGGGCGCAACCACGTCCGTCTCGACTAGCAGTCAATCCTTTTCGTCACGCATAAATGCTGATTTCCACCTGGCCAAGATCGGTCTGGTCTACCAATTCGGTGATTCCGGGCCGCTGTCCGCAATGGCGGCGATACCTTCGGCAGCACGCGGGTCTTCATTCGCAGGCGCCTGGGGTGACAGCTGGGCCGGCCCCTATATCGGTGCTTACGTCAGCGCCGGCGCCGGACGGGCAAGGCAGACCTCCACGAGAATCGACGACGAAGGCAATGCCAGCAGTCTCGGCGGGTCGTCGGCGTTCACGCGATCAGGATTCGGCAATCTCGCCGGCGACATGACCGGTTCGATGGTCGATCTGTTCGCGGGCTACAATTGGCGAACCGGCAATGTCGTGGTCGGCGGGCAGATCGAAGGCACCCTGTTCAGCGACGTCACCACAAGGATGGTCGGCAACGAGGCATACAGCTCGGTGTCGAGCGACAACGGCGTCGTCACCTCGACAGAATCGGGGACGAACAGCATCGAGGACCGGCAGCAATTGCGCTCGAACGTCGGCGTGATCGGCCGGGCCGGTTATCTGGTGACACCGAATGTGCTGCTGTACGGCCTCGGAGGCCTGGCGCTGGGGCACCTGACCTATCCCGACAATTATCCCGACCCGGAAGCGCAGGTCAGCGACAAGAACGGCAAATGGGTGGCCGGTTATGTCGCGGGCGCGGGCGGCGAGGTCAAGCTGACGGACAGCTGGTCGCTGCGCGGCGAATACCGCTACATGCATTTCGGATATGACCGTAACGAGCCGTCAGGCAACTCGTCGACGTCCGTATCGGGCGGCGGCACCAACACGTCCACCAACAGCACCGTCCACCGGCGGCATATCGATGCCGATTTCCACGTCGGCAAGGTTGGACTGGTTTACCAATTCGGCGCGTCAGGCGCGCGGTCGGCGATGGCGGCACCGCCGGGCCCGGCCTGGAGCGACGGCTGGGCGGGACCCTATATCGGTGCCTATTTTGGTGCCGGTGCCGGACGTGCGGCGGAAACCATCGCAACGAACAACAGCAGGACCAGCACGACCACCAGCGTCGGGACCACGACCTCCACCAGCACTGAATCGGCGCGCGGCCGTCCCGTCGGGGACGTGACGGGCTCGATGGTCGATCTTTTCGCGGGCTACAATTGGCGCGCCGGCAATGTCGTGGCCGGCGGGCAGATCGAAGGCTCGGTGTTCTCCGACGTTACGTTCAACACCATCGGTCCTCAGACATTCACCTCAGTCGACACCTCGAACGGAGCTGTCACCTCGCGGTTCTCGGGCTCGCAAACCGCCGCGAGCCAGGCTCCGCAGCAGCTGCGTTCGAATGTCGGCGTGATCGGCCGGGCCGGTTATCTGGTGACACCGAACGTGCTGCTCTACGGCCTCGGGGGTCTGGCGCTGGGGCATTTCACTAACGCAGACGGGGACTTCAGCCGCGGCGATTCCAGCGGCAAGTGGGTGGCCGGCTACACATTGGGCGCCGGCGGCGAAGTGAAGCTGACAGGCAATTGGTCGCTGCGTGGCGAGTATCGCTATGCGCATTACGGCTTCGACCGCGACGAATCCAGCAAATTCGCATCGAACTCGCAATCGACCGGATCCTCCAGGACCTCTGTGTCCACCGACAGCACCCATCGTCAGATCAATGCCGATTTCCACACCGGGAAGATCGGCATGGTCTACCGGTTCGGTGAAGGCGGACCGCGTTCGGCCATGGCCGCGATGCCTGGCGCGCCCAGCGACCACTGGGCGGGCCCCTATCTCGGCGCCTATTTCGCTGCCGGCGCAGGCCGCGCCCGACAGAACCTCGCCTCGACGGCCGACTCCGCGCAGCAGAATTTCAATGGCGCCGTGCTAACGACGAATGGCGTCGTCAGCACGACGACCCGCGGCAATGCCGTCGGCGACACGATGGGCTCGATGGTCGACCTGTTCGCAGGCTACAATTGGCGAGCCGGCAATGTCGTGGCCGGCGGTCAGATCGAAGGCACGCTGTTCTCCGATGTCGCGTTCAAGACGGTCGGCGAGCAAACGAGGAATACCCGGCAAGTTTCCAACGGTGTCGTGACGACAGGTGTCAATCAGGTGGCGATGCAGGCCAGCGAGCAATTGCGCTCGAACGTCGGCGTGATCGGCCGGGCCGGCTATCTCGTGACCCCGAACTTGATGCTTTACGGTCTCGGCGGCCTGGCGCTGGGCCATTTCACTTTTCCCGATCCCGGCAATTTCGAAGGGCCCAACGGCAAGTGGGTGGCGGGTTATACGGCCGGCGCGGGCGGCGAGTTCAAGCTGACGCAGCGATGGTCATTGCGCGGCGAATATCGCTACATGCACTTCGACATCGACCGCAACGAGACACGGACCAGCTCGAGCACGCAGACCCTGGGCACCACGACCATTTTCAGGTCGAACGCAGACACCACGTCGCGAAAGACCAGTGCGGATATTCACATTGCGAAGATCGGTGCCGTCTATGGCTTCTGCTATTGCGACTAGGTGCACGGTGGCAAACGCGCATGCAGATGGTGGTTGCGATCACCTCTGTGAAATAGGCAGGCGAAAAGCCGCTACTGAATCGTTCCATGGGTGCGCCGCCTCTCGGCGCAATTTGAGGGAAGTCATGAAATCCATTGTCTCCGGTACTCTCCTGATCTCGGCTCTCTGTCTCTCCCACGCCGCCTCCGCGGCCGATCTCGGCAGGGCTTACACCAAGGCGCCGCCCGCGCCGGTCGCATTCAGCTGGACCGGTTTTTACGCCGGCGTGCATGGCGGTTATGGCTGGAGCGATCCGACGGCGACCTTCGATCCCGGCGCGCTCGCAACCGGGACGGTGCCCGGCTATGTCGTCACGGGTGGCACTGGGCCGTTCACCCTGGATGTGAGCCCCAAGGGCGGATTCGGCGGCGGCCAAATCGGCTATAACTGGCAGTCCGGCACCTTCGTGTACGGTCTGGAAGCGGATGTCAGCGGCGCAGCCATCAAGGAGACGGCGAGCCGCCCCTTCAGCGTCACCGGAACGATCGGCGGCGACAATGGCGCCTTCACCGGCGTATTCAATCTCAAGCAGGAAATCGATGTCTTCGGCACGGTTCGCGGACGCATCGGCTATGCCGCGAACAACCTGCTGATCTACGGTACCGGTGGCTTCGCCTGGGGCCACGTCAAGAACAGCATCTTCACCTCCAATCTCGCCACGCCGAACATTGCCAACTTCAATGGCTTCTTCCCGGCCCTGACGCGAAGCGCTTCCTCGTCGGAGGTCCAGGTGGGGTTCTCCGCGGGTGGCGGTCTTGAATGGGCATTCGATCCGCGCTGGACGTTCAAGGCCGAGTACATCTACATCAATCTCGGAAAGTCGAACGGCAATGCTCTTGCATTCCCCGGCGCGTCCTTCACGGACACCGAGGTTCAGCTTCATACGGCCAAGGGCGGCATCAATTATCGGTTTTGACTGAATGGATTTTGTGGTGCTTAGTGGTGGTAACGCAGGCGCGGCCAGTAGCGAACCACGGGCAGGGCAGAGCAAGTCTGCTCTGCCCCGAACTCAGACGTCAACTTGTTCGGCTATCGCGAGGGCGTCATCGACCCCGATGTCGAAATAATCGAACGGTACTCTCGGTCTTCCGAGACTAGCCGCTGAGCAAAAGAGGAGTCCGAGTCAATCGGTGGTGCCGGATGAACGAGTTATCAAGCACTTTCGACGGCCTCTTCAAAAGTGAATTCTCGATCAATCAAATGGTTGGCCGGAGCGTCACGTATGTGCGCCGGGGCAAGTTGCTGGGCGGCAATTCAGGGTTTGCTCATATCGGGAATTACCATGTCGAGGGGGACTCAATCCGTGTCGATGTGACCAGCCGACGACACAATTTTGGCGCTGATCATCAGTCTTTGCTGGGTTCCGATGTCTCGTCAATTTCCGTCGTTGGAAGAGCCGTTGGCAAGGCGTTTCACTTCGAGGGCAGTTCCCCGCAGGTGCCGGGTGCCGTCTTTCGATCCATCATGACCCCGCTGGATGAAAGCGACCTTCCGGCGCCCGGGATGATTGGTGAAGGTGGCATTTCCAACGGATTGTACTCCATCCATCTCAAAATCTTGGACGGCGTCCCCGGCGGCCTGACTGGAGTGATGCTATTGAACAACGGCCGTATCCTGGGTGGCGATGCCTTCTTCTACTATCTGGGGTCATATTCCTCCTCCAGCGGTCGATGGAGAGGGCAGATGGTCAATCAAGAGCATACGCCGGCGCGAGGGGAAGACCCGGTATTCGGCGGACACGAGATTGGAATTGGTTTTTCCGGGACGTGCGATGCCGAGGGCGGTTTCCTCGAGGGCACGGCGCTTGCGGGCAAGCGCAGCATCAGGTTCGAAGCTGATCTGAAATTGATCTGCGCTGCTTAGGGAGCGCGAAAGCCGAGGGCGCAGTTGCCGGGCGACGCTAGAAGATCGGTTTCGCTCGGAGTTGGTCCGTCCGCGTCAATAGCACTGAGCCCTGCAAGGGAGGCGAGAAGTGCACTCAAAGAAAAAACGAGCACTACTCTATGGACGCTGATCTTAATACTCGTCTCAATCTGGGGGGGCGCCTGGATTGAGGAGAAGCTGTTCGGCCACACGACCCACTTAGGCACCTTTATCGGGTGGATTGTCGGACTGACGATCCACTATGGCATAGATCACTTCCGAAATTCGAAACGGGACGCCATCGAGGGGGAGCGCCGGGGAGCCGGAGAGCAATGAACGTCAGGCTGAAGGGAATGCATCAGCTCCCCTGAGAGGAGTGACGGCGAGTGAAAATCGCCTATGGGCTCGTCGCTGACGTCCTTGCGCCTCGCGAGCCTGCGATGCCGCCGCCAAAGCTCGCGGCGATCCGGCACTGGCTGCGCAGCATGCAGAGATGATGCGGCATCATCTTTGTCGACCAGGGTGTCGGCGCATTGAGCCGGTCGAGATAGCCAACGAGCACGGACGCCGATGAACCTCATCCTGAGGAGGCGCGTGAGCGCCGTCTCGAAGGACGAGGCGTGCGCGCAGGCCGGCACCAGTCAATGCGAAGGACAGGGCCGTGATCGATCCTGCAAGGGTCGGCTTTGTCGGTTTCTCGCTCGGCGGGGCGACCGGCCTCGTGCTGATGGGGATCAAGCCGGATTTCGCCAGGGTCGCCAGCCTCTGCAAGGAGACGACCGGCATGTGCGCACAGCTTCACAACGGCGAGACGCCGCCCGAGCCGATACAGGACGCGCGCATTCGCGCCGCCGTCATCGTTGATCCCGCACCGGCGACCCTGACGCGAGACACCGCGGACGGTGTAATGCTAAGGGACACGACGAGCGACCATGGTGCGAGCTACGATCTGATTGCAATTAAGCCGGACCGCGCCCCAGTTGACCTCGCCTCCGTGCTGCCGCCGGCCCGTTTATTTGTGCGTGCCACCTGGGGAATACCTGATTAGTTCGGCTGTACTTCTTCCGCTTCTGGCCCTTGGCAGACCTATTGCGGCTTCGTGTTCGACAGCAGCTTTTGACCCGAAGCAGTCATTGCACCCGGTATAGTCTCACGAAAAAAGTGCTAAGCTGATCTTCCCACAGGCGTGATCCCTAGAGGGGAGCGACGCATGCGACGGCGGGAATTCATAGCCTTCAGCGGTGCCGTAGCAATCCTCCCATATACTGCGGGGCTCAGGCCCAAGTCCGCCGCGTGGGTGCGCTCCTAGCTAGCCCTCTAAGCAGGCCAATTCTCGAAAGAGTATTGAAGGAGAAAGGATGGCTGTTGGGTCAGAACCTGCTCATAGACTATTGCATAAGCGATGGCGATACTGAGGAGAGCCGCAAGTGCGCGCGCGAATTGATCTCGTTGAAGCCTGATGTCTTGTTCGCGGTTACCAACCCGTCGATGGCGTCACTGCAAGCTGAGGGGTCTAACATCCCGACCGTATTCGCGATGGTCAGCGATCCGATTGGAATGCGCTATGTCGAGACTTTCGCGCGGCCCGGTCGTAATGTTACCGGCTTCACTGCCTTTGTACCATCTCTCGGGGGTAAGTGGGTCTCCCTGCTGAAGGAAATCGCGCCGCAGATTGAGCGGATCGGCGCGATCTACAACCCAGAACCAGGGAATAACTCTGCTGCGTTTCTCGCTTCGATAAAGGCCGCCGCACAAACCTCCGGAGTGGTTTCGGTGGAGACGCCCCACGGCGATAGCTCCAGCATCGAACGGCTAATCGTATCTCTCCAAGACACGCGGAACGCTGGTCTTGTTTTTCTACCTGACGCACTGACTGCCGCACGACGGAAGGAAATGACCGCGCTTGTTGCTAAGTGCAGGTTGCCCGCGATCTACTTCCTACGACTATTCTGCGATGTAGGGGGTCTTGTTTCGTATGGAGTAAACCTCAATAAAATATATGCAGGCGCGGCATCCTACGTTGATCGAATTTTGCGCGGCGCCAATCCGGCAGACCTGCCAGTGCAAGCTCCGACCGAATTCGAATTCATCATCAACACCGCGAGAGTGCTCGGCTTGGAATTACCCGAAAGCCTCCTAGCCCGCGCCGATGAAATTATCGAATAGAGAGCCGACTTCCGCTTGTGGCCCATCGCAGACGTCCCGAGCGGCCATACGCGCCAATGTGCGGTGAATCGTTCTTAGCGTGTAACCCCGACGCTTCCATCTTAATCCATCGACCTAAAATTTAATGCCGGAAGAAAGTGACGAATTCTGACCGGCGGCATGCTCCCAACGGATTATCCTGTTGCCTCACCAGAGGAGGTGACCATGGTACAATTTATTCCGACTTCCATCACACGACGAAGCATGGTCGCAGGAATGGCGCTGACCGCCGCCCCGACGACTGCATTGCAGGGAGCGAGTAAGGCATACGCGCAGGCCCAGCAAACCTCGCCTGAGAAAAGTCTGTATGAGCGGCTGGGCGGCGTTTTTGCTATTGCGGCCGTGGTGGATCACTTCAGCGACGCTGTCGTGAAGAATCCCGTCGTGGGCCAGAAGTCCAAGAATCCGCAACTACGAGAATGGCACACCAAGAACCTGACAAGGTTGCCGGGCCTCAAGTTCATGCGGACGCTGTGGGTCTGCGACGTTTCGGGCGGGCCCCTTAAGTTCGCGGCCACCAAGCCTGGCGCGACGCCGCTCGGACTTGAGGAAGCGCACCGCAATCTCAGAATATCGCCGGCAGAGTTCGATGAGGTCGCGGCGGAACTCGGGCGGAGCCTCGACTTTGCCAAGCTCCCTAAGCGCGAGAAAGCCGAGGTGCTGGCTGCGTTTGCCGCGCACAAGGACGAGGTTACCGCCGGGTCTGCGACGGTCGGCAAGCGCGGCTGAAGGGTGATCTTCCCGGTCTTCGCTAGCACCGACTGGCTCCGGCTGGGCGGGCACGTTGGATCGCGCCGCGATCCGTCCAGTTGTGGCCCATGCTGACGTCCCTCAGGCTGACGTCCGATAAGCGCCCTTGGACTCCAGATCTCTGCAGCCCCTTCCGCGAACAGCGTGTGGTCGGGATCCGCTCCGATGTGCAGCAGCCAGCGCCTGATGTGCGCTCCCGGCATGATAGCCACGATGGCATAATACCCCTGTTTTGCCCGACGGGTCAGAAGTGTTTCGTCGAATCAGAAATATCGTTGCGTGCCAACGGGATGGCTACTGTGCATGGGGTTGTTTTCCAGTTTTGATTTTGAGCCTGCGATTGCACGCCTTCACAAGCAAAAGGGGCCGCCCCTTCGGACGGCCCCTTTGGTCTCGTGAAATGTGGTCCGCTTACTCCGCGGCCTGCTTCTGCGGCGGGTCGAGCGCGCCCGACTTGTGGATCTCGGCGACCTGGTGATCGCTGAAGCCGAGCACCGAGCGCAGGATCTCGTCGGTGTGCTCGCCGAGCAGCGGCGATCGCGTCACGTCTGCCGGGCTATCCGACAGCTTGATCGGGTTGCCGACCGAGACGTACTTGCCGCGGGTGGGGTGGTCGACCTCGACCACCGTGCCGGTGGCGCGCAGCGACTGGTCTTCCGCGATCTCCTTCATCGACAGGATCGGGCCGCACGGGATGTCGTCCTTGTTGAGGATCTCCATCGCCTCGAACTTTGTCTTCGTCATCGTCCACTGCTCGATGCGGGCGAAGATCTCGTTGAGGCGCGGCAGGCGCGCCGCCGGCTTGGCGTAGTTCGGATCGGTCTTCCAGGTGGGTTCGCCGATCACATCGCAGATCTTCTCCCAGACCGGGGCCTGGGTGATGAAGTAGATGTAGGCGTTGGGATCGGTCTCCCAGCCCTTGCACTTCAGGATGCGGCCGGGCTGGCCGCCGCCGGAATCGTTGCCGGCGCGCGGCACGGCGTCGCCGAACGGCACGCCTTCGCCGAACTGGCTGTATTCCTTCAGCGGGCCGTGGGCGAGGCGCTGCTGGTCGCGCAGCTTGACGCGGCAGAGGTTGAGCACGCCGTCCTGCATCGCGGCAGTGACGCGCTGGCCCTTGCCGCTGTGGGTGCGCTGGTAGAGCGCGGTGACGATGCCGAGCGCGAGGTGCAGGCCGGTGCCGCTATCGCCGATCTGCGCGCCGGTGACGAGCGGGACGCCGTCGCGGAAGCCGGTGGTGGAGGCGGCGCCGCCGGTGCACTGGGCGACGTTCTCATAGACCTTGCAGTCTTCATACGGTCCGGGGCCAAAACCCTTGATCGAGGCGACGATCATCTTCGGGTTGATCGCCTGGATCTTCTCCCAAGGAAAGCCCATGCGGTCGAGCACGCCGGGGCCGAAATTCTCCACCAGCACGTCGCACTTCTTGATCAACTCGGTGAGGACTTCCTTGCCCTTGGGGTTTTTGGTGTCGAGCGTGATCGAGCGCTTGTTGTGGTTGAGCATGGTGAAATACAGGCTGTCCACGTTCGGGATGTCCTGCAGCTGGCCGCGGGTGATGTCACCCACGCCCGGGCGTTCCACCTTGATCACGTCGGCGCCGAACCAGGCCAGCAGCTGCGTGCAGGTCGGTCCTGACTGGACGTGGGTGAAGTCGAGAATGCGAACGCCCTCGAGCGCTTTGGTCATCGTATTGCTCCGTACTCTGTCTGCCCCTGCACCCGGCAGGGAATAAGGGTTGAGGGGTGGACTTACTTCTTCTTCTGCAGAACGCTCTGTGGATTGAGGTTGCCGATGCGGCCGCTCTCCGAGCCGGCGGCCGGATCGATCACGGCGTTGATGAGCGTCGGCTTACCGGACTTCATGGCGTCGTTGACGGCACGCTTCAGCTCGTCCGGCGAGGTCGCGTTGACGCCGACGCCGCCGAAGGCTTCCATCATCTTGTCGTAGCGCGCGCCCTTGACGAACACGGTCGTTGCCGGATCGGAGTTGGCGCCGTTGACGTCGGTGCCGCGATAGATGCCGTCATTGTTGAAGATGACGACGCAGATCGGCAAATTGTAGCGGCAGATGGTCTCGACCTCCATGCCGGAGAAGCCGAACGCCGAGTCGCCTTCCACGGCCAGCACGGGGTGACCGGTCTCGAGCGCGGCCGCGATCGCCTGGCCCATGCCGATGCCCATCACGCCCCAGGTGCCGACGTCGAGACGCTTGCGGGGCTTGTACATGTCGATGACGCCGCGGGCGAGGTCGAGTGTGTTGGCGCCTTCGTTGACGAGGATCGCCTCGGGATAGTCCTTGATGACGTTCTTCAGCACACCGAGCGCGCCGTGATAATCCATCGGCGATTTGTTGTTCATGAGCTTCGGCGCCATCTTGGCGACGTTCTCTTCGCGCTTGGACGAGACCGCCTTGGTCCATTCGGCCGGCGGGGCGGTCCAGGATGATCCCATCGCCTGGTTGAAGGCGGAGACGACCGAGCCGATGTCGCCGACGACGGGCGCGACGATCTCGACGTTGGAATCCATCTCCTTCGGCTCGATGTCGACCTGGATGAACTTCTTCGGCGCCTCGCCCCAGCTCTTGCCCTTGCCGTGCGACAGCAGCCAGTTCAGCCGCGCGCCGATCAGCATGACGACGTCGGAGTCCTTCAGCACCGTCGAGCGGGCGGCGCCGGCGCATTGCGGATGGGTGTCGGGGAGCAGGCCCTTGGCCATGCTCATGGGCAGGAACGGAACGCCGCTCTTCTCGACGAAGCTCTTGATCTCCTCATCGGCCTGCGCGTAGGCCGCGCCCTTGCCGAGGATGATGAGGGGGCGCTTGGCGCTCTTGAGCACGTCGAGCGCGCGCTTCACGGATGCGGGCGAGGGGATCTGCGCGGGCGCCGCGTCTATCACCTTGACCAGCGACTTCTGGCCGGCCTCGGCGTTCATGACTTGGCCGAACAGTTTTGCCGGCAGGTCGAGATAGACGCCGCCCGGACGGCCTGAGACCGCAGCGCGGATGGCGCGGGCGAAGCCGATGCCGATGTCCTGGGCGTGCAGCACGCGATAGGCCGCCTTGCACAGCGGCTTTGCGATCGCAAGCTGGTCCATCTCCTCGTAGTCGCCCTGCTGGAGGTCGACGATCTCGCGCTCGGAAGAGCCGGAGACCAGGATCATCGGATAGCAATTGGTGGTGGCGTGGGCGAGGGCGGTGAGACCATTGAGGAAGCCGGGCGCCGACACCGTGAGGCAGACGCCGGGCTTCTTGGTGAGATAGCCGGCGATGCCGGCGGCGTAGCCGGCGTTCTGCTCGTGACGGAACGAGATCACGCGAATACCCGCGGCCTGCGCCATGCGGCCCAAATCCGTGATCGGGATGCCCGGCACATTATAGATGGTGTTGATGCCGTTCAGCTTGAGCGCGTCGATGACGAGATGGAAGCCATCCGTCAGTTCCTGCTCGGTGCCCGGTGCTTCGGACTTGGTCGCGGTATTCAGCATGGGCCTTGTCTCCCTGGTCTCAAGGTGCGGGGCGAATTGTTCGCCCTTCTGGTGAACGTTGCTTAAGTGAACAGTTACGTAAACAGTTCTTGGCCGTGCGCTTCGACGTAAGCGGCAAGGCCGAGGGTGTGATCGCGGGCGCGCTTCTCGGCAAGCTCGGTGTCGCGCGCTTCCAGCGCTTCGATAATGCCGAGATGCTCGGGCAGTGACGTCGCGGTGCGGTCCTTGCGTCCGATGGTCAACTGGCGATAGCCGCGCACGTGCAAGAGCAGGTCGTTGGTGAGATCGACCAGCACGGGGGATTCCGACAGCGAGATCAGCGCCTGGTGGAAGGCGATGTTGGCGCGCGAATATTCCTCGACGTGATCCTCGGGCAGTCGGTCCTTGCCGAAATCCTTGAAATAGTCGCGCAGCGCCGTGATGTCCTTCTTGCGCGCGGTGGTGGTGATGAGGCGGGCGGCCATGCTCTCCAGCGCCGCCCAGGCGCGGATCATGTCGACGATCTCGCTCTTGGTCCTGCGCACCACCATGATGCCGCGGCGGGGCACGGTCTTCACGAAACCGTCCTGCTCCAGCATCGCGATGGCCTCGCGGATCGGCGTGCGGCTGACGCCAAGCCTCTCAGACAATGCGCGCTCGTCGAGCATCACCGGCTCGGGCGTCGAGTAGATGTCCATCTTGAGGATGGCTTCCTTTAAGGCGTCATACGCCTTGTTCTTGAAGCTGCTCTCCGGGGCAATACGAACGATTGCGATGTCTGCCTCGGCCATGTTCGGCAACGCCTTGGTTGGTTTCCGTAGTGACACGACGAATCTCCTCCAGTGGGGAGTCGTCTTTTACAGGAATATTAACTGGAAAGTTTTTGGCATACCACATGCCAGAATGTCAAGCTGCCTATTTTTTGCGGCCTTCTAGGCCATGCACCAGCTTGACAAGTTGGCTTCTGGCATACCAAATGCCATCGCCAGCCATTTTTGATCCATGCCGGCGGAGTAGTCTTGAGGCTTATGCCACTCCGTACCGCCGCATGGAACAGAGCGCGGCGAATGGCAAGCATCATGGGCAGCCGCAAACACGCGCGCGCTTTGAAAAGAACGAACTGAGGTCAAGGGAGAAGCCACATGTCCAATTCCAAAGATGCCGTCCGCAAGGTGCTTGACCAGGTCAAGGCGGACAATCGCACCAGCCTGACGGCCCCGGAAGGCAAGCTGGTCTGCGACGCCTACGGCATTCCGGTGCCGAAGGAGGGCGTGGCCAAGTCGGCGGGCGAGGCCGGCAAGATGGCTTCGTCCATGGGCTTCCCCGTCGTGATGAAGATCGTCTCGCCGGACATTCTCCACAAAACCGAAGCCGGCGGCGTCATCGTCGGCCTCAAGACGACCGAGGAGGCCGAGAAGGCCTACGAGACCATCCTCGGCAACGCAAAGAAATATAAGTCCGATGCCAAGATCGAAGGTGTGCAGGTGCAGCAGATGTTGGCCGGCGGAACCGAGGTCATCGTCGGCTCGATCACCGACGGCTCGTTCGGCAAGCTGGTCGCCTTCGGCCTCGGCGGCGTGCTGGTCGAGGTGCTCAAGGACATCACCTTCCGCCTCGCGCCGGCGACCAAGGAAGACGCGCTCTCGATGCTCGACGGCATCCAGGCGCACGAGATCCTGAAAGGCGTGCGCGGCGGCGAGCCGGTGAACCGCAACGCGCTCGCCGACGTCATCGTCAAGGTCTCGCAGCTCGTCACCGATTTCCCTGAGATCGTCGAGCTCGACCTCAACCCGGTGTTCGCGACGCCGAAGGATGCCACGGCCGCAGACGTCCGCATCGTGGTCGACTTCGCCTACAAGCCCAAGCCGAAGCCGCGTCCGACCGATGAGATCGTCGCGGCGATGAACCGCATCATGCAGCCGAAGGCGGTCGCCGTGGTCGGCGCCTCCGCGGAGGACGGCAAGATCGGCAATTCCGTGATGAAGAACCTCATCAACGGCGGCTACAAGGGTGAGATCTATCCGATCCATCCCAAGGCCGCCGAGATCCTCGGCTACAAGGCCTACAAGAGCGTCAAGGACGTGCCTGGTGTGATCGACGTCGCGGTGTTCGCAATCCCCGCGAAATTCGTCGCGGCCGCGCTGACCGAATGCGGCGAGAAGAAGATCCCCGGCGCGGTGCTGATCCCGTCGGGCTTCGCTGAAGCCGGTGCGCCGGAGCTGCAGGCCGAGATCGTCGAGGTCGGCAAGAAGTACGACATCCGTCTGATGGGGCCGAACATCTACGGCTTCTATTATACGCCCGCCAATCTCTGCGCGACCTTCTGCACCGCCTATGACGTCAAGGGCCATGCGGCGCTGTCGTCGCAGTCGGGCGGCATCGGCATGGCCATCATCGGCTTCTCGCGCTCGGCCAAGATGGGCGTGTCCGCGATCGTCGGCCTCGGCAACAAGTCCGATATCGACGAGGACGATCTGCTCGCCTTCTTCGAGCAGGACCCGAACACCAATCTGATCGCCCAGCACTGCGAAGACCTCAAGGACGGCCGCGCCTTCGCGGAAGCCGCAAAGCGCGTGTCCAAGAAGAAGCCGGTGGTGGTGCTCAAGGCCGGCCGGACCTCGGCCGGCGCGAAGGCGGCGTCGTCCCACACCGGCGCGCTCGCCGGCAACGATCGCATCTATGAGGACGTGTTCAAGCAGTCCGGCGTGATCCGTGCCCGCTCACTTCGCCAGTTGCTCGAATTCGCCCGCGGCGTACCGGTGCTGCCGACGCCGAAGGGTGAGAACGTTCTCATCATCACCGGTGCCGGCGGCTCGGGCGTGCTGCTGTCGGACTCCTGCGTCGATAACGGCCTGTCGCTGATGTCGATGCCGCCGGATCTCGATGCGGCCTTCCGCAAGTTCATCCCGCCGTTTGGAGCGGCCGGCAATCCCGTGGATATCACCGGCGGCGAGCCGCCGATCACCTACGTCAACACCGTGAAGCTCGGCCTGTCGGATGAGCGCATCCACGCGCTGATCCTCGGCTATTGGCACACCATCGTCACGCCGCCGATGGTGTTCGCTCGCAACATGGTCGAGGTGAAGAAGGAGATGGAGGCCAAGGGTTTTGTGAAGCCGATGGTTGCCTCGCTCGCTGGCGACGTCGAGGTCGAGGAGGCCGCCGAATATCTCTATCAGAACGGCATCCCGGCTTACGCCTATTCGACCGAGCTACCGGTCGAGGTGCTTGGCGCCAAGTACAAGTGGGCGCGCGGGGCAGGGCTGCTCTGAGCTTGCGTTCACCTCTCCCCGCTTGCGGGGAGAGGCCGGAATTTGCACAGCAAATTCCGAGCGAGGGGGAGCTTCCGCGAGTCCAATTGCCACTGTCCTTGCGGAAGCTCCCTCTCACCCTGACCCTTTCAGAGCGAGCGTTGCTCGTCTCGGCCCCGCAAGCGGGAGAGGGGAAGAGAAGAAATGCAGGTCGCGATGAGCAAGAACGTGATCCGGCGCAAATCGCTCGAGCCCAAATCGGCCTCGGAGGCCGATCACGAGAGCCGCGAGGGTGGCGTGCAATCGGTCGACCGCGCGCTGTCGATCATCGAGACGCTGGCCGAGGACGACGAAGGCTATCGTCTGAGCGATCTCGCGATCCGCACCGGCCTGTCGGCGTCCACCGTGCACCGGCTGCTCGCAACGCTCGAAAGCCGCCGCTTCGTGCAGTTCGACCGTGGCGAATCCAAATGGCATGTCGGGGTGCGCAGCTTCACGGTCGGCGCCAGCTTTGCGCGGCGACGCAATTTCTCCGCACAGGCGATTCCATATTTGCGCAAGCTGCGCGATCTCACCCGCGAGACGGCCAATCTCGCCGTGGTCGACGATGAGTTCATCATCGTGCTGACCCGTATGGAAAGCCGCGAGATCATGCGCTCGCTGACCAAGGTCGGCGGCCGCGTCCCCATGGTGACCTCCGGCGTCGGCAAAGCGGTGCTCGCAACCTATTCAGACGAGGATGTCGGCGCCGTCATCCGTCATCACGGCATGCCCCGCCTGACCGAGAAGTCGATCGTGCGCCCGAGCGACCTGTTCAGGGAGCTCGAGAAAATCCGCAAACAGGGCTTTGCCGTCGACGATGAGGAGGCGCAGATCGGCCTGCGCTGCGTCGCCGCGGTGGTATACAACGCGCTGGCCGAACCGCTTGCGGCGATCTCTGTTTCCGGCCTGACGAGCCGCGTCACCGACGAACGGTTGCCGGAGATCGGCCAGATCGTCCGGGACGTCGCGGCGGAACTGACTGCCGCGCTCCGCGGGGTGATCCCGGCGCCCCGCTGACCAAAAACCCTGAGGCATGTCACTGGACAGCATCGGCCGTTTTGGTTGATATGCGACCAAACGACACAATGCGGCAAACGTCCGCATGAGCCTGGAGATGCCCTAATGTTCCGATTTCCCGTGCGCCTTGTCGGCGCAGCCGTCGCGTTGACTCTGGCGGCAGCCAATCCGGGCTTTGCCCAGCAGCTCGAGCTCAAGTTGATGGCGCCGGCGGCTCCGGGCGGAGGCTGGGACCAGACCGCGCGCTCGATGCAGCAGGCGCTGGTGGCTGCGGGCGTCGCCCGCAGCGTGCAGGTCACCAATGTTCCCGGTGCAGGTGGCAGCGTCGGCATCGCGCAGTTCGTCAACGGCGCCAAGGGCGACGGCAACCAGATGATGGTCAACGGCTTCGTCATGGTCGGCGCGCTCGCCATGAACAAGTCGCCAGTGACGCTGGAGCAGGTGACGCCGATCGCGCGCCTGACCGAGGAAATCCAGGTGATCGTGGTTCCCGCGAACTCACCGATCAAGACTGCGCAGGATCTGGCCGCCGCGGTGAAGGCCGATATCGCCAAGGTCACCTTTGCCGGCGGTTCGGCCGGCGGCGTCGACCATGTGATGGCGGCCTTGTTCGCTGGCGCCGTCGGTGCCGACGCCAAGAAGATCAATTACATCCCGTTCTCCGGCGGCGGCGAGTCGCTGGCGGCGATCCTCGGTGGCAAGGTCACCGCGGGCATTTCGGGGCTCAGCGAATATGAAGGGCAGATCAAGTCCGGCAAGCTGCGCGCGATCGGCGTGACCTCGGAGAAGCGCATCGCAGGCAGCGACATCCCCACGTTCAAGGAGCAGGGCATCGACCTCGTGATCGCCAATTGGCGTTCGGTGGTCGCGCCTCCCGGCATCACGCCGGAGCAGCGCAAGACCTTGAGCGATGCGGTCGAGAAGATGGTGAAGTCTGACGCCTGGAAAGAGATCCTCAAGCAGAAGGGCTGGGAGGATGCCTATCTCGGCGGCGATGCTTTTGCCGACTTCCTGAAGAAGGAAACGGCCCGTGTCACCGACGTGCTGAAATCGGTCGGCTTGGTCAAATCATGACCTCGGGCGATCCCGTCCAGCCGCCGCGGCGCGTCGACCGCGCCGGTCTCGTCATCGCGGCATCGCTTGCGGTGCTCGCGGTCGTGCTGGTCTGGGACGCGCGCGGCCTGCAATCTGCCGCGATGTACGGGATGGGGCCGGAGGCGATGCCGGTCGTGGTCGCCTGCGGCCTTGCGCTGCTTGCGATCGGCAATTTCGTCGATGCACTGCGCGGCAATCTGCCGGCACGCGAAAGCGCCGATCCCGTGCCTGTGGTTCTGATCCTCGTCGGTCTGGCGCTGCTGATCGCCATCATCGGCTTTGGCGGCGGCTTCATCCTAGCGACCTCGGCCCTGTTCGTGACGACCTCGACGGCCTTCGGGCGCCGTGCCATCCTCATCGACGCCATCATCGCTCTCGTGATGTCGACCCTCATCTATCTCGCGTTCGACCGGTTGTTGACGCTGAGCCTGCCTGCCGGCCCGCTGGAGCGACTGCTGTGATGGATACCTTTGCCGCGCTGGCTCACGGCATGGCGGTCGCCGTCCAGCCGATGAACCTGCTTTACGCGCTGATCGGCGTGTTCCTCGGCACGGCCGTGGGCGTTCTGCCCGGCATCGGCCCGGCATTGACGGTCGCGCTGCTGCTGCCAGTGACCTACAAGCTCGACCCCGGCGGTTCGCTGATCATGTTCGCCGGCATCTATTATGGCGGCATGTACGGCGGATCGACCACAGCGATCCTCATCAACACGCCGGGTGAAAGCGCCTCGATGGCGACCGCGCTCGAAGGCAACAAGATGGCCAAGGCCGGCCGCGGCGGGCCGGCGCTTGCGACCTCCGCAATCGGTTCCTTCGTCGCCGGCACCATCGCCACCATTGGCTTGGCTTTCCTTGCGCCATGGCTGGTCGATGTCGCCGTGCGCT
This sequence comes from Bradyrhizobium sp. NBAIM03, assembly GCF_020194055.1. Classification (NCBI taxonomy): domain Bacteria; kingdom Pseudomonadati; phylum Pseudomonadota; class Alphaproteobacteria; order Hyphomicrobiales; family Nitrobacteraceae; genus Bradyrhizobium; species Bradyrhizobium sp. NBAIM03. Next base: position 197,385 of record NZ_JADYVS010000006.1, on the reverse strand, counting down.
TCGGTCCGGAGGATTATTTCGCGCTGATGTGCGTTGCCTTCGTCACGGTGTCGGCGACCTTCGGCGATTCCCCAATCCGCGGCCTGACCAGCCTGTTCATCGGTTTGACGCTCGGTCTCGTCGGCATCGACAAGTTGACCGGTCAGGCGCGGCTTGCGTTCGGCGTTCCTGAATTGCTCGACGGCGTTGAAGTCACAACGCTCGCGGTCGGCCTGTTCGCGGTGGGCGAGGCACTCTACGTCGCATCGCGCCGCCACCACACCGAGGAGAAGCTGGAGCCGGTGCGCGGCTCGCTGTGGATGACCAAGGAGGACTGGAAGCGGTCTTGGAAGCCATGGCTGCGCGGGACCATGTTCGGTTTCCCGATCGGTGCGCTCCCGGCCGGCGGCGCGGAGATCCCGACCTTCCTGTCCTATTCGACCGAGAAGCGGCTGACGAAGCATCCCGAAGAATTCGGCAAGGGCGCGATCGAAGGGGTCGCCGGCCCCGAAGCTGCCAACAACGCCTCCGCTGCCGGCACGCTGGTGCCGCTCTTGACGCTGGGCCTGCCGACCTCGGCGACCGCCGCGATGATGCTGGCGGGCTTCCAGCAATATGGTCTCAATCCGGGCCCGCTGCTGTTCGCCGAGCGGCCCGACCTCGTGTGGGGCCTGATCGCAAGTCTTTTCATCGCCAACATGATGCTGCTGGTGCTCAATCTGCCGCTGGTCGGCCTGTGGGTGCGGCTGCTCGCGATCCCGCAGCCCTGGCTCTATGCCGGCATCCTCGTGTTCGCGACCATGGGCACCATCGCGGCAAAGCCGTCGGTGGTGGAACTGTCGATGCTCGCCGGTTTCGGCGTGCTCGGCTTCCTGATGCGCCGGTTCGATTTCCCGATCGCGCCCGTCGTGGTCGGCCTGATCCTGGGCCCGATTGCCGAAAGCCAGCTGCGCCGCGCGCTCGCGATCAGCCTCGGCGATCCCATGACGCTGCTGCAGAGCCCGATCTCGGCAACGCTCCTCGGCGTCGCGCTGATCGCGCTGGTGGCGCCCTTCGTCTTGAAGGGGCTCGGGCGGTTCAAGGCGAATGAGGACTAGCGGAACTCATCAACGGCCAGTTTGCCCAATGCGTAAGCAAAGGTGCCGTTTTATTTGAGTTGCCCCTGCCGCCGTCGGGGGCAACCATCGCTGGGCTGTCCAATATCCGTGAGAGCCCCGATGACCAAACTCACCCGCTTCACCGTTGCTCCCCTGCACAGCATGACGCGGCGCTTGGCCGATGTTGCGTCGGCCCGCGTCGCGCCGGATCTCGTCGTCACGGGGGCGCGGGTGCTCTCGACCTATTCGGAGCGCATTCATCAGGGGCGGGAAGTCTGGATCACAGGCGGCCGCATCGCGGCGGTGAAACCGGCAGGCACAGCCAAGAAAGCCTGGAGCGATGTTCCGCTGTATGACGCCGCCGGTGGCATCATCGCGCCCGGCCTCGTCGATCCGCACATCCACATCGAATCCTCGATGGTGACGGCCTGCGCCTATGCCGAGGCTGCGTTGCTGAACGGCACCACCACGATCTTCTGCGACAGCCACGAGATCGGCAACGTCATGGACGTCGCCGGTGTGGAGGCGATGCTGGAAGATGCGCGCGAGGCGCCGCTGTCGATCTTCTTGACCGTGCCGAGCACGGTTCCCGCGACCTCGGCTGAACTGGAGACGGCGGGCGGCGACCTCACGCCGGACAAGATCGCCGGTCTGTTCGATCGCTGGCCCGAAGCGGTGGCGCTTGGCGAGAAGATGGATTTCGTGCCTGTCACGATGGGCGACGAGCGCAGCCATGCCATCCTCTCCGCAGCCTTAAAGCGGGGGCGTCCCGTTTCCGGGCATGTCTACGGCCGCGAATTCGTTGCGGCCTATGCAGCATCCGGCGTCACCGACACCCATGAGGCGATCGACCGCGACATCGCCGATGACCTGCTCGATGCCGGCGTTTGGGTGTTTTTGCGCGGGGGACCGCCGACCACGCCCTGGCATTCGCTGCCGCAAGCGATCCGAACGATCACCGAGCTCGGGGCCTCGCACAAGCGCACCACCGTTTGCACCGACGATCGCGATGCCGACGATCTCCTGCTGTTCGGTCTCGACTGGGTGGTGCGCGAGGCCGTGAAGGCGGGGATGTCGCCCGAGCAGGCCTGGTCAATGGGCTCTCTGCATGGAGCGACCCGCTTCGGGATGGAAGGCGATATCGGCGGGCTTGGCGGCGGCCGCCGCGCCGATCTCGTGCTGATGGACGATCAGCTCGAGCCACAATGCACCTGGTATGGTGGCGAGCTCGTGGTCGAGCACGGCAAGATCACCCCGCGTCTCGATCAGGCGCTGTCGCATCGCTACCAATATCCCAAGGGAGCCTATGCGACCGTCAAGCTGCCGCAGACGATGAAGCTGACGCCCGAATTGCCCGCGAAGGCCTGCACCGTCAACGCCATCAAGACCGCGCTGCCTGGCATCACGCTGATCCACGAGAAAGTGGAGATCGAACCCGCAAAAGACTGGCCGTCGCTGTTCGCGCGCTACGGTCTCTGCTTCGTCGCCGTGGTCGAGCGTCATGGCAAATCCGCCGGGAACGTTGCCCATGGGCTCCTGAAGGATTTCGGCCTGAAGCGCGGCGCGGTCGCCTCCAGCGTCGGACACGACAGCCACAATCTCATCGTCGCTGGCACCAACGAGGGCGACATGCAGGTCGCCATCGCCGCCATCAAGGAGCGGCAGGGCGGCGTCTGCGTCGTCGCCGACGGCGAGGTGAGGGCGCTGGTTCCGCTGCCGATCGCAGGACTCCTGTCCGACAAACGTGTCACCGAAGTGGCGGAAGAGGTGAAGGTGCTGAAGAAGGAATGGGCCGAGGCCGGCTGCACCATCCCGTACATGGGCTTCAATTTGATTCCGCTATCGGTCATTCCGGAAATTCGCATCACCGATAAGGGACTCGTGCTGGTGCCGCAGATGCAGCTGGTGCCGCTGTTCGAGTGAGCTGCTTTCACGCATCTGTTGATCTAACCGATTGACACGTCCACGATTTTCTCGTGGTTGCCGCATCGTGGAAAATAAAATCGGTCTCGTTGAGATCGGCTTCTGCGTATCTGATGATCTCGCTCGCTGACGCAATTTGAGCGAGGTCCGATATGGCGAAGATGCGAGCTGTCGATGCGGCCGTGCGTATCCTGGAGAAGGAAGGTATATCGACGGCCTTCGGTGTTCCCGGCGCTGCAATCAATCCGCTTTACTCGGCGCTGAAGAAGCGCGGCTCGATCCGCCACATCCTGGCGCGCCATGTCGAGGGCGCTTCGCACATGGCCGAAGGCTATACACGCGCCAAGGCCGGCAATATCGGGGTCTGTATCGGCACCTCCGGGCCGGCTGGCACCGACATGATCACCGGTCTTTACTCCGCGATCGCCGATTCCATCCCGATCCTCTGCATTACGGGGCAGGCGCCGCGCGCGCGGCTCTACAAGGAGGATTTCCAGGCGGTCGACATCGAGTCGATTGCAAAGCCTGTCACGAAGTGGGCACTGACGGTACGTGAGCCGGCGCTGGTGCCGCGTGTGTTCAGCCAAGCCTTTCACGTGATGCGCTCAGGCAGGCCGGGGCCGGTGCTGATCGACATGCCCCTCGACGTACAGCTCGCCGAGATCGAATTCGATGACGAGACCTACGAGCCGCTGCCGGTCTATAAGCCCGCCGCGACGCGCAAGCAGGTCGAGAAGGCGCTGGAGATGCTCAACGCCGCCGAACGGCCGCTGATCGTCGCGGGCGGCGGCATCATCAACGCCGACGCCTCGGACCTGCTGGTCGAGTTCGCCGAAATCGCCAACATACCCGTCGTGCCGACGCTGATGGGATGGGGCGCGATCCCCGATGATCACGTGCTGATGGCCGGCATGGTGGGTCTCCAGACCAGCCACCGCTATGGTAATGCCACGCTGCTGGAGTCCGACTTCGTGCTCGGCATCGGCAATCGCTGGGCCAACCGCCACACCGGCTCGGTCGAGACCTACACCAAGGGTCGCAAATTCGTTCACGTGGACATCGAGCCGACGCAGATCGGGCGCGTGTTCAATCCCGATCTCGGCATCGTCTCGGACGCAAAGGCCGCGCTCGAACTGTTCGTCGCCGTCGCCAGGGAGTGGCGGCGGTCAGGCAGGCTCCGCGAGCGCCAGGCGTGGCCTGCGGCCTGCCGCGACCGCAAGAAGACGATGCTGCGCAAGAGCCATTTCGACAACGTCCCGATCAAGCCGCAGCGCGTCTACGAGGAAATGAACAAGGCGTTCGGCCGCGACACCACCTATGTCACCGTGATCGGCCTGTCGCAGATCGCCGGCGCGCAGTTCCTCGGCGTCTACAAGCCCCGCAACTGGATCAATGCCGGGCAGGCGGGGCCGCTCGGCTGGACGCTGCCGGCCGCGCTCGGCGTGCGCGCGGCGTGCCCGGAGCGCGAGATCGTCGCGCTCTCCGGCGACTACGATTTCCAGTTCCTGATCGAGGAGCTCGCGGTCGGCGCGCAGTTCAATCTGCCCTACATCCACGTCGTCGTGAACAATTCCTATCTCGGCCTGATCCGACAGGCCCAGCGCGGCTTCGACATGGACTATCACGTCCAGCTCTCCTTCGAGAACATCAACGCGCCCGAGATCGGCGTCTACGGCGTCGACCATGTCGCGGTCGCCGAAGGCCTCGGCTGCAAGGCCATCCGCGTCACCGACTCGAAGGACACGCAGGCAGCGTTTGCGACCGCCCGCGAATTGATGGCCAAGCACCGCGTGCCTGTGGTGGTCGAGTTCATCCTCGAACGGGTCACCAACATCGCGATGGGCACGGAGATCGACAACATCGTCGAGTTCGAGGAGGTGCTGGACCTTCCGCTCGACGAAGTCGAGACCACGCGCGTGCTGCAGCCGGCGGAATAGGGGAAGAAGCACCATGCCGAAATTTGCCGCCAATCTCACCATGCTCTTCAACGAGATGCCGTTCCTCGACCGCTTTGCGGCGGCGAAGGCGGCGGGCTTTGCCGGGGTCGAATATCTCTTCCCCTATGATTTCGACAAGGCGCAGCTGCGCGAGCAGCTCGAGGCGCATGGCTTGACTCAGGTGCTGCACAATCTCCCCGCCGGCAACTGGGCGGGGGGCGAGCGCGGCATTGCGATCCTGCCCGACCGCATCGCCGAATTCCGCGACGGCGTGTTCCGCGCGATCGATTATGCCAGGGCGCTCGATTGCGAGCAGCTCAACTGCCTCGTCGGCATCGCCCCTGTCGACGCCGATCCGCACGAGCTTCGGGAGACGCTGGTCGGGAATCTGCGTTTTGCAGCTTCGTCGCTGGCGCGAGAGAACATCAAGCTATTGGTCGAGCCCATCAACACGCTCGACATTCCCGGCTTCTTCCTCAACGGCACCGAGCAGGCGGTGCAGCTGATCTCCGAGGTGAGATCGAACAACCTCTTCATCCAGTACGACATCTACCACATGCAGATCATGGAAGGCGATCTCGCCCGCACCATGCAGGAATATCTGCCTCAGATTGCTCACGTCCAACTTGCCGACAATCCCGGCCGTCACGAGCCCGGCACCGGCGAGATCAACTATCCCTTCCTGTTCCGCCACCTCGACGCGATCGGCTATCGCGGCTGGATCGGCTGCGAATACAAGCCGCGCACCACGACGCTGGAGGGCCTGTCGTGGCATGCGGCACAGACGTTTGAGACCTGAGAATATTGCCACGTCGGCGGTGCGCTCCCTCTCCCGCTAGCGGGAGAGGTGCACCGAGTGCGCGGATGAATTTTGCTACTTCAACTGTGAGAAATCAAACATGACCAACATCGGCTTCATCGGACTTGGCACCATGGGACGGCCGATGGCCGGCCATCTCCTGGCCGCGGGCCATCGCGTTCTCCTGCATGACGTTGCGCCGATCGCGCCAGAGCTGATGTCCGCGGGCGGCATCGCCTGCACATCCGCCAGCAAGGTCGCGGAGCAGGCGGACGCGGTCATCATCATGGTGCCGGATACGCCGCATGTGGAGGCCGTGCTGTTCGGCAAGGAGGGTGTCGCTAGCGGCATCTCCAAGGGCAAGATCGTCGTCGACATGAGCTCGATCTCGCCGCTGGCGACGAAGGAGTTTGCGAGGAAGATCGAGGCGCTCGGCGCCGATTATCTCGATGCGCCGGTGTCGGGCGGGGAGGTCGGCGCCAAGGCGGCGAGCCTCACCATCATGGTCGGCGGGCCCGAGCGGGCCTTTGGCACCATGAAGCCGATCTTCGACAAGATGGGCAAGAACGTCACGCATGTCGGCGCCAACGGCGACGGGCAGACGACAAAGGTTGCCAACCAGATCATCGTCGCGCTCACCATCGAAGCCGTGAGCGAGGCCCTGTTGTTCGCATCCAAGGCCGGTGCGAATCCCGCGCTGGTGCGCAAGGCGCTGATGGGCGGCTTCGCGTCCTCGCGAATTCTGGAGGTGCATGGCGAGCGCATGGTGAAGCGCAATTTCGATCCTGGCTTCCGCATCGAGCTGCACCAGAAGGATCTCAATCTCGCGCTCGAAGGTGCGCGTGCACTCGGCCTGTCGCTGCCGAGCACGGCGGTGGCGCAGCAATTGTTCTCGTCCTGCACTGCACATGGCGGCAAGGCCTGGGATCACTCCGCCATGGTGCGGGCGCTGGAACTGATGGCGGGGCATGAGATCGCCAGGGCCTGAACTGTTACGCGGTAACACTGTCCAGTGATGCATCTTTCGTCGCAGGGGAACCGGAACAATGCTCCGGCCCCGCGGGTTGAAGGCGCAGGACAATCACTGGAGACAAAACACCATGAAAACCCGTCTTGCGATTACGTTGGCTGCAGCGTCGCTGCTGGCGTCGAGCGCAGCCTTTGCTCAGTCGACGACCGAACAGGGCGCCAGGGACGGCGCGCGTGCAGGTGGCGACATCGGCGGCCCGATCGGTGCAATGGTTGGCGGCACCGTGGGTGCAGCCGTCGGCGCCGGTCTCGAAATTCCGAATGCGGTCCTCGGCGGAATTCCTCGCAGCGACTCCGTCGTGGTCCAGGAGCGCGTCGTGGTCGGCGAGCCGCTGCCTCCGACCGTGGTGCTGCGGCCCGTGCCGAACTACACCGAATATCGCTATGCGGTCGTGAACGATCGCCGGGTGATCGTCGAGCCGCGCACACGCCGCGTGGTCAAGATCATCGACTGATCGACGCAATTTTGTGCTGAGCAGGGCCCTGCGGAGCATCACTCCGCGGGGCCTTCGCTTGTCATGGCGGAGCTGGTGCGAAAGCGCGAGAGTAGCCGGTCTGCGGCGGCGGCGAGTGCAAAGCCGAGGCACGCGGTGGCAGCATCGACCAAAAAATCCACCAGCCGCGCGTGACGGCCGGGTGCCCAAAATTGCATCAGCTCGAGAACGCCGATCAGGACGACCGCGGCCGCTGCGCTCAGCAGGCGCCGGCGTGGATAGGCGAGGCCGAAGGCCAATCCCACCATGACGAAGGCAAGCGCATGTTCGCCGTCCTGACCGAGGTCGGAATGGGGGCGAAGGCCGGGAGGACCGAGGGTGGCGAACGTAACGGCAGCGGCGAGCAGCCAGGCAAAGGTACGAATGAACATCCGGGTCGCTTAGCACGAATTTGGTCGGGTTGTCGCGAGGCTCGTATCAGATCGCCGTGTAGTTAATGACAAAAATGTTAAAGCGGATAGCGCACGCCGAGGCCATGCATGAAGCGTTCCCGGATCTGCACGGGGTCGCGCCGGGTGGTGCCCACGCCGGGCTTGTCGTCAATCCTGACCGCGATCAGGCTCGGCTCGGAAGCGGCCATGGCGTCGTCGACCAGCCGCTCGAAATCTTCCTCGTCCGCGGCCCAGGCGCTGCTCGCAAGACCAGAGCCAATGGCAATGGCGACGATGTCGGCAACGTTCGCTGCCGGCGTCGGCTGCGCCCCGGTGATTTGGTAGATGCCGTTGTCCATCACGATCATCGTGAGGTTCTTCGGCTTCAAGGCTGCAATCGTCGAGAGCGCACCGAGCTGCATCAGGAGCGAGCCGTCGCCTTCCAGCGCGAAGACGCGGCGGTCGGGCTGCGCCAGCGCGACGCCGAGCGCGATCGGAAAGGCGAGTCCCATGCTGCCCAGCATGTAGAAGTTCTGCGGGCGGTGGCCGGCGGCCCACAGGTCGAAATTGGTGTTGCCGATGCCGCCGATCACGGCTTCCTCGTGCTTCAGCTTCGCGATCAGCCGCGAGGTGACGTCGAAACGGTTCATCACCTTGGTGTTGCCAGTGTTCATCGCCGGCCTCACTTGTCGAAGACCTTGCCGCCCGTCAGCAGCGGGTTGAGGATCAACGCCACCGGCGCCTGCGTGGTGACGGCCTGCTTGATCGAGCGGTCGGTGATGAATTCGAGCTCGTCGAGCCGGGTGATGGTGTGATGCTCCAGCGCCAGCGAATTCAGCACCGGTCGCATGGTGCGGCAGACCAGGGACTGGCCGTAGTTGAATTCGCCGAGCGTGCCGCGCTCAGAGACGAGCATGATCAGCGGAATCTGGTAGGGCACTGCGAGCGAGGCCAGCACGTTTGCGAGCGTCGCAAAGCCGGAGGTCTGCATCAGCACCGCGCCGCGCCGACCGCCCATCCAGGCGCCGGCGACGATGCCGACGGCCTCTTCCTCACGGGCGGTCGCGAAAGTGGTGAAGAAGGGATCGGCGTGCAGGTTCTTGATCAGCGGCGTCAGCACGCGGTCCGGCACGTAAGGGATCAGGTTGATCTCGTTCCGCTTCAAGGTTTGCAGGACGATGCCGTGCCAGCTTCCGTCGCTGCTCCCCTGCGGCTGCTGTTCCGCAATCGCCATCGCGCTCTCCCTAGGGCCGCGCATACTTCTTGGTTCTTGCCGTCGCGGCGGTCTGCCGAACTTGACGCGGGCAGCGGGATTGTCAACATGTCCGCCCCGTCACCGTGATCTGCGCCAGCAGGCCTGCCGTGGCCGGCACCGCCATGGCATAAGCGGCGACAACCAGAACACGGGAGGGGCATAGGAGGGCGCGCATCGCGCTGACCTTGCGGATCTCCCGCGAACGAGCCGGAAGGGTCCTGATGTCCGTCAACAACAAGCGCGTCGTCTACTCCAATTATTTGGCCAATCCGATCTATATCGATATCCTGAAGGCCCGGCCCGACGTCCGGCTCGATCGCATCGAAAATGGAAGCCCCGAGGATGTTTATGGCCCGCTCCTCGGCGCTGCCCACGTCTACCAGGTCGGCGCCGCCCGCGATGAGCTCGCCCCGCATTTCCATGTCGATGCCGCCTTCCTGAAGCGGACGCCGAATTTGCTGCTGGTCTCCAGCAATGGTGCCGGCTTCGATCCCGTCGACGTCGAGGCCTGCACGGAGGCAGGCGTCGTAGTCGTCAACCAGTCCGGCGGCAACGCCCATTCGGTCGCCGAGCACGCGCTGGCGATGATGCTGACGCTGTCCAAGCGCATCATCCAGTCGGATCGCCGGCTGCGCCGCGAGCGCGACGTGAACCGCAACGATCTCGTCGGCAACGAGGTCGAGGGCAAGACCGTCGGCATCATCGGCCTCGGTAATGTCGGCCGGCGCATCGCCGCCTTGTGCAAGGGCCTGCTCGGCATGACAGTGCTTGCCTACGATCCGTATTTGTCGGCTGAGGTGATGGCCGAGCGGGGCGGGGAGAAGGTCGAGCTCGACGAGCTGTTGCGCCGCGCCGATTTCGTCTCGATCTCATGCCCGCTCAACAAGGGCAGCCGCAACTTGATCAGCACACGCGAATTCGCGCTGATGCAGCCGCATGCCTATTTCATCACCACCGCACGCGGCTTCATTCACGACGAGGACGCGCTGCTGCAGGCGCTGCGCGACAAGCGCATCGCCGGTGCCGGCCTCGACGTCTGGTCCAAGGAGCCGCCGCCGCCGGAGCATCCGCTGCTCCAGTTCGACAACGTGCTGGCGAGCCCGCACACGGCAGGCGTCACCATCGAGGCGCGCCAGAACATGGGCCGGATCGCCGCCGAGCAGGTGCTGGATGTGCTCGACGGGAAGCGCCCGCCGCGCATCATCAATCCCGAAGCCTGGCCGCGCTATGCCGAGCGCTTCAAGCAGGCTTTTGGCGTGACGCCGGGGTAGGGCGCGCGAAGCCCAGTCGCGCGCCGATCCTTGGTTATCAGGATGAAAACGGAGCGCGGTGGATTTTACTGATGGCGTGAATGAACGCGTATGACCTCTCCTGTAGATCAGGGAGCATGAGCATACTTTCGATTGCGACATCCGGACTTTCTGCGGCGAGTTTGCGCGTGAACGTGGCGGCGAGCAATATCGCCAACATCAGCACGACCGGCCCACTACCCGCGTCAGGCGGGTCGAGCGCATCGGCCGGTGCGGGCATTGCTCCAACGTTTCCTGCAGCCTACGTGCCCTTGCGGGTCGATCAGGTCTCCCAGTCGAGCGGTTCGACGCCGGGCGGTACGGTTGCGACCGTATCGACGGTATCGCCGAGCTATACCGCGCAATCCGACCCGAGCGCTCCCTTCGCAAACCAGGACGGCCTGGTGGCAGCGCCGAATGTCGATCTTGCTAGCGAATTCGCTCAGCTGGTGACCGCAAAATACAGCTTCGTTGCCAATGCGAAGGTCATTCAGGCCTACGCCGAGACGCAAGACACGCTCCTCGACATCAAGGCGTGAGGGCTGACGTCGGCCGTGTCTCGCCAGCCTGGGCCACTACCCCAGCTTTGCGCCGAGCTGCTGGAACACGGCCTCGCAGGTCATGAGGTCGAGATGGCCGCCGCCCGCGTTCTTGAAGAACGTGATGTCGGACGGTGACGTTCGCCCCTGCACAAGGCCGCCGACGAGGTCGTAGAGGTCGCCGAGGACGTCTGCCTCGCTGATCGCGCCGCTCGCGATCGGCTGCAGGATGTCGCCGACGCCGTGGAAGGCGGATTCCCGCCGGTCCACGAAGACGCGGGAGCGCTTGGCCGCCTCGTCATCAGCCTCCCGGGTTTGCGGTGTGTAGCCGCCGACGAGGTCCAGATGCGTGCCCGGCCGCAGATTGAGGCCCTTGATCAGCGGCTGATGCGCGCGGGTGCAGGTGGTAATGACATCGGCCTCGCGCGTCGCGGCGTCGAGATCCGTGATTGCTTCCGCCTTGATGCCGGCCTTCGCCAAGCGCTGAGCGAGATCCACGCCCCGGTCCGGGCTGCGATTCCAGATCAGCACGCGCTCCAGTGACGGCCGCACGGTGCGATGACCCCGGATCAGCCATTCGGACATCTCGCCGGCCCCGACGCAGAGCAGCGTCTCGGGATTGGGCGGGGCGAGCAGTTTCGTGGCCAACGCGGAGTCGGCTGCGGTGCGCCAATGCGTGATCTCGGTCCCGTCCATCGCCGCCAGCGGCCGGCCGTTGGTGCCGTCGAACAGCACGCACACGGCCTGCACCGCCGGCATCCTGCCTTCGGCCAGATTGGCTGGAAAGCTGGTGAACATCTTGCTGGCCATGTATCGGCCGGGATCGACGGCGCTGCGGATGACGTATTGCCCCCTCTCGTCTCCAAGGAAGGCGTCCAGCACCTCCATCTTCGGCCGGCGATGCGCTTCTTCGAGGGCCTCAATCAGGATCGGAAAGGTCAGAGCCTTCGTGACTTCGGTATCGGAGAAAAAGTGCAAGGCAAGTTCCTCATTGGCGACCGGCATTTGCCCATAAACCCGCGCGGCAGGTTCCGCAACGAATCTTCCGCCGGGACTGGACAAGCCTTGATCCGCGTCAAAATCTCCTTTCCCCGTCCGGCCTAAATGGGACTAGAGTGCCGGCGGGCAGGCAGGGAGGTCCCATGTCAACTTATGTCGTCAGGTTCATGAAGGACGTGCTCGGCGAATACGGCCGGCAATGCGAGGTCTGCCAAGGCACGCTCGAGATCGACGCCGCCGACGAGGACGAGGCCAGGGAACGGGCGAAAGCGAGGTTCTGCAAGGACCAGGCGTTGCATCACTGGTCACTGCATGCCGACCGCATCCATGTCAGACCCGCCGACTTCCCGTCGTAGCGACTAGCGCCCGGGTGCCGTGACGGGCGGGGGCGTCGTCGTCCCCGCGCCGAGCGAGCGTTGCACCATGACGGTGTCGGACCAGCGGCCGTGGCGGTAGGCAACGCCGCTGAGCAGGCCGGCGCGTGCGAAACCGAACCGCTCGTGCAGCGCCAGCGAGGGCGCGTTATCTGCATCGATATAGCCGATCATCTGGCGGAAGCCGGCCGCCGCGCAGGCGTCGATCAATTCCTGCAGCAACAGCCGTCCGACCCCGCGGCCGAGATGGGCGTGGTGGACGTAGATCGAGTGCTTGGCGGTGTAGCGATAGGCCGGCCTTTTGCGGAACAGCACGGCATAGGCATAGCCGACGACCTCGCCGCGCCAGGTCGCAACCAGATGCGGCAGGCGGGTCTGCTTCAGGTTCTTGCGCCGGTCGCGCAGATCGTCCGGCTCCGGCGCACCGGTTCCTTCGACATCGCGCGGCACGCCGCTGCGGACGTGATGGCGGTAGATCGCCAGCATCGCCTCGATGTCGCTTTCGCGTGATGGCCGAACCAGGACGGGTTCATCGCTCGCGCGCGCAGCTGCTTCGTTCATCGGCACCTACTCGGTCACGACATAAGTGTAGAGCCCGATGCGCCCATTCGCATCGACCTCCTTGTAGACGCCCTGGATCTCGACGTCGAAGCCCGGAAATGTGTTGAAGCAGGTCTCGAACATCTTGAGATAATCGATCATGGGCTTGGCTCGTTCCGTCAGCCGCTCGCCGGGCACGATGGTGGCGATGCCGGGCGGGTAGACCACGAACGGCGTGGTCGCGATTCGGCCGGCGATCGCCTCGATCGGGAGGTAGTCGACGTCGTTCTTGAACAGATAGCGCGCGGCATCGCGGGGCGACATCGCGATCTCGGGCATATGCTCGGGCATGAACTGCCGCGCCTGGAGCGCGCTGACATCGGCGGTGCGGAAGAAACGGTGCATCTCGCCGCAGAGGTCACGCAGCCGTGCACCGGCGTAGCGCGCCTGCCGCCTCTGATAGAATTCGGGGATGACGTCGGCGAGCAGCGCATTGTCGTCGTGCAGTCGCTTGAACGCGACGAGGCCGGAGATCAGCGTGCCCGCCTTGCTCGCCTCGACGCCGGGCGTGAGCAGGAAGAGCAGGGAGTTGAGGTCGTTCTTCTCGGGGACGATGCGGTTCTCGCGCAGATATTGCGCGACGACCGGCGCGGGAATGCCGTGCTCGGCATAAGCTCCCGTCGCACGATCGAACCCGGGCGTGAGCAGCGTCAGCTTGTTCGGATCGGTCATGGCAAAGCCTTCCGCGAGATCGGGAAAGCCGTGCCAGTTGGTATCCGGGGAGAGCTGCCACAGCGCGGGGTTGGTGGCGAGCTCGTCGGTCGAGAGGGTCTCCCAGGCGACGTTATGCGCCGCGCCGGGACGGCTGACATCGGCAATGGCGACGCGATCGGGAACGAAGGGCTCGAAGAACCAGCGGCGATCCGGGTTCTGCTCCTTCTCCTCGAACTCCTGGCGCATCGCGCGGATCTTCTTGCGCAGCTCGATGCCGAGCCGGATCGTGTCGTCCCACAGCACTTCGCCGGAGCGGCCCTTCATCATCTGTGCGCCGACGTCGAGCGAGGCGAACAGCGGGTAGAACGGCGAGGTCGAGGCGTGCTGCATGAAGCTCTCGTTGAAGCGGCGGTGCTCGACGCGACGCTTCTGGCCGCGGATATGGCGGTCCTTGATGTGGATCTGCGAGGCCTGCGAGAAGCTTGCCAGCTGCTTGTGGGTCGACTGCGTCGCGATGATGCCGGGGGCGTCGGGCGAGAGATTTACCAGCCCCATGGCGAAGCGGCCGGCATAAAGGGGGTGGAATTTCATGAAGCCGGCCCAAGCCTCGTCGAACAGGATGTAGTCGCAGAGATGGCCGATACGCTTGATGATCATCTCGGCGCTGTGGATCGAGCCGTCATATGTGCACTGCTCGACCACGGCGACACGGAACGGCCGCTCCTTGCGCCAAGCGTCGCGATCGTTCACCAGGGGATGGTTGCGGATCGCCTCGCGCAAGCTCTTCTCTTCGAGCCGGTCCCAGCGCATCGGGCCGATCAGTCCCCAGGCGTTGCGAACGGTCGGCACATAGACCGGGATGCCGCCATTGATCATCAGCGCGCCGTGATGGGCGGCCTTGTGGTTGTTGCGGTCGAACAGCACGAGATCGCCGTCGGTGACGAGGGCGCCCAGCGCGACCTTGTTCGAGGTCGAGGTGCCGTTGAGCACGAAATAGGTCTTTTCCGCCCCGAAGATCGCCGCCGCTTCTTTCTGCGCCCTCAGCGCCGGGCCCTCATGGGTGAGGAGGTCGCCGAGGTCGAGCACGGAATTGTCGAGGTCGTCGCGGAACACGGACTCGCCGAGATGCTCGACGAACACGCGCCCGATCGGGCTGCGGTTGTAGAACACGCCGCCATTGTGGCCCGGGCAGGTCCAGAGCTGGTTGCCTTCCTCGGCATAGTCGACCAGCGCGCCGAAGAACGGCGTCTTCAGCGTCTCGGCATATTGCTTCAGCCGGCTGATCAGGTTCTTTGCGATGAAGGTTGGCGTCTCCTCGGACAGGAAGACATAGCCATCGATGAAATCGAGCACCTCGACCGGCAAATCCTCGAACCGCTTGCGACGGATCAGCAGGATGATCGGGAAGTCGAGGCCGCGGCGGCGCATCAGATTGATCAGCGCCGAGGTCTTGCCTTCCAGGCCCTTCTTGCCCCAGTCCACCACCATGCAGCCGATCGCGGCATCGGTCTGCACCGCCATCTCGGCATCCTCCAGCTTGCGGGCCCGGACCACCTCGAAGCCGGAGCGCTGGATCTCCTCGATGATCTGGTTGAAGCGGACGCCTTCGAGATCGTCGGCATCGAACACAGGGGCGGCGAACAGGAAGTTGAAGCGCTTGAAATAGTCCATGGCAGGTCCCGAATGTGCAGGAAGATACAGCTCTCTGCACATTCGATGACATCTGGATGACATGCCCGAGTGCTGCGGCAAGGTTAGCCTGACGCTTCACTCCAGCAGCTTGTCCAGTGTGATCGGGAAGCGCCGGATGCGCTTGCCGGTGGCATGATAGACGGCGTTCGCAATTGCGGCCGGGACGCCGACGATGCCGATCTCGCCGAGCCCCTTGATTCCCAACCGGTTGATGCGGTCGTCGGGCTCGTCGACGAAAATGACGTCAATGTCGTGGACGTCGGCGTTCACGGGAATGTGGTATTCGGCAATGTTCGCGTTCATGATGCGGCCGAAGCGGTGATCCATCACCGTTTCCTCGTGCAGCGCCATTCCAATACCCCAGACCACCCCGCCCATGATCTGGCTGCGGCCGGTCTTGGTGTTCAGGATGCGCCCGGCCGCGACCGCATTCACGATCCGGGTGACGCGGATAATTCCCAGCTCCTCGTCGATCTTCACCTCCGCGAAGACCGCCGAATGTGTGTTGCGGGCATGCGATTTATCCTCCGCGAATTGGTTGAGCTTCTCCTTTTCGATCCGCTCGAGCTTGCTGTGGCGCATGACATCCGCAATCGAGACAGCGGCCCCGCGACCGTCGCTGCTGGCGATCATGCCGTCAGTCAGGGTGACGTCGGCGGCGTCGAGGTCAGCGAGCGGTGTGCCCGGCATGGCCTTGGCAAGACGTGCGAGTTCCCAGCGAATTTCTTCGGCCGCTCCCAAGACCGCATGCGCGCTTGATGCCGCCATCCAGGAGCCGCCCTCGACGGGGGCTTGCGGCAAGGTCGAATCGGCGAGCCGGACGCTGATATTCTCGATCGGCAGCCCGAGAGCATCGGCCGCGACCTGCGCCACGATGGTGTAGGTGCCGGTGCCGATATCGGACGCGGCGCAGGAGACCTCGGCATGGCCGTTGGCCGTCAGCACGATGCGGACGGCGACCGGCATCTGCAGCGCCTCCCACACCCCGGTCGCCATGCCCCAGCCGACCAGTTCCTTGCCGTCTCGCATGGAACGCGGCGCCGGATTACGCCGGCTCCAGCCGAACGCTTCGACGCCGCGGGCGTAGCATTCGCGCAGCTGCTTGCTGGTGTAAGGCAGGCCTTGGCTCTGGTCGCGATCCGAGTAGCACCTCAGGCGCAGCTCGACCGGATCGAGCTTCAGCGCGACGGCCAATTCGTCCATGGCGCATTCGAGCGCGCAGACGCCCGTGGCCGCACCCGGCGCGCGCATGTCGCAGGGTGTCGAAACGTCGAGGTCCACCAGCTTATGGGAAAAGTTGCTGTTAGGACTCTTGTAAAGCTGCTCGGCCCAGCCCGTATCGTTGCGCGAAAAATCCTCATAACGTGAGGTCACGGCAACGGCTTCGTGGGTGATCGCATCGAGCGTGCCGTCCGGCTTTGCACCGAGCGCAACGCGCTCGATGGTCATGGGACGATAGCCCAGGCCATACATTTGTTGCCTCGTCAGCACGACGCGGACGGACCGCTTCAGTGCGAGCGCGGCAAGGGTTGCCAGCACCACCTGGTGCTGCGGCCGCAGGCCCGAGCCGAAGGCGCCGCCGACATAAGGCGAGATCACGCGGATGTCGTCCGGTTCCTTGCCGAAAACACTGCAGAGAAACTTCTGGACGTTCTGGACGCCCTGCGTCTTGTCGTAGACCGTGAGCCCGCCACTGCCGTTCCAGACGGCTGTCGTCGCGAAGAGCTCCATGGGGTTGTGGTGCTCGGTCGGAATGACGTAATCCGCCTCGTGGCGCACGGCCGCGCGCGTCAGGGCTGCTGCGGCATCACCACGCGGCTTGTGCGGTTGATCCACTTTTTCGGCCTTGCCGCGTTCGGATTCAAGATCGGTCGAAAACGCCTCCTGCTCATATTCGACGCGAACGCGGGTTGCGGCGAACTTGGCGATCTCCCAGTCCTCCGCGACGACCAGTGCGATCGGCTGGCCGTTGAACTTGACCCTCTCATCATAGAGCGGCCGGAACGGCGAGCCCTTCTCCGGCGCCACCTCATCCTTCCAGGCTTCGTCCTTGTCGGCGAGGGGCGGCCGATGTTCATGCGTGAGCACGTCGACCACGCCCTTCACCTTCAGCGCCTCGCTGGTATCGAGACGAGCGACGCGCCCACGCGCGATGCTGGCCTCGACGACGAAGCCGTGAAGGAGACCGTCTGCTGCGAATTCGCCAGCATATTTGGCGGCCCCGGTGACCTTGGCGCGGCCGTCGACGCGCGACGTTGGTGTTCCGACATAGGCGTTCATCGGGTCCTCATGCGATCTTCTTGTGAGCTTGTGATTGCGGCGTGGCGCTTGCGGCCTGCATCAGCGCACGCACGACGGCTCGGCGCGCCAGGTCGATCTTGAACCCGTTGTGGAAGCGTGCCGTCGCTCCCTGCAGCAGCAGGTCGGCGGCGCGCCCGAAATGATCCGGTGTTGCCGCCTGACCGCGCAATGCGGCTTCGGCCTCGAGGCTTCGCCAGGGCTTGTGGGCCACGCCACCGAGCGCAAGGCGCGCTTCGCTGATCGCGTTGCCCTCCAGGTCGACCGCGGCCGCGACCGAGACCAGAGCAAAGGCGTAGGACAGCCGGTCGCGGATCTTCAGATAGCTGTAGTTCCGGGCAAAGCCGTTCGGCGGCAGCTCGATGGCGATAATGATCTCGCCGCTGCCGAGATTGGTATCGAGATGAGGCTTGTCCTCGGGAAGCCGATGGAAATCCGTCAGCGCGATGGTGCGCTGCCCCGAGGGGCGTGCGATATGTACGAGCGCGCCGAGCGCGGCCAGCGCCACGCTCATGTCGGATGGATTGGTCGCGATGCAGGAGTTGCTGGTGCCGAGGATGGCATGGTTGCGGTTGAGGCCATCGACGGCCGAGCAGCCCGTGCCGGGGCTTCGCTTGTTGCAGGGTGTCGTGGTGTCATAGAAGTAGGGGCAGCGCGTACGTTGCATCAGATTGCCGCCGACCGAGGCCATGTTGCGCAGTTGCGCGGAGGCGCCGGCCAGGATGGCGCTGGCAAGGAGGGGATAGCGCTGCTCGATCAACGGATGGTAGGCGAGGTCCGAATTCGGCACCAAGGCGCCGATGCGCAGACCGCCGTCCGCTGTCTCCTCGACGTCGCGGAGCGGAAGGCGAGAGATGTCGATCAGCCGGGAGGGCCGTTCGACGTTCTCCTTCATCAGATCGATCAGGTTGGTGCCGCCGGCGATCAACTTCGCACCGGGATCGGCGGCGAGCAGGCGGATGGCGTCGGCAACATCGCTTGCGCGGGAATATTGGAAGTTGTTCATGACCGGCTCATTGCCTGCTCGATCGCAGCCACGATGTTGGTGTAGGCACCGCAGCGACAGAGGTTTCCGCTCATCAGCTCCCGGATCTCATCCGCATCGCGCGCACGGCCTTCGGCCAACAGGCCCGCGGCAGAGCAAATCTGCCCCGGCGTGCAATAACCGCACTGAAAGGCATCGTGGTCGATGAAGGCCTGTTGCAGGGGATGCAGCGCGCCGTCCCTGGCCAAGCCTTCGATAGTCGTGATCTCGGCGCCATCCTTCATGACGGCCAGGGTCAGGCAGGAATTGACCCGTCTTCCGTCGATCAGCACGGTACAGGCGCCGCATTGGCCGTGATCGCAGCCTTTCTTGGTGCCGGTCAGCTGCAGACGGTCACGCAGCGCATCCAGAAGCGTGGTCCATGGCACGACCTCGAGCGCGCGGCTTTCGCCATTGACGACGAGGTTGATCGGAATGCGTTCGGGGATCGTAAGGTCGGCCATGGTGTATTTCCCTGCGGAAAGGCCGAGCCGGGCAAATTGTGCAAATGACGCGAGACTGCGTTGCCGCCGCTGGCCGATAGCGCCCAACGGATGACGAGTTGCTTGGTTCCCAATCGGTTCTCCCGATTGGATTTACGAGATCAGCGCTTGGTCTCGCCGAACACCACGGTCGGCACCGCGCGGTTGACGATCTCGCGCAGCGCGAAGCTCGATTGCACCCGCGCGACGCGGGGCAGGCGGGACAGCTCGGTGCGATGGATGCGCTCGAAATCCTGGATGTCGCGGGCGAGCACGATCAGGATGTAGTCGTCCGTCCCCGACATCAGGAAGCAGCGCACGACAGAGGGGCATTTCGTCACCTCTGCCTCGAACGCCTTCAGTGCCTCGTCGCTCTGGCTCTCCAGCGCGATGCGAACCAGCACCGTGGTGGTGAGGCCGAACTGGGCCAGGTCGAGCGCGGCCTGGTAGGCCTGGATGTAGCCGTCATCCTCCAGCGCCTTCTGCCGCCGCGCCAGCGCCGTGCTCGACAAGCCGATCTTGTTGGCAAGCTCGGTGTGGCTGGCTCGCGCATTGGTCGTGAGTTCCGCGAGGATGGCGAGGTCTTTCCGGTCGAGGGCCAAGGTTTCGTTTCCAGCGTCAAAGGACCATTTCGCGCCGGAAACCGGCGCGGGCGCTGCCAAGGTAGCGGATATTTGCACGAAACCAAACCGACCCTCTCGCTACGATCAACAATGGAATCAAAGCATTGGCGAGGGAGATCAAGATGCGCGTCGGAGTCCCGAAGGAAATCAAGGTGCAGGAATATCGGGTCGGGCTCACCCCAGGTGCGGTCCGCGAATACGTTGCCGCCGGGCACCAGGTGACGGTCGAGAGCGGCGCCGGCAGCGGCATCGGTGCGTCCGACGAGGTGTACCGGCGGGCAGGGGCGTCCATTGCCGAGACCGCTCCCGAGATCTTTGCAAAGTCCGACATGATCGTGAAGGTGAAGGAGCCGCAGAAGAGCGAATGGGCTCAGCTTCGCGAAGGCCAGATCCTTTTTACTTACCTTCATCTTGCGCCGGATCCCGACCAGGCCAAGGGCCTGCTTGCTTCCGGCTGCACCGCAATCGCCTATGAAACCGTCACGGACGCGAGCGGTCACCTCCCGCTGCTCGCCCCGATGAGCGAAGTCGCCGGCCGCCTGGCCATCGAGGCCGCCGGCGCCGCGCTCAAGCGTTCCAGCGGCGGCCGCGGCCTGCTGCTCGGCGGCGTGCCCGGCGTGCAGCCGGCACGCGTCATCGTGCTCGGCGGCGGCGTGGTCGGAACGCAGGCGGCACGCATGGCCGCCGGCTTAGGTGCCGAAGTCACCGTGATCGACCGCTCGATCCCGCGCCTGCGCGAACTAGACGATCTGTTTGTTGGACGCGTACGCACCCGTTTCTCCACCATCGAGGCGGTCGAGGACGAGGTGTTCGCCGCCGACGTCGTGATCGGTGCAGTGCTGGTGCCTGGCGCCAGCGCGCCGAAGCTCGTCACCCGTGCGATGCTGAAATCGATGCGGCCGGGAGCCGTGCTGGTCGACGTCGCGATCGACCAGGGCGGCTGCTTCGAGACCTCGCACCCGACCACGCACGCGGAGCCGACCTACGAGGTCGACGGCGTCGTTCACTATTGCGTCGCCAACATGCCGGGAGCCGTGCCGGTGACCTCGAGCCAAGCCCTGAACAACGCCACGCTGCCGTTCGGCCTGATGCTCGCCAACAAGGGATTTGCGGCCATCTTGGAGAATCCGCATCTGCGCAACGGGCTCAACGTGCATCGCGGCCGGGTGACGAACAAGGCGGTGGCGGAGAGTCTGGGGCTGGAGTTTGCGCCAGTAGAGAGCGGACTGGCGGCGTAGCGAGATGGGCCATCGTCGGTGCGGCGCCATCAACCGACTGGAAGATGGCGCTGCCGCCGTGCTCCCGAGCCCTCGGGGAATCCCGACGCGGTGAAGGCGTTGTGACCGGAGCGGCGGTGTCCAAATAGGCGGAAAGAAGAAAACTATTGCCGTGGTCCTGTCAGGAGGAAGGAGTTTCCCCTTCCGAGCGCAAAAACGCCAATCGCTTCCATTGCTGTTTGCAGCCGAAACGACGACATTTCCGCCAGAAATTGGTGGATCGGCAGCCATGGAACGCACTGGATTTGAGCCCTTCGGCGAGCAACTGGTGTCCGCAACGGACACACAGCCGAAGTCGCGCGCCTCGAAGCTCCTGCTGCGGGCCGGCACCACCGTGTTCTGGTCGCTGGTCGCGGGCATCGTGCTGGCCCGTGCAGCCTTTTTCGAGCCCGGCATCTATGACGGTTTCAGCCGCGTCGCCTCGCTGGCCAAGAACCTGATCTTCTGAGGCCGTTTATTCCGGTCCGAGGACAGAACTTCTCTCGGCCCTGATATGTCGAAAACATATTTCCCAATCGGGTCGTGGTGCGTATAAATCTTTCTCCTTGGGGAGAGATTTGTGTCGCAGAATCAAGCATCCAGCCCGGCCGATTCCAAGCCGGTCACCACCGCGGGCCGTATTGCGGCGCTGATTCCGGGCATCCTCCTCTGCGTTCTCGTGGCCGGTGTGTCGGCCCTGCTCGAGCGGGCCGAACTGGGCATGTTCGAGCACCCCTATGTCGAGGCGCTGGTCATGGCGATTCTGCTCGGCATGGCGGTGCGCAGCTTCTGGAAGCCGGCCCCGCGGTGGCAGGCCGGCATCGCCTTCAGCGCCAAGCAACTGCTGGAAGTCGCGGTGATGCTGCTCGGGGCCTCCATCAGCTTTGCCGCGATCGCGGCTTCCGGCATTGCGCTGCTCGCCTCCATCGCCGCGGTCGTCGTGGTCGCGCTCTGCGTCTCCTTCGGCCTCAGCCGGCTACTCGGCCTGTCGACGCGGCTGTCGATCCTGATCGCCTGCGGCAACTCGATCTGCGGCAATTCCGCCATCGCCGCGGTGGCGCCCATCATCGGCGCCAGCAACGACGAGATTGCATCCTCGATCTCCTTTACGGCGATCCTTGGCGTGATGATGGTGCTGGGCCTGCCGCTGCTGATCCCGCTGCTCCAATTGTCCGCAACGCAGTACGGCATTCTCGCCGGGCTCACCGTTTACGCAGTGCCGCAGGTGCTCGCCGCGACGGTGCCGGCAGGTCTCGTCTCAACCCAGATCGGCACGCTGGTGAAGCTGATGCGTGTCCTGATGCTCGGCCCGGTCGTCGTCGGCCTGTCGCTGGTCGCTTCGCGCTGGCAGAGCGATGCCAAGAAAACCAGCGTCGGCTTCTTCCGCCTGGTCCCCTGGTTCATCCTCGGCTTCCTTGCGCTTGCGACCCTGCGCTCGCTGGAGATCGTGCCGGCGACGGTGGTTGGCCCCGTGACGACGATCACGAGCTTTCTCACGGTGGTCTCGATGGCCGCCCTCGGCCTTGGCGTCGACGTGCGCGTGCTCGCCAATGTCGGCGGCCGGGTGACGGCGGCCGTGACGCTGTCGCTGCTGCTGCTGCTGGGGATCAGCATCGCGCTGGTGCACTGGTTCAAGTGATCAGGGCAAAGCTGCAGTAGGGTGGGCAAAGGGGCGCAAGCGCCGTGCCGACGGTTCTATAAGAGACGGAGAACCGTGGGCACGCTTTCGCTTTGCCCACCCTACGAGACCGTCATTGCTGCGAGCGGTAAGCTAAATCACGTCCGCGAGCGAGTGGCCGTGCAGCTCGATGTTCAGCCCCTGCATGCCCAAGTCGTTGATCTCGCCGCCCATCGCCTTCAGGCTCTCTTCGCGGATCAGCGACATCAGCCCGCGGCGGAGCGCCAAGAATTCCGACGACATCATCATCGATTGCTGCCGCGGCCGCTCCAGCGGGATCGGGATCTCCGCCTTGATCGAGCCCGGCCGCGCGGTCATGCAATAGACGCGGTCGGACAGGAAGATGGCTTCGTCAATGTCGTGGGTGACAAACAGCACCGAGATCTTCAGCCGCTGCCACATATTGGTGAGGATCTGCTGCATGATGACGCGCGTCTGCGCGTCGAGCGCGCCGAAGGGCTCGTCCAGCAACAGCACTTTCGGTCCCGTCGCGAGCGCGCGGACGATGCCGACGCGCTGCTTCATGCCGCCGGAGAGCTTTTCCGGATAATGCTTTTCGAACGCTTCGAGTCCCGCAAGCCCCAACAGCGTGCGCGCGGCGCGTTCGCGCTGCGAGCGCGGCATGCCGCGCATCTTCAGGCCGAACTCGACGTTCTCGCGCACGGTTTTCCACGGAAAAAGAGAATATTGCTGAAACACCATGCCGCGTTCGGCGCTCGGACCGTTTACCCGCTCGCCGTCGACGGTAACTACACCGGTCGTCGGCTTGAGGAAGCCTGCGACCGCATTGAGCAGCGTCGACTTTCCGCAGCCGGACGGGCCGACGATCGACACGAACTCGCCGGGCCGCACATGGATCTGCGTGTCGGTGACAGCCTGCACCGCGCCCTCGATGGTCTCGTAGGCGAGGGAGAAGTTCTTGACTTCGATGTGGCCTTTTGGGCTGTTCGCTAGCACCTCGCTCATGTCGATCTCCACGGCATCACCAATTGCCCCGCGCCCCGGATCAGCAGGCTCGATCCGAGGCCGAGCACCCCGATCGCGATCATGCCGAGCGCGATGTCGGCATATTGGACCAGCGAATAAGCTTCCCAGGTGAAGTAACCGATGCCGTACTGACCGGAGATCATCTCGGCCGCGATCAGCGACACCCAGGCGACGCCCATGCCGACGGTGAGGCCGGTGAAGATGTGCGGCAGCGAGGCTGGGAAATAGACCTCCCGAAAGATCGAGCGTTCGCGCGCGCCGAGACATTGTGCGGCGCGTACCAGCACGGGGTCGACCAGCGACATGCCGTGCAGGGTGTTGACGAGAATCGGGAAGAACGAACCGAGGAAGGTGATGTAGACGATGCTCTGCTCGTTGGTCGGCCACAGCATGATCGCCATCGGCACCCAGGCGATTGCCGGGATCGGCCGCAGCACTTCGGCGACTGGGAAAATCACCTCATGCACCAGCTTGAAGCGCCCCATGATCAGGCCGAGCGGCACGCCGACGATCGCCGCGAGCGAGAATCCGATGAAGATGCGCCGGCAACTGAGCAGGATGTGCATCAGGAATTTAGGATCGTGAATCGCCTTTATGAAGCTGTCATAGACCGCGAGCGGCGAGGGCACGTTGGTGAAGCGCACGAAGAACACGACCCGATAGGTCGTGAGCAGATGCCAGACCAGCAGAAAGGCGAGCAGCGAAATCACGCCGATTGCCGCCGCGCGCAGACCTGCCCGATTGAGCCGGTACCAGCGCAACCCCAGTGTGGCGAAGGAAGGCGGCGTCGAAGGCCGGATGATGGCGGCGGGCGCGGAGCCCGCCTCAGCAAGTGCTGTTGCCGGCATGCTGTCCTCGGGCTGTCTGACGAGGGCGGGGCTGCTCACGTCTTGCCTCCGCCGACGGCGGCCTTCATCGCTTCATCGAAGCCGAGCACCTTGCCGCTGATCTTGGCAGCGTAGGCTTCGGCGTCCTTCTTCAGCAGGAACGGGGCGACCTCGCTATTGCCGACCGCGAAGAAGGCCTGATCGGCGAACAGCTTGATGCCGCGCGTGGTGTCGAAGACGTAGGCGACGTTGATCTTCTTGCCCTTGGCCTTGTAGTCGGCATAGGCGCCGAGCGTGCAGCTGGCGGACGAGAAGGGCATGATGCCGGCACCGTCGACCCAAACTTCGCCCGCCTTGCGCGGATCGGTGATGGGCTTCTTGCAGAAGCTGTCCTCGCCCGAGATCTCATAGTTGCTGGTGCTCGCGAGCTGGGCGTTGTAGTCGAGCTTCATTTCGGCATAGGCCTTGCGGATGTATTTGTCGTCGACCCATTTCTTCG
The DNA here is from genome assembly GCF_020194055.1 of Bradyrhizobium sp. NBAIM03. Taxonomy (NCBI): domain Bacteria; kingdom Pseudomonadati; phylum Pseudomonadota; class Alphaproteobacteria; order Hyphomicrobiales; family Nitrobacteraceae; genus Bradyrhizobium; species Bradyrhizobium sp. NBAIM03. Next base: position 172,680 of record NZ_JADYVS010000006.1, on the reverse strand, counting down.
GATCGAACTCCTTCATGCGGCCGAGATTCTGTAGCACCTTGACGTCGGTCGTGGCCGCATCGATCAGCGCTGGCTTGATCGTCGGATCGGTCGTCATATTGCCGCTGGGCCCTAAGAAGATGTAGACGACCTCCTTGTTGATGCCGGTCCATTCCTGGATCTTCTCGGCGGCCAGCTTGGGATCCGCGCGCAGCCACTGATTGGCGGCGATTAGCGCCTTGAAATAGGCGACGACGACCTCGGGATATTTTTCGGCGAAGTCGGTGCGAACCACGATGCCGTGGAAGGTCGGCAAGTTCGTTTCGACGCCGTCGAAGATCTTCCGCGCGAAGCCGCGGAACGGCAACAGCTCGGCGAAGGGGACGAAATCGGCGTGCCCGTCGATCTTCTTCTCCTGCAGATTGGTCGAGCCGACCTCCGGGCTCTGGCTGACGAGCTGGAAGAAATCGGACGCATAGCCGCGATCCTGCATCGCTTTCAGCACCATGCCGTGCGCGGCGGAGCCGAAAGGCACGCTGACGAGCTTACCCTTGAGATCGGCGAGGTCGTAATAGGGTGAGTCCTTGTGGACGACGAGGCCGTTGCCCGAGCCGGACAGGCTGTAGGCGGCGATGCCGACGAGGCGGCTCTTGCTCTCCGGATTGCTCTCGAAGGTGAATCCGTTCACGATGAGCGGGTAGTCGCCCATCATCCCGATCTGCAGCTTGTTCGCCATCATCGCGTTGGTGACGGGCGGACCGGAGGTGAAGTTCTGCCATTCGAGCTCGAACTTGATGTTGGCGTATTTGCCGTCCTTCGGCAGGTACTTCTCGAGCAGTTGCAATTGGCGGATGACGACGCCTGCGGTGACCGTGTTGGTCGTGGTATCCTGCGTTCCGATGCCGAGCTTGACGGTTTCCGCAGAAGCCGGCTGCGCGACGAGCAGCGCCAGCGACGTCACCGACATCGCGATCGAGAGCGTGGGAAGATGGCGGACCATTCTCATCCTCATTCGGTTGGATGTGCTGTGGGTGCCATGATTGGGGGAGGGCGCAAGCAGGGCAAATCCGGAGTGGCCGCCGCAGTCGATTAGTTGCCGGGAAAAGCTGATTGCATACTCCTTGGGCAGTCCTGCACTATAAAGCCGCTTGCCTGTGCATCGGCCATGGTCGCGGGCCCCCTTCAATCCGTCGCCTGGCCGCGCATCTCCTCGAGAATGTCGGTCCGGCAGACCACGATCTGCGACCGTTTGGTCAGCACGATTCCCTTCTCCTGCATCCGCTTCAGGCTGATCGTGACCCATTGCCTGGTGGCGCCGACCATGTGGGCGATGTCGGCGTGGGTGAAGGCCGCGGCGATCACCGTGCCGTCGGCATCCTCGACGCCGTAGAGCTCGACGAGATGCAGCAAGAGATGGGCGAGACGTTGCGTGATCGAGCGCGTCCCCAGCATCTGGGCCAGCGCCGAATAGCATTTGCCCTTGAACGTCAGGCCTTCGATCAGGCCAATCGCGAGGTTCGGGATCTCTGTAGCAAGGGACCGCAGTTCCTTTCCGGGCAGGTGCACGACGCTGCAATTACTGGAGGCAACGCCGGACCATTGATGTACGGTGCCTTCGAACACTTCGGGACCGCCGACGAAATTGCCAACATGCCAATAGGCCAGCGTGATTTCGCGTCCAAGTGGCGAGGTGTAGAACACGCGGATGCGGCCGCTCTCGATCAGCCAGATGCCGTCATGCTTGCCGCCCTGGCTGAACAGCGTCTGGCCGCGGTTGAGGACCTTGCGGCGGCCCTGCTTTAGCACCAACTCGCGCTCGCGAGGTGAGAGCTTGTCCATCAACGGTGGTGGACCGCCGATCCATTGCTGGTTCTCGGTGAGCAGTAGCGAGGAGCTGCCGGCAGGCCGTATCGCTGCGGGAACAGCCCCGCGCACCGCATTCGCCGCCTGCAACATCGCCTGCCTCCCGAACGTTCAAATCGTTCTAAAGAGGAGCAATGTCCGTGCCAGATGGGGGCAGACGCCTCGCGCGGGGAAATGACACCGAAGACCGGGTCACCGCCCCGCCAAGTTCAGCAGATACGACTTCGGATATATTCCCCGGTTGTGCCCATCCGAGAACGAGATGTTCAGCCCATAGCCGAGATCGCCGATGTCGGTGATCGCAATTCCCGGAAACGCTTTGGGGAAGCGGCCGTCGAAGCGGGCGCGGGTGCAATGGGCGCATTTGCAGGAGAGGCGGAGTGTTTCGGCAGAAACGCTGAGCGCGTCGTCCTGCGCCGTGCGGACCAGGAGCGAAGCGAGATCGGCGCTGGCTTCGTAGCCGGCAACGGTCGGTGCCACCAATGTCATTATCATGACGAACCTCTGACTTCATTCTACGTCGAGACGGGAACGCACGAATAGCAACTAATTGCCGGTGCGGGCGGGATCGCGAGCCTGTTCTTCGAGCAACCCACGCGAAATGTGAAACTAATCCACCGGGAATTTCACTTCAGAATTGCCGGACTCTCCTCTCTCCGAAACCTTGCGCGTCATCGATGACCAAGGAGAGACGATGAGTGCATTTCAGAAGGAAACGGTTCTGTCGGTCAGGCACTGGACCGATTCCCTGTTCAGCTTCACCGCGACGCGCGATCCCGGCTTCCGCTTCCAGAACGGCCAGTTCGCAATGATTGGTCTGGAGGTCGGGGGCAAGCCGTTGATGCGGGCCTACAGCATGGCCAGCGCCAATCACGAGGAGGCGCTCGAATTCTTCTCGATCAAGGTGCAGGACGGCCCGCTCACCTCTCGCCTTCAGAAGATAAGGGAAGGCGACATCATCCTGGTCGGTCGCAAGGCGACGGGCACGCTGATCACCGGCAACCTCATTCCGGGAAAACGCCTGCTGCTGCTTTCAACTGGAACGGGCCTGGCGCCCTTCGCCAGCCTGATCAAGGACCCCGACGTCTATGAGAATTACGAGACCATCGTGCTCGCCCATGGCTGCCGCCAGGTCTCGGAACTCGCCTATGGCGAGCACCTCGTCGAGGACCTGCGCAATCACGAATTCTTCGGCCCCTTGATCCGCGACAAGCTCGTCTACTACCCGACCGTCACCCGCGAGCCGTTCCGGAATCGCGGCCGCATCACCGACCTGATCGCCTCGAACCAGCTCTTCGAGGATATCGGACAAGCGAGCCTCGACATCGAAACTGACCGCATCATGCTGTGCGGCAGCCCGGCGATGCTCGAGGAACTCCACGCGATGTTCGCGGCGCGCGGCTTTGTCGAGGGCAACCATAGCCAGCCCGGCCATTTCGTCATCGAAAAAGCCTTCGTCGAGCGCTGAGCTACAAATCGCGTCCCAGCGACAACTAATTGCTATCGCGGCGACGCCCCCTGAACAAATCTGACGCAAAGGCGCCGGGATCGGCGAACCAGGAGCAAGCGATGGCACTAGATCAGATCGTCGACGGACTTTCGGAAGTTTCCTGCGATGTGCTGGTGATCGGCGGCGGCACAGCCGGCCCGATGGCGGCACTGAAGGCGAAGCTGAAGAACCCGAAGGCCAATGTCGTCCTGCTCGAGAAGGCGAACGTCAAGCGCTCCGGCGCGATCTCGATGGGTATGGATGGGCTCAACAACGCCGTCATCCCCGGTTACGCGACGCCCGAGCAGTACACCAAGGAAATCACCATCGCCAATGACGGCATCGTCGACCAGAAGGCGGTCTATAAATACGCGCAGAACTGCTACAGCATCATCGAGGAGCTCGACAGTTTCGGCATCCGCTTCCTGAAGAACGAGAACGGCGACTATGCCGTCAAGAAGGTGCACCACATCGGCACTTACGTTCTGCCCATGCCGAACGGCGAGACCGTGAAGAAGGCGCTGTACCGTCAGCTCCGCCGCGCCCGCATCCTCATTTCCAACCGCTACATGGCGACGCGCCTGGTCAAATCGGCCGACGGCCGCATCGCCGGGGCCATCAGCGTCAATACGCGGACCGCCGAGATGCTGGTGATCAAGGCCAAGGCCGTGATCCTCTGCATGGGCGCCGCCGGTCGCCTCGGTCTGCCGACGTCCGGCTACATGTTCGGCACCTACGAGAACGCCGCCAATTCCGGCGACGGTTACGCCATGGCCTATCACGCCGGCGCAGCGCTCGCGAACCTCGAATGCTTCCAGATCAACCCGCTGATCAAGGACTATAACGGCCCGGCCTGCGCCTATGTCGCCGGCCCGTTCGGCGCATATACGGCAAACAACGAAGGCTCGCGCTTCATCGAATGCGACTACTGGTCCGGCCAGATGATGCTGGAGTTCTACAACGAGCTCCTCTCGGGCAAGGGTCCGGTGTTCCTCCAGCTCAAGCATCTCCACCCCGACACGATTTCCGAGATCGAATCCACGCTGCACAAGGTCGAGCGTCCGACGCGCGGCCTGTTCCAGCAGGGGCGCGGGGTCGACTACCGCAGTGAGTCCATCGAGATGCATATCTCCGAGATCGGCTTCTGCTCCGGCCACAGCGCGTCAGGCGTGTTCGTCGACGACAATGCCCGCACCACCGTACCCGGCCTCTATGCCGCCGGCGACATGGCGAGCGTCCCGCACAATTACATGCTCGGCGCCTTCACCAACGGCTCGGTCGCAGGCATCGACGCGATGGAGTTCGCCGACAACCATGATTTCGCGGAGTTCGACGCGGCCGAGGTCGCCATGGAACGCGACCGCGTGATGGCGCCGACCAAGCGCGAGGACGGCATTCCGCCGAACCAGATCGAGTACAAGACCCGCCGCCTGGTCAACGACTACCTCCAGCCGCCAAAGGTCACGCGCAAATATGAGCTCGGCATGCGGCGGCTCGCCGAAGCGCGTGAGGATATGCAGGAGCGCATGATCGCGCGCAACGCGCACGAATTGCTGCGCGCGCTCGAAGTGCAGTCGATCCTGGACTGCGCCGATATGGCCGCACACGCTTCGCTCTATCGCGAAGAGAGCCGCTGGGGTCTCTATCACTGGCGGACGGACTTCCCGGAGAAGGACAATGAGAACTGGTTTTGCCACACGCTGCTGTCCAAGCAGGACGGCAGGATGACCAGCGAGAAGCGCGCAGTCGAGCCCTATGTCGTGCCGATCGCGGACGACGAGAAGGACCTCTACGACAAGCAGCGCATTCGCGCCTCGGCCTGATCCACCAGAACATAGCCAACAGGAGACATCACATGCCTCTCGCGTCCTATCAGACATCGGTTCCGGTGGTGGTCGACGACGCCAAATGCATCGCGGACAAGGGCTGCACGGTGTGCGTCGATGTCTGCCCGCTCGACGTGCTGCGCATCAGCGACATGACCAACAAGGCCTACATGGCCTATGACGAGTGCTGGTATTGCATGCCCTGCGAAGCGGATTGTCCGACCGGCGCCGTCACCGTCAACATTCCCTATCTGTTGAGGTGATCATGTCGAGCCCGTTCGAATCCTATGACGATCTCGAAGACGCCGACGAGCGGCTGCAGGCGGCCGATCCCGCCGAACGCCGCGTCGCCATCATTGCACTCGGTCATTCCGGCGATCCCGCCGCGGTCGCACATCTCGCCAAAATGGTCACCGATCCCGATGCCGGTGTGCGCCAGCAGGTCGCGATGGCGCTCGGCGAGTTCGACGGACCGGAGGCAGCAAGCGCGCTGGTGAAGCTGCTCGTCGATCCCGAGAGGATCGTCGCGGCGGCTGCGGCCGACAGCATGGCTGAATTCAAGGATCCCGCCTGCGCCGACGCGATCCTGCCGCTGGTCAGGCATACCCACGCTTTCGTCCGCATGGGCGCTCTGCGCGCGCTGAAGGAACTGCGCCGCAGGGATACACTCAAGCCCGCGCTGGAAGCGCTCCAGGACCCTGACGCCGCCGTCCGTGTGCAGGCGATCGGCGTGATCGGCTTTCTCAAGCTGGAAGAATCCATTCCGGCGCTAACCGCGCTGATCAACGATCCCGATGCCCATGTGCGCCGCGCCGCCGTGAGCGCATTGGCCTTTTCGCAGATGAAGCCGGCGGCGGAGACCATCACCCGCGCGCTGAAGGATGCCGACTGGATGGTCCGCGAGATGGCAGCGGAGACGCTGGGTCTCAACGTGAATGGTGCAATCGCGGCTGATCAGCTCGTCGGCTGCCTCGCGGACGAGTTCTGGCAGGTGCGGCTGAAGGCGATCCGCAGCCTTGGCAAGATGAAGATCGAACGCGCGGTGCGGCCGATCGGCAATTGCGTCAATCACGACCAGGCGAATTTGCGCAAAGAGGCCGCCGCCGCGCTAGGTGAGATCGGCCACCCTGACGGCGAGGCATTCCTGGCCGTGATCGCCGACGATCCTGATCCTGATGTCCGCAAGAATGCGCGCTGGGCACTGCACCAGATTGCAGCGCGAAAGGCGCGGGCAGGGGCATAATTGCACGGCGCGTCGCCGCTCTGGACTTCCAGCGCCAGACGTTTATTGGTCTTCGCTCACGGGAACGGCCGCTGCGAATGCGGCCGTTCCTTAGAACAGCGAGGACGCGGCCATGACGACATTGACTGTAAAGGACCTTCTCCCCGAGGACGGCACGAAGGGAACGCTGGTCGGCCGCGTCTGGCTGCCGCAGGTCAACGGTCCGGCCATCGTCGCCGTGCGCGGTGACGGCGTGTATGACGTCACAGCAAAATTTCCGACCATCAGCGCGCTCTGCGAGATGGACGATCCCGCCAAGGCGCTTGCCGCCACCAAGGGCGAGCGCATCGGTGATCTCGAGGCGATCGTGGCCAACACCCCGCCGGACGGGCGCGATCCCCAAAAGGCCTGGCTGCTCGCGCCCGTCGATCTCCAGACGCTGAAGGCCGCCGGGGTCACCTTTGCGATCTCGATGCTCGAACGTGTCATCGAAGAGCGCGCCAAGGGCAATCCGGCCTCGGCCGAAGCGATCCGGAAAGAAGTGACGCGCCTGATCGGCGACGATCTGTCAAAGCTCAAGCCGGGCTCGGATCAGGCGATGCACCTGAAGCAAGTGCTGATCGATCAGAATGCCTGGAGCCAATATCTTGAGGTCGGCATCGGTCCGGATGCCGAGGTTTTCACCAAGGCGCCCACCTTGTCGTCGGTCGGCACCGGCATGGATGCCGGCCTGCACCCGAAATCGACCTGGAACAATCCCGAGCCCGAGCTCGTGCTGTTCGTGTCGAGCCGCGGCGAGATCGTCGGGGGCGCGCTCGGCAACGACGTGAACCTGCGCGACTTCGAGGGCCGCTCGGCGCTGCTGTTGTCGAAGGCCAAGGACAACAACGCGTCCTGCTCGATCGGCCCGCTGCTGCGCCTGTTCGACGACACCTTCACGCTCGACGACGCGCGCAGGCTGGACATCAGCCTGAATGTCACGGGCGCGGACGGCTTCGTTCTCGACGGCCATTCCTCGATCAGCAAGATCAGCCGCGATCCGACCGATCTCGTCGCGCAGACCATCGGCAAGGTGCATCAATATCCTGACGGCTTCGTGCTGTTCCTCGGCACCATGTTCGCACCCGTGAAGGATCGCGATGCGCCGGGGCAGGGATTCACCCACAAGCGCGACGACATTGTCACTATCGCAGCGCCTCAGCTCGGCAAGCTCGTCAACCGCATGCGCACCAGCGACGAGTGCGAGCCCTGGACGTTCGGCATCGGCGCACTGATGAAGAACCTGGCGCAGCGGAAGCTGATCTAGCGCTGCTGCCCTTCGCCTCCCGCAAGCGGGGGCGCACCTTCGCCCCGCTGACAGCTGAGGCTCCATCGCGCCGCCTAATTTTTTCATCCCTCCGTTGCATGAAGGGAGCAAAATCGCGCTGAACGTGTCATAACTCAGCTCGCCCCACCTCGCCTGCTTTGCTCCAAATAGTCAAATAATATGACTAGTCGGAACTCAACTTCCGTGAAATAGTGCCCGCCGCTGGTGCGAAGGCCGGCCTGTGGGTGCCATGCTACCAATCGGCGCCCCCGGATAAAACATCTTGGGAGACGCGCCTGATGCCCCCTAAAGCTCTCTGTGCGGCCAGCGCCATGGCCGCCTTGTTGCTCGCGACGCCGGCCAGCGCCCAGCTCACGATCGGCTTCTCGCAGATTGGATCGGAATCCGGCTGGCGCGCGGCCGAAACGTCCGTCTCAGCATGAAGTCGACCTCCTGCACCGCGCCAAAGCTCTTGCTGATCCCCCGCACCTCGGGCGTGCTTCTATTCGCCTTCATTGTCCTGCTGCAGGGGCTGGTCGCGCTTGCGCGCCGGCCGGCGGCGAAGCATGCGGGAGCGGCGTCATGACCTCGCGGATCGTCGTCATCCCGACGCGGCGGGCCCATTCCAACCATGCGGAGGTGGCGCGTTCGATCGGCGTCGACATCATCGCCGGCCGCTATGCGGAAGGCACGCGCCTGCCGGGGGATGCCGAGATGATCGCAATGTTCGGCGTGTCGCGGCCGGTGCTGCGCGAGAGCGTCAAGACGCTGGTCGCCAAGGGCCTGCTCACCACCAAGGCGCGGGTCGGCACCGTCGTGCGCGAGCGAGGTGCCTGGAACATGTTCGACGCAGACGTGCTGGCCTGGCACCTCGATGCCGGCATCGACAAGCGCTTCCTTGACGACCTCGCCGAGATCCGTCTCGCCGTGGAGCCGCGCGCGGCGATGCTGGCGGCAACACAGCGATCCGAGCAAGACATCAGCGAGCTGCGCCGCAGCATGGATCGGATGCGGCATGAAGCGTCCGACTCGGTCGGTTTTGCAGATGCAGATCTCGCGCTTCATGTTGCCGTGGCGCGTGCCTCGGGCAATCTGTTCATGCGCTCGATTGGGCATGTCATTGAAGCAGCGCTGCGCGCCTCTTTCCTGCTCAGCGCTCCGGTCGAGCCGGAGGATCGCGATACCGTGCTGCTCTGGCATCAGAAGATCGTCGATGCCATCGTCGCGGGCGATGCCCATGCCGCATCCGAGGCCATGGTCTATGTCATTCACAACGGCATGCGCCGCCATGACAGTACGGCGATCGAAACCGCCCCGGCCGAGCCGCCACCGTCGGCCGACACTGGAGAACAAGCGTGACAGACCTTCGCATCGCCATCGTCGGCTTCGGCAAGATCGCGCGGGACCAGCATGTGGCGGCGATCGCCGCCACACCGGGCGCAACGCTTGCCGCCGTGGCGAGCCGCAACGCCTCGCTGCAGGGGGTGCCGCATTTTGCGACCATCGAGGAATTGCTTCAGAAGGGGCCGCCGATCGACGCGGTCTCGCTCTGCACGCCGCCGCAGGTGCGACGGGCCCAGGCCGCGGCGGCGCTCGCCGCCGGCAAGCACGTCATGCTGGAGAAGCCGCCGGGCAACGGCGTTGCCGAGCTTGATCCGTTGATCGCGATGGCGGCGGGTGCGAAGCGGACATTGTTTGCGACCTGGCATTCGCGCTATGCGCCGGCGGTGGAGCCGGCCCGGCAATGGCTCACTGATCGGCACATCAAATCCGTTCACATCAGCTGGAAGGAAGACGTGCGTGTCTGGCATCCCGGGCAGGGCTGGATCTGGGAGCCCGGCGGCCTCGGCGTGTTCGATCCGGGCATCAATGCGCTGTCGATCCTGACCAGGATTCTGCCGAAGCCCGTGTTCGTCACCGCGGCCGAGCTGGCCTTTCCAGCCAATTGCCAGGCGCCGATCGCGGCGAACGTGAACCTGACGGATATCAGCGGCCTGCCCGTGACCGCCGAGTTCGACTTCCGCCAGACCGGGCCGCAGAGCTGGGATATCCTCGTCGAAACCGATCAGGGCCGGCTGACGCTGTCCAGCGGTGGCGCGCGCATGGCCGTCGACGGCAAGGTGCTTGTCGAAGGGCCCGATGAGGAATATCGCGGGCTCTACCGACGCTTCGTCGCGCTCGCAGCAACCGGCGCAAGTGACGTCGATCTGACGCCGCTCCGTCTCGTCGCCGACGCCTTCCTGCTCGGCAAGCGCACGATCGTCGAACCGTTTGTGGATTGAGCATGGCCGCATCAACAATCACAAGAGACGTGTTCGGGACGCTGCCCGACGGCCGCGAGGTCGAGCGCGTCGTGCTGCGCGGGGAGGGCGGCTTCGAGGCGCGCATCATCAGCTACGGCGCGGTGCTGCAGGCGTTGATCGCGCCGGATGCCAACGGCGGATATGACGACGTCGTGCTTGGCCATGATGCCTTCGCCGGCTATCTCGCCGAACGGAAGTTTCTGGGCGCCACCGTCGGCCGCTATGCCAACCGCATCGCCAAGGGACAGTTTTCGCTTCAAGGCGAGACGGTGCAGCTAGCGGTCAACAACGGTCCGAATGCGTTGCACGGCGGGCTCGAGGGTTTTGATCGCAAGCTCTGGGAGATCGCGGAGATCGACGGAGGCGCCGAGCCCGCGGTGACGCTCACCTATGTCAGCCCGCACGGGGAGGAGAGTTATCCCGGTAGGCTCGACGTTCGCGTGACCTATCGCATCACCGGGCCGACCGAGCTGTCGCTGCTGATGGAAGCGCGGACCGACCGGCCGACCGTCGTCAATTTGACCAACCACAGCTTCTTCAATCTCGAGGGTGCGACGTCAGAGACGTCCATTCTCGACCACCGCCTGATGGTCGCCGCCGAGCAATTCCTCGCCATAGATGCCACCGCCATTCCGCTGCCGGAGTCGCCGCGCAGCGTGGCCGGCACGCCGTTCGATTTCCGCAAACCGTGGCCGGTGGGCGAGCGCATCCGCGAAGGCGACCCGCAATTGCAAAACGGCAGGGGCTACGACCACACCTATTGTCTCGGGCGCGACGGCAAGCTTGCGCTCGCGGCGCGGCTGGAGGCGCCGCGCTCCGGGCGCATCATGGAGCTGCTCACCGATCAGCCCGGACTTCAGGTCTATTCGGGCAATTATCTCGACGGTACGATGTCCGGCAAGGGCGGCAAGCTGATCCGGCAATCGGACGCCATGTGCCTGGAGCCGCACATCTGGCCCGACGCGCCGAACCGGCCGGATTTCCCGAGCCCGCGCCTCTATCCCGGAGGGGTCTATCGCCATCACACGGTCTATCGCTTTTCAGTGAGGTCGCCATGATGGAGCAGGTGCCAACGACTGTCCTCTCGGATCATCCTTGCCATCTCGGCGAAGGTCCGACCTATGACGTGACCACCGACACGGCCTGGTGGTTCGACATTCGCGAAGGCAAGCTGTTCGAGGCGCAACTCGGCACCGGCACTGTCCGCAGCCACGCGCTCGGGCGGATGGCGAGCGCGCTGGGGCGTATCGACGCCGAGCGGCAGCTGATCGTCGCCGAAGATGGCCTCTACATTCGCAAGCTCGCTGATGGTTCGATGACGCTGTTCTGTCCGCTCGAAGCGGACAATCCGATGACGCGCTCAAACGATTGCCGCGTGCATCAATCGGGTACGTTCTGGATCGGCACTATGGGCAAGAAAGCCGAGCCGAAGGCGGGCGCGATCTACGCGCTTCATCGCGGCAAGATCTCGACGCTGTTTCCCGGCATCAGCATTCCCAATTCGATCTGCTTCTCGCCCGACGGCGCCACCGGCTACTTCACCGACACGCCGCGTGCGGTGCTCTATGCCGTGCCGCTCAACCCCGCGACCGGCCTGCCGCGCGGCGAGCCGGAGGTGCTGTTGCGCCACAGCGGCATCGGCGGTCTCGACGGTTCGGTATGCGACGCCGACGGGCAGATCTGGAATGCGTGCTGGGGCGCGAGCCGGATCGACGTCTACTCGCCGCAAGGCGAGCGCCTGCGTTCGCTTAGCGTGCCGGCGAAGCAGGCGAGCTGCCCCGCCTTCGTCGGCCCCGACCTGTCGCGCCTGCTCGTCACGTCGGCCTGGCAGGATATGGACACGGCGGCACGCGCTGCCGATCCGCAAGCCGGCTGCACCTTTCTGCTCGAAGCAGCCGCGCGCGGACGCGCGGAACCCGACGTCAAGCTGGCATAGGAGGCCCAAGCCGTACACGACCGTCGTTCTCGACACCACGAAGAAAGTCTGACACCCAAAGGGAGTGAAACATGCTGAAACTGAAGACAACATTTCTCGCGCTGGCGTTGGCCAGTGCCGCCACGATGGCCACAGGCGTCGCTGCCTTCGCCCAGAAGGCGACGGTCGGCATCGCCATGCCGACGAAGTCCTCGGCGCGCTGGATCGACGACGGCAATAACATGGTCAAGGTGCTGAAGGAGCGCGGCTACAACACCGACCTGCAATATGCCGAGGACGACATCCCGAACCAGCTCTCCCAGGTCGAGAACATGGTGACCAAGGGCGCCAAGGCGCTGGTGATCGCCGCGATCGACGGTACCACCTTGTCCGACGTGCTCAAGCAGGCGAAAGCAAAAGGCATCACCGTGATCGCCTATGACCGCCTGATCCGCGGCACGCCGAACGTCGACTATTACGCGACCTTCGACAACTTCCAGGTCGGCGTGCTCCAGGCGGAGTCGATCGTGCAAGGTCTCGGCCTGAAGGACGGCAAGGGCCCCTTCAACATCGAGCTGTTCGGCGGCTCGCCCGACGACAACAATGCCTACTTCTTCTACAACGGCGCCATGAGCGTGCTGAAGCCGTATATCGACAGCGGCAAGCTCGTCGTCGTGTCCGGCCAGATGGGCATGGATAAGGTCGCGACCCTGCGCTGGGACGGCGCCACGGCGCAGGCCCGCATGGACAACCTGCTCAGCGCCTACTACGGCAACAAGAAGGTCAACGCCGTGCTGTCGCCCTATGACGGCCTCTCGATCGGCATCATCTCCTCGCTGAAGGGCGTCGGCTACGGGAGTGCCGGCCAGCCGATGCCCATCATCTCGGGCCAGGATGCCGAAGTGCCCTCGATCAAGGCCATGCTGCGCGGCGACCAGTACTCGACCATCTTCAAGGACACCCGCGACCTCGCCAAGGTGACCGCTGACATGGTCGACGCCGCGCTCGCCGGCAAGCAGGTCACCGTCAACGACACCAAGACCTACGAGAACGGTGTCAAGACCGTGCCGTCCTATCTGCTGAAGCCGGTTGTGGTCTACAAGGACAATTGGGAGAAGACCCTGGTCGACAGCGGCTACTACAAGAAGTCGCAGTTCCAGTAAGACTCTCTCTTTTTCCCCTCTCCACGCTTGCGGGGAGAGGGTTAGGGTGAGGGGCCTCTTTCCATACGGGCAGTGGTTGGTATGCACTCCGTCATTGCGAGCGCAGCGAAGCAATCCAGTCTGCCACCGCGGAAATTGTCTGGATTGCTTCGCTGCGCTCGCAATGACGATGTGGATGCAGCGATATCAGTCAACCTCTCCCCGCACGCGGGGAGAGACGAAGTAACGCAAGGGACACCAAAGCCATGACCGCCATGCTGGAGATGCGCAACGTCAGCAAGAGCTTTGCCGGCGTGCAGGCATTGCGCGACGTCAACTTCTCGGTTCGCGCCGGGCAGATCCATGCGCTCGTCGGCGAGAACGGCGCCGGCAAGTCGACGCTGATGAAGGTGCTGAGCGGGGTCTATCCGCACGGCAGCTACGAGGGCACCATCGTCTTCGAGGGCGAGGAGCGCCGCTTCCGCGACATCAATGATTCCGAGGCGCTGGGCATCATCATCATCCATCAGGAGCTGGCGCTGATCCCGCTGATGTCGATCGCGGAGAACATCTTCCTGTCGCATCCGCCGTCGAAGTTGGGGGTGATCGACCGCGACGAGGTCTACCGGCGCACGCGCGAGCTGCTGGCGCAGGTCGGCCTGAAGGAATCGCCGGATACGCTGATCACCGATCTCGGCGTCGGCAAGCAGCAGCTCGTCGAGATCGCCAAGGCGCTGTCCAAGCGGGTGCGGATGCTGATCCTGGACGAGCCGACCGCGAGCCTTAACGAGGCCGACAGCGCCGCGCTGCTCGAACGCCTGATGACCTTCCGCGAGCAGGGCATCGGCTCGATCCTGATCTCACACAAGCTGAACGAGGTCGCCAAGGTCGCCGACCACATCACCGTGCTGCGCGATGGCCGCACGGTGGACAGCATCGACTGCCATGCCGAGCCGATCCAGGAAGACCGCATCATCCGCAGCATGGTCAACCGCGATATGGCGCACCGCTTCCCGGAGCGCAACGTGAAGATCGGCGAGCCCGTGCTCGACGTCGAGAACTGGTCGGTCTATCACCCCATCCATCCCGAGCGGCAGGTGATCAAGAACGTCAGTTTCGGTGTCAAGCGCGGCGAGGTCGTGGGCATTGCCGGGCTTATGGGGGCAGGGCGCACCGAGTTCGCCATGAGCCTGTTCGGCCGCTCCTGGGGCACCAATATCAGCGGCACTATCCGGCTCGAAGGCCGTGAGATCGCGCTGCCGAGCGTCGCCGCCGCGATCGACGCCGGCCTAGCCTACGTCACCGAGGACCGCAAGCAGCTCGGCCTGATCCTTGCCGACGACGTCCGCAAGAACATTACGCTGGCGAGCCTCGACCAGGTTGCACCTGGCAGGGTGATCGACGACATCGCCGAGCTCAAGGTCGCCAGCGACTACCGCAACCGCATGCGCATCCGCTGCTCCGACGTCTACCAGGAGACCGGCCAGCTCTCCGGCGGCAACCAGCAAAAGGTCGTGCTGTCGAAATGGCTGATGACCGACCCGAAGGTCCTGATCCTGGACGAGCCGACCAGGGGTATCGACGTCGGTGCCAAATATGAGATTTACTGTATCATCAACGAGCTTGCGGAAGCCGGCCGCGGCGTCGTGGTGATCTCCTCGGAGATGCCCGAGCTGCTCGGCATCTGCGATCGCATCTGCGTCATGAACGACGGCGCCTTCGTCGGCGAGTTCAAGGGCTCAGAGGCGACACAGGAAAAGATCATGCGCGCCATCATGCGCAACGAACGAAGCATTGGGAACGCCGCGCCCGCGGCCGCGGAGATGGGAGGATCGCAGCTATGACCGACAAGACGGTTTCGCTGCCCGAGGAGCGCCGGCACGGCAGCTTCATCAAGAACAATTTGCGCAATTACGGCATGTTGATGTCGCTGGTTGCAATTATGCTGTTCTTCCAGGTCGTGACCGGCGGCACGCTGCTGCAGCCGCTCAACCTCACCAACTTGGTGCTGCAGAACAGCTACATCGTCATCATGGCGCTGGGCATGCTGCTGGTCATCGTCACTGGCCATATCGACCTTTCGGTCGGCTCGGTCGCAGGCTTCATCGGCGCCGTGGCGGCCTTGCTGATGGTGACCTACAAGGTCGATTATACGCTCGCCTTCATCGCTTGCCTCGCGCTCGGTGGCGCGATCGGTGCGGCGCAGGGCTATTGGGTGGCCTATTTCAAGATCCCCTCCTTCATCGTGACGTTGGCGGGCATGCTGGTGTTCAAGGGCCTAGCGCTCGCGGTGTTGCAGGGCCAGTCGCTCGGGCCGTTCCCGGCCACCTTCCAGAAGCTGTCCTCGGGTTTCATTCCGGAACTGCTGCCCGAGGCCGGCACGCTGCATCCGACCTCGATGCTGATCGGCGCCGTTCTCGCGCTCGGGCTCGTCTATGCCAGCGCCAAGGGAAGGTCGCGCGAGCAGTCGCACGGCATCGAGGTCGAACCCTATGCGTTCTTCCTCGGCAAGAGCATCTTGCTCGCCTGCGCCGTGCTGTATTTCACCTATCTGATCGCCTCGCATCGCGGCCTGCCGAACGTGCTGGTGATCATGACCGCGCTGATCGCGCTCTACGGCTTCGTCACCCGCCGCACCGTGATTGGCCGGCAGATCTACGCCGTCGGCGGCAACGCCAAGGCGGCGAGCCTGTCGGGCATCAAGACGGAGCGCCTGACCTTCCTCACCTTCGTCAACATGGGCGTGCTCGCCGCGCTTGCCGGCCTCGTCTTCGCCGCGCGGCTCAACACGGCGACTCCGAAGGCCGGCCTCGGCTTCGAGCTCGACGTCATTGCCGCCTGCTTCATCGGCGGCGCCTCGGCCTATGGCGGTGTCGGGCGAGTCGGCGGTGCCGTGGTCGGCGCCATGATCATGGGCGTGATGAACAACGGCATGTCCATCCTCGGCATCGGCATCGACTATCAGCAGGTCATCAAGGGCCTGGTGCTGCTGGGCGCGGTGTGCATCGACGTGTACAATCAGCGGCGGTAGCGCTTCGTAGCCCGGATGCAGCGCAGCGTAATCCGGGTCTCTGCGCTTGGTGAGATTTCCCGGATTGCGCTGCGCTGCATCCGGGCTACGGTCCTAAGCACTACGGCAGCGGTGATTGCGTCGTGAACAGCACGGTCGCGATCCCGATCGAGAGCCCCACCGCCGATACGGTTCCCACCGTCGACAGCACGCCCATGCGCCTGAGCGCGATGGCGAAGGCAATGATGATGGGTGTTGCGGTCATCAGCCCGATCTGTGCATCGCTCATGGGATCGTCCGGCGCTCCGTGAAGCTCTGAGCCGGTTCGTACCGCGAAACGGCTGGCTGAACGTTGTGTCGGCGCAAACAGGAGCCCTGCAGTCCTCCAGTTTGTCCGGCAACAAATTCGGAACCGGGTGGCCGAGCTAAGTCTGACCGGTGTCCTGATCCGGAAAGACGATGTCGACGGCCGAGTGCGAACAGCAGGAAACAGGCTGGGGAATCCTGCAGGATCTCCCCGGCGATCCCATGATCTGGGTGCTGATCTTCAGCGAACTCGTCGCCTTCGGCCTGCTCCTCGGCGCCTTCTCTGTCGCCCGCGCGATTCACCCCGCGATGTTCGCGGCCGGGCAGGCCACGCTCGATTCGCATCTCGCCGGCCTCAATACCGTCGTGCTGGTGACCAGCGGCTGGGCGGCGGCCCGGGCGACCAAGGCCGTGCGGAATGGACAACGGGCAACGACACGATACTGGCTTCTCGGCGCCATGGCGCTCGGCTGCCTTTTCATCGCGATCAAGCTCGCAGAGTACGCCGAAGAAACCGGGCGCGGGGTCGGGCTTGAGACCAATCCCTTCTTCACGCTCTACTTCCTGCTGACCGGCTTTCATCTCCTGCACGTTGGCCTCGGCATCATCATTCTCGCCGTGGTCTGCCGCCGAGCCGGGATATCAGGCGTCGAGACGGGAACGGCCTTCTGGCACATGGTCGATCTGGTCTGGATCGTGATGTTCCCGATCCTGTATCTGGTGAAATGACGATGCCAGATCGTGTCGACGTCACCTGGATCGCCTTGATCGGCCTTGCGCTTGCGACCGTCCTGCTGCCGCCGCTGATACCACGGACGCTGCTCGGCAACGCTCTGCTGCTTGCCTTCGCCGCGCTCAAGGGGCATCGCATCGCGCTCGACTTCATGGATCTTCGCGCCGTCCTCGCACTCTGGCGTGGTCTCGTCGCGAGCTGGATCCTCATCGTGCTGCTGCTTGCCTGGCTCGCCTCGGCGCTCGTCGCCCTGATCTGACGCGCTCATTGCGCCCTGACAAAGAACGGGCCGGGCAAAGCGGCAATAAATCACACCATCGCAATTTCGCAGGAATCAACCGGAAAGGATTGGCAATGGCTGAACGCCTGACCAAGTCGGCCGCTCGAAACGTCTTCTACGGCGGCTCGGCCTTTTTCTTCGCCATCTTCATAGGGCTAACGGCGCACAGCCATTACTACATGGCCACGACATCGACCGACGCAGCCACGCTGACGTCTTCGGTTGCCCGCGGCAAGCACGTCTGGGAGAAGAATTCTTGCATCAACTGTCATACCCTGCTGGGCGAGGGCGCCTACTTTGCGCCTGAAGTCGGCAATGTCTGGGATCGCTGGGGTGGCAACGAGGATCCGGCCGCCGCGCGCGAGACATTGAAGGCCTGGATGCAGTCGCAGCCTTCGGGCGCACCGGGCCGCCGGCAGATGCCTCAATTCAACCTCACCGACCAGGAGCTCGATGATCTCGCCGACTTCCTGCAATGGACCAGCAAGATCAAGCGCCAAGAGTGGCCGCCGAACAAGGCGGGCTGAGCGCATCGCTTCCTGAAATCCCTCAAGACAGAGAGCCTGAGATGAAATATCAGACCCAGAAAGTCGCGATGCTGTATTTCTACGGCGCGCTGACCCTGTTCGTGGCGCAGGTCCTATTCGGCCTCGTCGCTGGAACGATCTACGTCCTGCCCAACACGCTGTCGACCCTGCTGCCGTTCAACGTCGTCAGGATGATCCACACCAACGCGCTGATCGTGTGGTCGTTGATCGGCTTCATGGGCGCGACCTACTTCCTGCTGCCCGAGGAAACCGAGACAGAGCTCTACAGCCCGCTGCTGGCCAAGATCCAGTTCTGGATGTTTTTCGGTGCTGCGGGTGTAGCTGTGGTCGGTTATCTCTTCCAATACCACGAGGGCCGCGAATTCCTCGAACAGCCCTTCATCATCAAGGTCGGCATCGTCGTCGTCTGCCTGATGTTCCTGTTCAACGTCACCATGACGGCGCTGAAGGGCCGTAAGACCACGATCACCAACATCCTGCTATTCGGGCTGTGGGGCGTTGCGATCTTCTTCCTGTTCGCCTTTTACAACCCGGTAAATCTCGCGGTCGACAAGATGTACTGGTGGTATGTTGTTCATCTCTGGGTCGAGGGCGTCTGGGAGCTGATCATGGCCTCCGTGCTCGCTTATCTCATGATCAAGCTCAACGGCATCGACCGCGAAGTGGTCGAGAAGTGGCTCTACGTCATCATCGGGCTGGCGCTGTTCTCCGGCATCCTCGGCACCGGCCATCATTTCTACTGGATCGGCGCGCCCGGTTACTGGCAGTGGATCGGCTCGCTGTTCTCCACGCTCGAGGTCGCGCCGTTCTTCACCATGGTGATCTTCACGGTGCAGATGACCTGGAAGGCCGGCCGCAAGCACCCGAACCGCGCTGCATTGTTGTGGTCGGTCGGCTGCTCGGTCATGGCGTTCCTCGGCGCCGGTGTCTGGGGTTTCCTGCACACCCTGTCCTCGGTCAACTACTACACCCACGGCACCCAGGTTACCGCCGCGCACGGCCATCTCGCCTTCTTCGGCGCCTATGTGATGCTGAACCTGTCCGTGATGGCCTATGCGATCCCACAGATCAGAGGGCGTGCGCCCTACAATCAATGGCTCTCCATGGCGAGCTTCTGGATCATGTGCACCGCCATGATGGTGATGACCTTCGCGCTGACCTTCGCCGGCGTGGTCCAGGTCCATCTCCAGCGCGTGCTCGGCCAGGGCTACATGGACGTGCAGGACCAACTCGCGATGTTTTACTGGGTCCGGCTGGGGTCCGGCGTGTTCGTCGCGATCTCCGCGCTGATGTTCGTGTGGGCCGTGCTTGTGCCCGGTCGCGCCCGTCAGCCGGTCATCCCCGGCGCGTTGCAGCCGGCCGAGTGAGCGCCCAAAGGCGGCCGTGGCTCGCTGCGGCCGCCGTCACTATGTGAATTCCGGAGAAAGACCATGAATGCAGCACTTCTCGCCGTGGCGAAGCCCGAACCTCAGCCGCCCGCCTATATTGCCAGTGGCAACGAATGCGCGCTGTTCGAGCACGCTTGGCGCAATCAGCTGCCGGTGCTGCTGAAGGGGCCGACCGGCTGCGGCAAGACGCGCTTCGTCACGCATATGGCGGCGCGGCTGGGATTGCCGCTGCACACCGTCGCCTGCCACGACGATCTCACCGCGGCCGATCTCACCGGCCGCTATCTGCTCAGGGGCGGCGATACCGTGTGGAGCGATGGCCCGTTGACGCGGGCGGTGCGCGAGGGCGGCATCTGCTATCTCGACGAGGTCGTGGAGGCGCGCAAGGACGTAACGGTGGTGCTGCATCCCCTGACCGACGATCGCCGCATCCTGCCTCTGGAGCGTACCGGCGAGCAGCTTGCTGCGCCGAACAGCTTCATGCTCGTCGTCTCCTACAATCCAGGCTATCAGACGCTGCTCAAGGCGCTCAAGCCGTCGACGCGGCAGCGCTTTGTCGCGATCGAGTTCGGCTTCCTGCCGCCGGAGCAGGAGATTGCGGTGGTCGCCGCCGAGAGCGGACTATCGCCGGAGCGCGTGCGGCCGCTGGTCGGGCTGGCTGGCCGGCTGCGCGCGCTGAAGGGCCACGACCTGGAGGAGGGTGTCTCGACCCGGCTCGTCGTCTATTGCGCGACCCTGATTGCGGCCGGCATGCCGACGGCCGATGCCGTGCTCGCTGGCATGATCGAGCCGCTGACCGACGATGCCGATGTCAAGGCGGCGCTGCTGGACGTCGCGCGTGCCGTGATCGGCTGAGGCGGCTCCGATGCTCGATTTCCTCGAACTGGAAGAGACCGTCGGCCGCGCCTGGCACCGCATGGTCGGTGGCACCGCCAGCTATCCGGTTCATGCCGAGCATGCGGTCTCGCTTGCGGAAATGAGAAACAGGCTCGCGGTGATGTTCCGCGCGCTGGGCGGTGAGGCGGGTGTGCAGATCGCCGGTGCCGGCGCGCGCAAGTCCGGGCATCGGCTCGGCTGGCGGCAACGCATCGGTCTCGGTGACGAGCGCCTGGAGCAGCCGGGCCGCGATGCCACCTCCATCTTCCTTCCTGAAAGCATCGCGATCTTTCCCGACAACGCGCTGAATGCAGCGCTCTATCGCTGGCTCGCGACATGGTTCGCAGCCGCGCCGATCGAAACCATCACCGAATCCGATCCGCTGCGGCGGGATCTTCTGGTGTTGCGCCGGGCCAGCGAGACGGCGGTCTTCGTGCTCGCGCAATTTCCCGGCCTCGTCGACGACTATGCGCAACTCGCCGCAGCAACTGCCGAAGCCAGGCCGCGTCGCCCCTTGCCGCGCATCGAGCAGGAGGTCGAGCAGATCGTGCTGGGGCTACTCGGAACCGGAAAGGCGCCTGCGGGCAAGCTGTGGCCCGCGATGATGGGAACGGAGCCGCTGCTGGTCAAGGCGCCGCCTGGCTATCGCTCGATGCTTCCGTGCCGGCTGTGGGGCGATTGCTGGACCCGCGAGCTGTCGCCTGCGCATGCGGGCGTGGATGAATGCGCCGATGGTGCGGAGGCCGCGAGCGAGGACAATCGCAAGCACTTTGCCGTGCGCGAGCGCGAGGACGGCGCCAATCGCCGCGATCCCTTCGTACTCAACCGCTTCGAGAAAATTCTCGCGATGGCCGAGATGGTCAATGTCGACCGCCCCACCGATGACAGTGAGGAGGAGGATGCGCAGAAGGCGGCGGACGATCTCGAGGAGATAACGCTCAGCCGCCGCAGCGGCAAGCCGGCGGGCCGGTTCAAGTTTGATCTCGACCTCCCGCCGGAGGCCCTCGATGCCTCGCGCTTGACTGCGGACCTGACCTATCCGGAGTGGGATTATCGCAGCGGCTCCTATTTGCCGGATCATTGCCGCGTACTCGCATCTGCCGCCCCCGAGAATGGGGAAAGCTGGACGCCCAACGAGACCATGCGCCGGCACATCCGCCAGGTGCGCCGCCGCTTCGAGGTCCTGCGGCCGCGCCATGAGTTGATGCGGGCTCAGGCCGACGGGCATGATCTGGATCTAGACGCGCTGGTGCGTGCGCGGTGCGATCTCCGCGCCGGCAGCAGCAGCGGTCTTGATCGCGTCCATTTGGCGATGCGCCCGCAAGGTCACGATCTCGCTGTCACGCTGCTGGTCGACGTCTCGCTCTCCACGGACGCCTGGGCCAATGGCTACCGCGTGCTCGACGTCGAGAAGGAGGCGCTGCTCGTGCTTGCCCACGGCCTATCCGCCTGCGGCGATCACCACAACATCCTGACCTTCACCTCGCGCCGGCGCTCCTGGGTGCGGCTCGAGACGGTTAAGGCGTTCGGCGAGCCGATGAGTGACGTGGTCGAGCGCTGCATTGGCGCGCTCAAGCCCGGCTATTACACGCGGATCGGTGCGGCGGTACGGCATGCCGCCGCCGAGCTTGCACGCCAGCCGCAGCGCAAGAAGCTGCTGCTCGTCCTCACCGACGGCAAACCGAACGACGTCGACCACTATGAAGGGCGCTTTGCGGTCGAAGACACCAGAAAGTCCGTGCAGGAAGCGCGCCGGCTCGGGATCACGGTGTTCGGCGTAACGATCGACGCGGGGGCGCAATCCTATTTTCCGGCCCTGTTCGGGCGCAGCGGCTATGCGATCGTCGGCAACATCAAACGATTGCCCGCGGCACTGCCGGCGATCTACCGGCAGGTGGCACACTGATGCGGTTCATGCAACTGGGCGTTGGGCTATTGCTCAAGGCTTGGGTATATGATCGAATGGCCGGATGGAGCAGGGCCGGCCAAATCCCGATCTGATCATCTTCGACTGTGATGGTGTGCTCGTCGACAGCGAACTCTTGAGCTGCCGCTGCCTGTCCGAGGTCCTGGCGGAATTCGGTCTCGTGCTCAGCGAGGAGCAGGCGCTCGAGCTGTTTCTCGGACGCAGCACCAAGGCCGTCGAGCAGCATTATCGCGATCTCGGGCACTCGCTGACGGACGCCTTCCCGCCCCGACTGAAGTCGCGTGTGCTGGAGAATTTTGCCGCCTCGCTCGCGCCGATTCCCGGGGTGGAGGCGGCGATCTCCGGACTGACCGTGCCGTTCTGCGTGGCCTCGTCGAGCGATCTCGACCGCGTCTCGCTCTCGCTCGACGTCACCAGTCTTCGGGCATATTTCGGCGATCGGATCTACACCGCGCAGATGGTCAGGCACGGCAAGCCGGCGCCTGATCTCTTTCTTCATGCGGCCGAGAGCATGCGCACGCCGCCATCGCGCACGCTGGTGATCGAGGATAGCGTCAGCGGCGTGCAGGCGGGTAAGGCGGCCGGCATGACCGTCTGGGGATTTGTCGGCGGCGGCCATTATCGCAGCCGCGATGGCCGGGCTATATTATCGGCCGCCGGGGCCGATCGGGTCTTTACACATATGAGCGATCTCTGGGAGGTGTGAGCGCGCATGGCCGCCGAGAACGACAAGTCGAGACTCGACGACGCCGCGCGCGCCGGCTGGCTCTATTTCATTGCCGGTCACACACAGGACGAGATCGCAAAGATGCTTCAGGTGTCGCGGGCTTCGGCGCAGCGGCTGGTCTCGTTGTGCCTCGCCGAGCGGCTCATCACCTTCCGGCTCGAGCACCCCATCGCAGCCTGCATGGAGCTGGCGGCGCGCTTGAAGCAACGGTTCGACCTCGTTCATTGCGAGGTGGTGCCGGCCGATCCGGCCGCGCCGCAGGCGGTGGCTGGAATCGCCGAGCGCTGCGCCAATTTGCTCGATTCCACGCTGCGTTCGGAGACGCCCGTGATCGTCGCGCTCGGCACGGGCCGGGCGGTGCGTGCCGCCGTCGAGCGCGTCACGCCGATCGAGCGGCCCAATCACCAGATCGTCTCGCTGGTCGGCAATATCTCCGCCGACGGCTCGGCGAGCTTCTACGACACCGTCGGCCGGCTCGCCGACCGCACCGGCGCGCGGCACTATCCGATGCCGCTGCCGTTCCTGATGTCGTCGGAAGACGAGCGCAACAGGATGGTGCGCATCGAGCCGATCGCGAAGGTGAAGGCGGTCGCGGCAAGGGCTGACTTGCGCCTCGTCGGCATCGGCCAGATGGATCAGAAGGCGCAGGTGCACGTCGACGGCTTCGTCACCCGCGACGAATTGTTCGAGATGATGCGGCTTGGCGCCATCGGCGAGATCACCGGCTGGGCCTATGACGCCAAGGGGCGCCTGCTCAAGGCCGGCACCAACAAGCGCCTCACCAGCATTCCGCCGGAAGTGCCGGCGAAGACCACGACCATCGGTGCGGCGGTGGGCGCAGCCAAGGTGGCGGCGATTGCAGCCGCGCTGAGCGGCGGGCTGATCAACGGATTGATCACGGACGAGGCGACGGCAAGAGCGATTCTGGAGCGGTAAAGCGCTCACGCTTCGCGTGCCTACCACACTGGATGCTCCGCGTTCGCGGAGCACGACAGCCGTGGGTGAAGCAAAACCTCCCCATCCTTCCCGCACCGCAGCACTCACAAGTTGCTGGAATGCCCACGCGCCTGCTTGACAACGTGCCGCCCTTGCGCTGAACATACGCCCAACGCGTGGGCATATGCCCAAAACGCGAATTGAGGGGAGGTCACCGTGAAACATGTCCTGGGCGCCGTCTGCGGCGCGTCTTGCCTGCTGCTGGCCGTCCCGGCGATGGCCGAAACGACCCTGACGATCGCCACCGTCAACAATGGCGACATGATCCGCATGCAGGGGCTGACGGGTGAGTTCACCAAGAAGAACCCTGACATCACCGTGAAATGGGTGACGCTGGAGGAGAACGTGCTGCGCCAGCGCGTCACCACCGATATCGCCACCAAGGGTGGCCAGTTCGATGTCCTCACCATCGGCACCTACGAGGTGCCGATCTGGGCCAAGAAGGGCTGGCTGGTACCGCTCGCCAACCTCGGCGCCGATTACGACGTCGCCGACCTCCTGCCCAAGATCAAGGACGCGGTCTCCGCCGACGGCAAGCTCTACGCCGCGCCGTTCTACGGCGAGAGTTCGATGGTGATGTACCGCACCGATCTGTTCGAGAAGGCCGGCCTGAAGATGCCGGAAAAGCCGAGCTGGGATTTCGTGATCGATGCGGCCAAGAAGCTGACCGACAAGAGCGCCGGCACCTACGGCATCTGCCTGCGCGGCAAGGCAGGCTGGGGCGAGAACATGGCGTTCCTCTCGGCAATGGCCAATTCCTATGGCGCGCGCTGGTTCGACGAAAAGTGGCAGCCGCAGTTCAACACGCCGGAATGGAAGACGACACTCACCACCTACGTCAACCTGATGAAGGAAGCCGGGCCTCCCGGCGCCAGCTCCAACGGCTTCAACGAGAATCTGGCGCTATTCAACGCCGGCAAATGCGCGATGTGGATCGACGCCACGGTCGCGGCGTCCTTCGTCACCAACCCCAAGGAGTCCAAGGTCGCCGACAAGGTCGGCTTCGCGCTCGCGCCCAACACCGGGCTCGGCAAGAACGCCAACTGGCTGTGGGCCTGGAATCTCGCAATCCCTGCCGGCTCCAAGAAGACGGAAGCAGCCGAGAAGTTCATCGCCTGGGCCACCAGCAAGGACTACACCAAGCTGGTGGCCTCGAAGGAGGGCTGGGCCAACGTGCCGCCGGGCACGCGTACCTCGCTCTACCAGAACGATGAGTACCTGAAGGTCGCGCCGTTTGCGAAACTGACGCTGGCCTCGATCAACGCCGCCGATCCCAACAAGCCGACGGTGAAGCCCGTTCCCTACGTCGGCGTGCAATACGCCGCCATCCCTGAATTCCAGGGCATCGGCACGCAGGTGGGCCAGCAGTTCTCGGCGGCGCTTGCGGGATCGATGACGGTCGATGCGGCGCTCACGGCTGCGCAGTCCGCTACCGAGCGCGAGATGAAGCGCGCCGGCTACATCAAGTGAACCCGGGCTCTCCCTGAGCTCAAACTTGCGGCCATCCATCCTTGCTGGATGGCCGCCCTTCTTCCTCCGAGCGGAGCGCCAAGAATGGCAACCCGGCAGACGCAGCTTCTTGCGCGGTCGCTCCTGACCCCGGCCGTCGGACTGCTGTTCATCTGGATGATCGTCCCGCTGGCGCTGACGATCTACTTCTCGACGCTGCATTACAGCCTGCTCGATCCCGGCTCGGAATCGTTCGTCGGCCTTGAAAACTTCCGCTACTTCCTCACCGATCCTGCCTTCCTCGCCTCGCTTCAGAACACGCTGGTGCTGGTCGGCTCGGTGCTGGCGCTGACCATCCTGCTCGGCATTCCCCTGGCGCTGCTGATGGACCAACCCGTGGTCGGCCGCAATTTCGTGCGGCTGATGGTGATTGCGCCGTTCTTCGTGATGCCCACGGTGAGCGCGCTGGTCTGGAAGAACCTGTTGATGCATCCGGTGTCGGGATTGTTCGCCTGGCTCGCTTCGCTGTTCGGCCTGACGCCGATCGATTGGTTCAACGACGTGCCGCTGTTTGCGGTGATTTTGATCGTGACCTGGCAATGGCTGCCGTTCGCGACCCTGATCCTGCTCACCGCGCTGCAATCGCTCGACGAAGAGCAGAAGGAAGCCGCCGAGATGGACGGCGCCAGCGCCGTCTCGACCTTCATCTACATCACGCTGCCGCACCTCGCGCGTCCCATCACGGTGGTGATCCTGATCGAGACCATCTTCCTGCTCACGGTGTTCGCCGAGATCTTCGTCACCACCGGCGGCGGGCCGGGCCTGCAAACCACCAACATCGCCTTCCTGATCTATTCGCAGGCGCTGATCCAGTTCGACGTCGGCAGCGCCTCGGCGGGCGGGCTCGTCGCGGTGGTCATCGCCAACATCGTCGCCTTCTTCCTGGTCCGCATCGTCGGCCGCAACCTGGAGGCCTGACATGGCACGGATGGCGACGACGCGGCGGGTGATGATATCGACGGCGGCGGCCTGGCTGTTCGGCTTCCTGATCTTCTTTCCGATCCTGTGGATGGGGCTGGCGAGCTTCAAGACTGAGCTCGAGGCCTTCGCGATCCCGCCATCCTTCCTGTTCTTCCACTGGACCACCGAAAACTACGCGACCGTGCAGGAACGCAGCGATTATCTGCACCACGCGATGAACTCGATCATCATCGCCGGCGGCTCGACGCTCATTGCGCTGCTGATCGCCATTCCGGCGGCCTGGTCGATGGCGTTCTCGCCAACCAAGCGCACCAAGGACATCCTGCTCTGGATGCTCTCGACCAAGATGATGCCGCCGGTCGGCGTGTTGGTGCCGATCTACCTGATCTACAAGAGCCTCGGGCTGCTCGATTCCCGCATCGGCCTCGTCTTCATCCTCTGCCTCGGGAATCTGCCGATCGTCATCTGGATGCTCTTCACATATTTCAAGGAGATCCCGCGCGACATCTTAGAGGCCGCGCGCATGGACGGCGCCACGATCGGCCGCGAGCTGGTCTATGTGCTGACGCCGATGGCGATCCCGGGACTGGCGTCCACGCTGTTGCTCAATCTGATCCTGGCCTGGAACGAGGCGTTCTGGACGCTGAACCTGTCCACCTCGAGCGCTGCGCCGCTCACCACGTTCATCGCCTCCTATTCGAGCCCCGAAGGGCTGTTCTGGGCAAAACTGTCGGCGGCGTCCACGCTGGCGATCGCGCCCATTCTCGTCCTGGGTTGGTTCAGCCAGAAGCAGCTCGTGCGCGGGCTCACCTTTGGCGCGGTGAAATAGGGGGCTGCCGGATCATGGGTCAGATCACACTTCAGGGCGTGCAGAAATCCTTCGGCCCCGTGCACATCATCAAGGGCGCCGACCTCGAGATCGCCGATGGCTCCTTCGTGGTGTTCGTCGGTCCCTCCGGCTGCGGCAAGACCACGCTGCTGCGGCTGATCGCGGGGCTCGAGGACGTCAGCGGCGGCAAGATCCTGATCGACGGCAAGAACGTCGTCGATACGCCGCCCGCCAAGCGCGGGCTGTCGATGGTGTTCCAGTCCTACGCGCTCTATCCGCATATGAGCGTGCGCGGCAATATCGGCTTCGGCCTCAAGATGGCGGGCTTGCCGAAGGACGAGATCAACCGCAAGGTCGAGGCGGCCGCCGCGACGCTGAATCTCACGCCCTACCTCGACCGCAAGCCGCGCGAGCTCTCCGGCGGCCAGCGCCAGCGCGTCGCGATCGGCCGCGCCATCGTCCGCGAGCCCAAGGCATTCCTGTTCGACGAGCCGCTCTCCAACCTCGACGCCGCGCTGCGCGTGCAGATGCGCATCGAGGTGACGCGACTTCAGAAGCAGCTCGGCACCACCGCGATCTACGTCACCCACGACCAGGTCGAGGCCATGACCATGGCAGACAAGATCGTCGTGCTCAACGGCGGCAAGATCGAGCAATATGGCTCGCCGCTGGAACTTTACGAGCGACCCGCCAATCTCTTCGTCGCCGGCTTCATCGGCTCGCCCAAGATGAATTTCGTCACCGGCGAGCCCGCTTTGCAGAAGGGGGCAGCGACGATCGGCGTCCGGCCGGAGCATCTGAAGATCGAGCGCGACGGCGGTGGCGGCTGGCAGGGCACCATTGCGGTGGCCGAGCATCTCGGCAGTGACACCTTCCTCTACGTCGACGCCGGTGCGCTCGGCATGCTGACGGCGCGCTACATCGGCGAATTGAGCCTGCATGCCGGCGACCGGGTGTCGCTGATGCCCGACCCTGCACGCATTCACCGCTTCGACGAGAGCGGCAACGCTCTTCGGGGCTGACAAGAAACGGCAAGAAGACGGAAAGACGACCATGTATCTGGAAAAATTCAGGCTGAGCGGCAAGACCGCGTTCATCACCGGCGGCGGCCAGGGCATCGGCCTCGCCTGCGCGGAGGCGCTGGCCGAGGCCGGCGCGAAGGTCATCATCGGCGACCGCGACGGCAAGGTCGCCGACGGCGCCAAAGCCAGCCTGAGGGCGAAGGGCTACGACATCGAGACCGCAATCATGGACGTCACCAACACCACACGCGTGGCGGAGGTGGCAAATGATCTCGTCGCCCGCCATGGCAAGGTCGACATCCTCGTCAACAATGCCGGCATCGCGCGGAGCGAGACGCCGGCCGAGACCGTTACCGACGAGCACTGGCTCAACGTCATCGACGTCAATCTCAACGGCACCTTCTGGTGCTGCCGCGAGTTCGGCAAGCACATGTTGAAGGCTGGAAGCGGCGCCATCGTCAATGTCGGCTCGATGAGCGGCTTCATCGTCAACAAACCGCAGGAGCAGTGCTTCTACAACGCCTCCAAGGCCGCCGTGCACCATCTGACCAAGTCGCTGGCCGCCGAATGGGGCGCGCGCGGCATCCGCGTCAACGCGGTGGCGCCGACCTATATCGAGACGCCGCTCAACGCCTTCGTGAAGAGCAATCCGAAAATGTATGACGCCTGGATCGGTGGAACTCCGATGGCGCGCATGGGGCAGGTCGAGGAGATCGCCTCCGTCGTGCTGTTCCTCTCGTCCGAGGCCGCGAGCCTGATGACTGGCAGCATCGTGCTGGTGGATGGCGGCTACACTTGCTGGTAGGCTCACCGTCAAAACGGACGGACCGGGAGAGACCATGCCGCGAGCGTATATCGGCGTCGACGTGGGGACCACGAGCACGCGGGCAGGGGTGTTTGACGAGGCCGGCACGCTGCTCGCGACGGCCCGGCATCCGATCAGGATCTGGCACGAGGCCGGCGACATCGTCGAGCAGTCGTCGGAGGACATCTGGCAGGCCTGCGCCAAATCGGTGCGCGCGGCGATGTCGGAAGCAGCGATTACGCCGGGCAGCATCGGCGGCATCGGTTTCGACGCCACCTGTTCCCTCGTGGTGCTCGATCCGCAAGGCGTGCCGCTCACCGTCAGCACCTCCGGCGAGGCGCAGCGCAACGTCATCGTCTGGATGGACCATCGCGCCACGGCCGAAGCGCGGCTGATCAACGAGACCGAGGATGCCGTGCTGCGCTATGTCGGCGGCTCGATCTCGCCGGAGATGGAGATGCCGAAGCTGCTATGGCTGAAGCGGCATCTGCGCGCGAGTTTCGATGCCGCCGGTCACTTCTTCGACCTGGCCGATTATCTGACCTGGCGGGCGACCGGCGCGCTGCAGCGCTCGACCTGCACCGTCACCTGCAAGTGGAACTATCTCGCCCATGACGGCGGCGGCTGGAGCGCGCCGTTCTTCAAGCGCATCGGCCTGTCCGACTTCGTCGCCGAAAAATATGCGCGCATCGGCACCGAAATCGTTGCGCCCGGTACGCGCCTCGGCGTCGGGCTCACGCCGGCAGCAGCATTCGAGCTCGGCCTTCCTCCCGGCACCCCGGTCGGCGCCTCCCTGATCGACGCCCATGCCGGCGGTATCGGTGCGATTGGCGGCCGTGACGGGGCAGGCGGCCCGAGCGATGTCGGCGATCGTCTCGCCTACATCATGGGAACGTCGGCCTGCATCATGGCGACGACGAAGGAGCCGTGCTTCGTGCCGGGCGTGTGGGGTCCCTATTATTCCGGCATGGTGCCGGAGTTCTGGCTCAATGAAGGCGGGCAGTCCGCCGCGGGCGCTGCGATCGATCATCTCCTCAAGTCGCATCCCGGCCATGGCGAGGCGAGCGCGGCGGCACGCAGCGAAGGCCTCGATCTCATCGATTTCCTCGAGCGCCGCATCATCGCGCGCGCCGGCGGTGCCAGCCGCGCCGCGCTGCTGGCGCGCGACGTCCACGTGCTGCCGGAATTCATTGGCAACCGCTCGCCCTATGCCGATCCCGACACGCGCGCGGTGATCGCGGGCCTTGATCTCGACACCGACATCGCCGCGATGGAACGGCTGTTCGTCGCCGGCCTCTGCGGTCTTGCCTACGGGCTTGCGGAGGTCATCGAGGCTTTTGCCGCGCATGGGGTCCGCTCCAGCATCATGATCATGGGTGGCGGTGCCAGCCGCAGTCCTTTGGTGCGGCAGATCATGGCGGATACCACCGGTCTCACGGTCGCGTTGCCGCAGACGAAGGAGCCGGTGCTGCTGGGCGCCGCGATGCTAGGGGCGGTCGCCGGTGGCGCCTATGCCTCGATCGGTGAGACCATGGCCAAAATGTCGGCGCTGGGACGCAAGAGCGAGCCGACCGCGCCTGATATGGCCGCGTTTCACGCCCGCAAGCGCGAGGTCTACAAGCTGCTGCGCGAGCTCGATCGCGGCAGCCGTGCCGCGATGCGCAGCGTCGCGAGAGGTTGAAGGACATGCTGATTGCCTGCGGCGACGCGCTGATCGATTTCGTGCCGATGCGAAACGTCGAAGGGCGCGAAGCGGTGATGCCCGCGGTCGGCGGCTCCTGCCTCAACGTCGCGATCGGCATGGCGCGGCTGGGCGCGCCGACTGGTTTCGTCGGCGGCATCTCGACCGACCTGTTCGGGCGCATGATCGCCGACCATGCCTCCGCATCGAAGGTTGCACTCGATCTCGCCACCCGCAGCGACCACCAGACCACGCTCGCCTTTGTCCGCATTGTCGAGGGCGAGTCGCACTACGCCTTCTACGATGCCGAGACCGCGACGCGGAACTGGACTTACCGGCATGGGTCCATTCCGTTCGATACTGTCGAGGCCGTCCATGTCGGCTCGACCACGCTGGTCAACGACCAGGGTGCGGCCGAGACCAAGGCGCTGATCGCAGACGCGCGGGCGTCGTCCACGATCTCCTTCGATCCGAACTGCCGACCGAACCTCGTCAAGGACAAGCCAACCTATCTCGGCCGAATGGCCGAGTTCGCCGGAAGCGCCGATCTCATCAAGATGTCGGACGTCGATTTCGCCTATCTCTTCGGCGAGGAGCCGTATCAGCAGCGCGCGAGCACATTGCTGGGGCAGGGGACGAGCCTCGTCGTCATCACCCGCGGCAACAACGGTGCCATAGCCTGGCATGCGCAAGCAGGGCAGATCGAAGTGCAAGCACCGAAGGTCGAGGTGGCGGACACTATTGGCGCCGGCGACAGCTTTCAGGCGGCGCTGCTGTTGGCACTTTACAAGCAGGATCGCATCGCCCGGCCGAGATTGAAGGACATCGGCGCGGACGAGCTCCGCCGTGCGCTTTCCTTCGCCGCCAATTGTGCCGGCCTGACCTGCACCCGTCCGGGCGCCGATCCGCCTTGGAGCCACGAGATCAATTGGGACTGGTAGCCCACGTCACATCCGCGCGACGGCCTTCTCGGCACATTTGAGGAAGGTTCCGATCAACGGACTGTGGGAGTCCCGCCGCCAACAGACTGCGATGTCGAGGGAATCGGCGACGTCACGCAGGGGTCTGAACACGACTCCGCGTGGCGCGCCGAGCTGTGCGCAGGCCGGCAGGATGGCGAGACCTTCGCCGGCCAGGACCAGGCTCATCGCCGAATGCACCGTCTCCACCCGGCTGGCGATCGGCATCACCACCTGGTGCCGACGCAATAAAGGGACGACCGCGGAGGAGGCGGGCCCATGGTCCGGATGCGGGAGTGCGATCAGCGGGCGGCCCTGCAGCCGGGCCATCGGCACCGAACTCAAGCGGGCGAGTGGCGAGCGGATCGGCATGGCCAGCATGAAAGGCTGTGCACCGATCTTTGCCACCTGTATCTCGGGATGATTGATTGCGGGCATACACAGCGCGACTGTGACGCTGCGGTCGAGCACGCGGGCCTCGCGCGTCGAGGCGCTCAGCTCAACGAAGCTGAGATCGACGCCGGGAACTGCGCGGCGCAGTTCGGGGATGAGTCGCGGCAACATCGCATTCGCCAGCACGAACATGTAACCGACTGACAGCCGGCCGCGCCGTCCCGAAGCAACCGCGCGTGCGGCTTCGGCGCCGTCCGCTGCCAACGCCAGCGCTTCGCTGGCGCGCGCCAGCAATGCCTGGCCGGCCTCGGTCAGATCCATGCCACGGGTGCCGCGGCGGAACAGCGGCGCGCCGATCTCGGCCTCGAGCTTGCGGATCTGGACCGAGAGCGGCGGCTGCGCCATCCGGAGCTGCTCGGCCGCCTTGCCGATGCTGCGCGCCTCGGCGACGGCGACAAAATAGCGGAGCCGGCGAAGATCCATTGGCATACCGAGAGCGTATGGGTTGGCGATAAAAATGGTATTGGACGGCGAGTTAACAAAACTGTCATTCTCGCTGTCAATGTCTTCGGGCCAATGGCGGCCCGCTTCGGAGCGTGATGTGACGATGAACGGCGATCCCTGTCTGTTGTCCGCGACCGAGCTGCGCGGTCTCGTCGCGGCAAAGCGGATTTCGCCAGTCGAGCTCACCCGCGCTGTGCTTGCCCGCGCCGAGGCCCTCCAGCCCGAATTGAACTGCTTCATCACGTTGTGCGGCGACGAGGCGACCGCAGCGGCGCGCGAAGCCGAGCGCAAGGTGATGGCGGGCGAACCGCTCGGCCTGCTGCACGGCATCCCCGTAACCGTCAAGGACATCGTCAATACCAAGGGGGTCAAGACCACCTTCGGCGCCGTTCCCTACAAGGATAATGTGCCGGCCGAGGATGCCGTCGCCGTCGCGCGGTTGCGCAGCGAAGGCGCGATCCTGATCGGCAAGACCACGACGCCGGAGTTCGGCAGCAAGTGCCTCACCGATTCACCCTTGTTCGGCCGGACCCGCAATGCGTGGGACGCCTGCCGTTCCTCCGGCGGCTCCAGCGGCGGCGCGGCGGTCGCTGTGGCGAGCGGCATCGCGCCGCTCGCTATTGCGACCGACGGCGGCGGCTCGACACGAATTCCGGCCGCCTGCAACGGCGTGGTGGGCCTGAAGCAGAGCAACGGCGTGATCCCGCACAGCCAGGCGCTCGACGTGTTCGGCAACCAGACATATGTCACGCCGACCACCCGGACCGTCGCCGATACTGCGCTGATGATGCAGGCGATGGCGGGCGAAGATCCTATCGATCCCTGGTCGATCGGCGTGCCCGTGCCCGACTTCATCGGCACCGCCGCCCCGCATGGTGATTTGCGCGGGCTGAGGATCCTGTACTGCCTGACGCCGCCGGGCCGTCCGGTATCCGCCGAAGTCGCCGCCAATTTCAAGGTGAGCCTCGACCGGCTGGCCGGGTTAGGGGCCGAGCTCGAGGAATTCTCCGGTGAGGGGTTCGACATCGAGCCGATCTGGCGCGCCATCAACCACACCGTCTGGCGCACGCGCTTTGCCAAGCTTGCGGCCGAGCATCGGGACGAACTGAGCGAGGC
This sequence comes from Bradyrhizobium sp. NBAIM03, assembly GCF_020194055.1. Lineage (NCBI taxonomy): Bacteria > Pseudomonadati > Pseudomonadota > Alphaproteobacteria > Hyphomicrobiales > Nitrobacteraceae > Bradyrhizobium > Bradyrhizobium sp. NBAIM03. Next base: position 139,105 of record NZ_JADYVS010000006.1, on the reverse strand, counting down.
CTTCCTCAAGCAGCTCGCGCTCGCCAGCGAAGTCAGCGGCATCGACTATCAGGAGGCGATGTTCGCGCGCACCGCGTTGTTCCGCCGCGTGCAATCGCTGCTTGCGCGCGGTCACCTGCTGGCGATGCCGACGCTGACGCGCACCGCGCTGCCGATCAAGCAGGACCTGTTCGGCAATATCGAGATCGACGGCAGGCATTACGACAGCGTCCGGCCGCATTGGTTCCCCTGGACAATGCCGTTCAACATGACCGGTCACCCCGCGATCAGCCTTCCCTCGGGCTTTGCCCGCGACGGGCTGCCGATCGGGCTCCAACTGGTCGGCCGTTTCCGGGCCGATGCGGAATTGCTGCGCGTGAGCGCTCTGTTCGAGGCGTCAAGCGACCTTCTGTCCCGCTGGCCGTCTTGAGGAGATGGAGATGCAGCAAAGAGCTTGCTTAAGGCGTCCGGACATGTTGATCGTGGCCTGGGTGAGCCCTGAAGCCGAGCGCGCATGAGCGTCTTTGTCCTCCGACGTCTGTTGACTCTGCTGGCGACGCTGGTCGGCGCATCGCTGATCATCTTCCTGGTGCTGGACGCGCTGCCCGGCAACGCAGCGCAGATGCTAATGGGCGCCGATGCTTCGCCCGACGCGGTGCGCGCGCTCACCGTCAAGCTCGGGCTCGACCAGCCGCTGGCGGTTCGCTATTTGCAGTGGATCAAGGGCCTCCTCGTCGGCGATCTCGGCAATTCCTACGTCTACGGCACCCCGGTCGGCAGCCTGATCGCCGAGCGGCTGGTGCTGACCATTCCGCTCGCGATCATGGCCATGACGATCACGGTGACGCTGGCGCTCTCGGCCGGTATCTACACCGCCGCCAACCACAACAAGCTCGGCGATGTCGGCGTGATGTCGTTGACCCAAGTGGGCATCGCGCTGCCGAATTTCTGGTTCGCGATTCTCCTGGTGCTGCTGTTCTCGGTGCGGCTGCAATGGCTTTCGGCCGGTGGCTTTGCCGGCTGGGAGGACGGCATCTGGCCGGGGATCAGGTCGCTGCTGTTGCCTGCGATCTCGCTCGCGGTGGTGCAGGCCGCGATCCTCGCGCGCGTCACGCGTTCGGCCGTGCTCGAAGTGCTGCGCGAGGATTTCGTCCGCACCGCCCGCGCAAAGGGCCTCGGCAAGCGCGAGGTGCTGTGGAGCCACGTGCTGCGGAATGCCATGATCCCCGTGATGACCGTGATGGGCCTGCAATTCGCCAATCTGCTCGCCGGCACCATCGTGATCGAGAACGTGTTCTACCTGCCGGGCCTCGGCCGCCTGATCTTCCAGTCGATCGCCAACCGCGACCTGATCGTGGTGCGCAATTGCGTGATGTTGCTCGCCGCGATGGTGGTGATCGTCAATTTCGTGGTCGATGTGCTCTATGCCTTCATCGATCCCCGCATCAAGGTGCACGACCTGTGAGCGCGCCCATCACCATCGACGCGCCCGTCGCAACGCGTCCGCTGCCGGCGCGCACGTTCTGGCGCCGCGCGCTGCGCCACCGCAGCTTCGTCCTCGGTGGCACGCTGAGCCTTCTGGTGCTGGCTTCGGCACTGTTGTCGCTGGTATGGACGCCGTGGTCGCCTTACGAAATCGACATCGCCGCAAAGCTCCGCCCGCCCTCGGCGGCGCATTGGCTCGGCACCGATTCCTTCGGCCGCGACATCGTCTCGCTGCTGCTTGCGGGCGCCCGATCCACCATCATGGTCGGTGTCATCGCCGTCAGCATCGGTCTTACCTTCGGCGTCACTCTGGGTCTGATCGCCTCGGCCCGGCGCGGCTGGACGGAGGAGATCATCATGCGCTTTTCCGATTTCACCTTCGCCTTTCCGGCCGTGCTGTCCGCGATCATGCTCGCCGCCGTCGTGGGGCCGGGCATGGTGACCTCGATCGTCGCGATCGGCATCTTCCAGATCCCGACCTTGACCCGGCTGACGCGCGGCTCGGCCAATGCGATCTGGGCGCGTGAATTCGTGCTGGCGGCACGGGCGGCGGGCAAGGGGCGCTTCCGCATCACCATCGAGCATGTGCTGCCGAACATCCTGTCGATCCTGATCGTGCAGGTCACCATCCAGTTCGCGCTCGCCATTCTCGCCGAGGCCGCGCTGTCCTATCTCGGCCTCGGCACGCAGCCGCCGCAGCCATCCTGGGGACGGATGCTGAACGATGCGCAGACGTTGCTGTTCCAGTCGCCGATGCTCGCGGTCTATCCGGGCGTTGCGATCGCAATCTCGGTGCTCGGCCTCAACCTGCTCGGTGACGGATTGCGCGACCTGCTCGATCCCCGGCTGGCGCGGGAGCGATGACGATGGCCGAGCGCTCCAACATGCCGCTAATCGAGGTCGACAATCTCGGTGTCCGCCTCAACACCAGCCGCGGGCCGGCGCAGGCCGTGCGCGGTGTCAGCTTTGCGCTGACGCGCGGCGAGACGCTCGGGCTCGTGGGCGAGTCCGGCTGCGGCAAGTCGGTCACGGCGTTGTCGTTGATGGGGTTGCTGCCGGACAGTGCCGTCGTGACCGGCAGCATCAAGCTGGACGGCGATGAACTCGTCGGACTTCCGGATTCCGACTATTGCCGCCTGCGCGGCAACCGCATCAGCATGATCTTCCAGGAGCCGATGACAGCGCTCAATCCGATGCACACGATCGGCACCCAGGTCGCCGAGCCGCTGCGCCGTCACAAGAATTATTCGGCGGCGCAGGCTCGTCGGGAAGCAATCGCCTTGCTCGACCGCGTCGGGCTGCCCGACCCCGCGCGTCGTGTCGATGCCTATCCGCATCAGTTCTCCGGCGGCCAGCGCCAGCGCGTCACCATCGCGATGGCGCTCGCGTGCGAGCCGGACCTGTTGATCGCGGACGAGCCGACCACCGCGCTCGACGTCACCATCCAGGGCCAGATCCTCGACCTCATCGCCGATCTCGTCGAGGAGCGCGGCATGTCCATGATCCTGATCTCGCACGATCTCGGCGTCATTGCAGAGAACGTCCAGCGCATGATGGTGATGTATGGCGGCACCGTCGTCGAGAGCGGCCCGACCGACGAGGTGTTCCGTCGCATGGGCCATCCCTACACGCAGGGCCTGTTCCGTGCCCGGCCCAAGCTCGGCGCGCGTAAGGGGACGCGGCTGAAGACGATCGCGGGCACGGTGCCGGAGCTCGCCGATCTGCCGTCCGGCTGCACCTTCTCCGATCGCTGCCCGCTGGTGATCGACCAATGCCGCGTCGCGCTGCCGCCGATGGTGGACGTCGGGCCCGGCCATTTTGCGCGCTGCATAAGAACGGACGTGTCGATGGCCGAACGCGTCGGAGCGCTGACCGCATGAGCACCGCGCCGCTTCTCGACGTCAGGGATCTCGAACAGCGCTACACGCTCCCGCGCGAGAGCCTGTTCCGTCCGCCGGGGCAGGTGCGCGCGCTCAACGGCGTCAGTGTGCAGGTCCGAGCCGGCAAGAGCCTCGGCATCGTCGGCGAGTCCGGCTCCGGCAAGTCCACCTTCGCGCGCGTCGTGATGGCGCTGGAGCGGCCGACCGCAGGACAGGTCGCGCTGCTCGGGCGCGATCTCAACCGCTTGCCGGCCGACGAGCTGCGCCGCGCCCGGCGTGATTTCCAGATGGTGTTCCAGGATCCCTACGGCTCGCTCGATCCGCGGCAGACCATCGCGCGGATCGTCGCCGAGCCGCTGACCGTGCTGGAAGGTGCCGACCGCACCACGTTCCGCGACCGCGTCGCCGCGGTGCTGCGCCAGGTCGGCTTGCGCGATGCGGACATGGAAAAATATCCGCACGAATTCTCCGGCGGCCAGCGCCAGCGCATCGCGATTGCGCGTGCGCTGATCACCCAGCCGAAGCTGATCGTTGCCGACGAGCCGGTCTCGGCGCTCGACGTCTCCGTGCAGGCCCAGGTGCTGAACCTGATGCAGGACCTCCAGGAGCAGTTCGGCCTGAGCTACATCCTGATCAGCCATGACCTCGCCGTGGTCGACTATCTCTGCGACGAGGTCGCGGTGATGTATCTCGGCCGCATCGTCGAGCAGGGGCGGCCAGAGGATTTGTTCGAGCGCTGCGCCCATCCCTATACGCGGGCGCTGCTGGAGGCGGTGCCGCGGGCTCGCGCCGGGGGTGGCCGCCGCCGGCGCGGGGCCCAGGCGATCGCCTCGCACTCGGCGGTGACGACCGGATGCCCCTATGCATCGCGCTGCCCGCTTGCCGACCAGCATTGCCGCGAGGTTCCGCCTGCGTTACGCAAGGTGGGCGAGGGGCACCTTGCCGCCTGCCACAAGGCCGAGGCTGTGATGGCGTTGCCGCAGGCGGCCATGGAAGGTTAGTGTCCGGGGCAGGATTGGCGTTAAGCTGGAAACAGGATTGGCAGGGGAGTTTGCGCATGTTCAGGAAACTATCGATCGTCGCCTTTGCCGCTGCGCTCGTCGCGGCGCCCTTGCCGGTGCTGGCGCAGAGCAAGAAGGACAGCGTCGTCATGGCGATGGCGCTGGAGCCGCCGGGGCTCGACCCGACCAATGCGGCCGCCGCCGCGATCGCCGAGGTCACGCTCTACAACATCTATGAGACGCTGACCAAGATCAACGAGGACGGCTCGGTCTCGCCGCTGCTGGCCGAGAGCTGGACCGCTTCGCCCGATCTGAAGACCTATACGTTCAAGCTGCGCAAGGGCGTCAAATTCCACAATGGCGAAGCGTTCGATTCCGCTGCGGTGAAGTTCTCGTTCGAGCGCAACGCGGCGCCGACCAGCACCAACAAGGACAAGAGCCTGTACCAGGCCTTCGAGAAGGTCGAGACGCCCGATGCCGACACCGTCGTGATCACCGTGAAATATTCCGAGCCGAACCTGCCGTTCCTGCTCGGGCAGGCGGGCGGCTCGATCGTCGAACCGAAGAGCGCGGGCACCAATGTCACGCAGCCGGTCGGGACCGGACCGTACCAGCTTGGCGGCTGGGCTAAGGGCTCTTCGCTCACGCTGACCAAATGGGCCGACTACCGCAACGCCTCCGCGATCAAGCTGTCCAAGGTGACGATTCGCTTCATCTCGGATCCGGCGGCGCAGGTGGCGGCGCTGCTGTCGGGTGACGTCGATGCATTCCCGCGCGTCGCCGCGGCGCGCGCCTTGGCACAGTTCAAGGCGGATCCGCGCTTCACGGTGCTGGTCGGCGGCTCCCGGGCCAAGACCATCGTCGCCATCAACCACCGCAAGAAGCCGCTGGACGACGTCCGCGTCCGCCGCGCCATCCTTGCCGCGATCGACCGCAAGGCCATGATCGACGGCGCCGTCGACGGCTTCGGCACGCCGATCGGCAGCTTCTACGTGCCGGGCGCGCTCGGCTATGTCGACACCACCGGCATCAACCCCTATGACCCCGAGAAGGCCAAGAAGCTGCTCGCGGAGGCCGGCGTCACCACGCCGCTCGAATTGTCGCTCAAGCTGCCGCCGCCGTCCTATGCGCGGCAGGGCGGCGAGATCGCCGCGGCCCAGCTCGCCAAGGTCGGTATCATCGCCAAGATCGAGAACGTCGAATGGGCGCAGTGGCTGTCGCAGGTGTTCGCCGGCAATGGTCCGCACAATTTCGATCTCACCATCGTCAGCCATGTCGAGCCGTTCGACCTCGTCAAGATCACCGAGCCGGACTACTACCTCGGTTACAACAACGAGAAGTTCAACGCGCTCTACAAGCAGATCGTCTCGACGCCGGACGAAGCCGGCCGCGCCAAGCTGCTTGGCGATGCCCAGCGCATGCTGGCGACCGATGCGGTCTCCGCCTACCTGTTCCAGCCGCAGCTCATCACCATCACCAACAAGAAGCTGAAGGGCGTCTGGAAGGAAGTCCCGCAATTCGAGAACGACTTCTCCGCCTGGTATTGGGAATAGGCGGCGTCCATTGCTGTGCCCTCTCCACGCGTTGGAGAGGGCAGCTCCAAACAAAACCTGAAAAACAACCCCATGCACAGTAGCCGGGGTCAGTCATTTCAATGGTTTACACGTCGCGCCTGTACGATCGACGCGATTCGCCTAGAAGTTGACCCGTCGGGCAAAACACTGGCATGATGGCATGCTCGCGTCTCGTGGTGGAGATGCGCCGTCGGGCGAGGCAGAAGTGCAGAAATCATCCCGCCGCGATGCAGGCATTGCCGCGGCGGCCATCACCGCCGAGGCGCCGATCTCCTTGAAGCTCGATCATGCGCCGATGAGCGATATCACTCATGCCTTGGCCAGTGGGCATGTCACGGCCACGGCGCTGGTCGAAGCCTATCTCGCGCGCATCGAAGCCTACGACCGCGACGGGCCCAAGCTCAACGCGGTCCGCGCGCTCAATCCCGACGCGCTCGCGATCGCGGGCAGGCTCGACGGCGCCGAGCCGTCGGCCGAGCGGCCGCTGGCCGGCATCTCGATCCTGGTGAAGGACAACATCGCAACCGGCGACGCGCAGCCGACCACGGCGGGCTCGCTGGCGCTGGAAGGCGCACGCGCACGCGACGATGCGACGCTCGTCAAGCTGCTGCGCGAGGCCGGCGCGGTGATCCTCGGCAAGGCGAATCTGACCGAGTTCTCCAACATGCTCGCGGTCGACATGCCTTCCGGCTATTCGTCGCTGGGCGGTCAGGTCAAGAATCCCTATGCGCCGGCGCTGGCCGACGATCACGGCATCCCCGTCGTGTCCCCGGGCGGCTCGAGCGCGGGTTCGGCGGTCGCGGTGGCGGCGGGCTTGTGTGCGGCCTCGATCGGCACGGAGACCTCGGGCTCGCTGCTCTTTCCCGCCAGCCAGAATGGCCTCGTCACCGTGAAGCCGACGGTCGGGCTCATCAGCCGTGCCGGCATCGTGCCGATCTCGCATAGTCAGGACACCGCGGGGCCGATGACGCGGACCGTGCGCGACGCGGCGCTGCTGCTCAACGCGCTCGCGGCCAAGGACCCGCTCGATCCGGCGACGCAAAAGCAGCGGCGGCCGGCCGATTACACCGCCGGTCTGACGCGCGATGCGATGAAAGGTGCGCGCATCGGCGTGCCGAGCGATCCCGCCGATCCGCTGAATGATCCCTTCTTCCGCAAGCTGCCCCCCAAAGGAGCGAAGGTGGTAGGGGAAGCGATCAAGGTGCTGGAGGATCTCGGCGCCGTGATCGTGCGCGCCAGCATTCCGACAGCCGGCTGGATGAGCGGACCGGGTACGATCATGGCCGTGCTCAACCGCAATCCGCTGAGCGCCAACAGGGGCAATGCGGTCCCGCAGCGGATCGTCTTCATCTACGAGTTGAAACGAGATCTCAACCTCTACCTGAGGGATTGGGCGACCAACACCACCATCAAGACCATGACCGACATCGTGGCCTTCAACGAAGCCAATGCGGGCAAGGCGCTCCGCTTCGGCCAGGACAACTTCCTCGCAGCCGACCTCACCCGGGGCGACCTGAGCGAACGCGAGTACAAGGCGGCACTCGCCATGGACCTGCTCAGCGCCAGGACCCGCGGCATGGATGCCTACATGAACCAGCACAAGCTCGACGCCGTGCTGTTCCCGGGCAGCGAAGGCGCCGCGATCGCCGCCAGGGCGGGCTATCCCAGTGTCCTCGTGCCGTGCGGCTTCGTCGCCGGCGTCGACGGCAAGGATACGCCCGATTATCCGTTCGGCGTCACCTTCGCAGGCCGCGCCTGGAGCGAGCACAAGCTGCTTCGCCTGGCCTACGCTTATGAGCAGGCCTCCGCCAAGCGCAAGCCGCCGCCTGGCTTGCCGGCGCTTTAGAGTGCACTGTGCATGTGCCGGTTGGTGGCGGTGGCATGCGCTGACAAATCCGTTGTCTGTTCTCACCGATATGGCGGACGTGCCGTCCTGCCCTGGGGAGGGCGCTTTGTGACCCGAAGGCGCCATCGACCAGACGTCTAATCGGCCCTTCAACTCACCTGTGTGCCCTTGTGTTATTGTATCCCTTCCGGGAACTCGATGGAGGGAAGGATGGACATTCGATCGAAATTGACGGCGCTGTGTGAAGCGTTCAACGCGCACGACTTGGATTCCATCATGGAGTTCTTTGCTGACGATTGTGTCTTGGAGATGCCGAGGGGAAGCAAGCCTTGGGGCTCCCGCTTCGAGGGCAAACGCAACGTACGAGACGGGCTCGCGACGCGCTTTGAAGGCTTACCGGATGTTCACTACGGCGACGCCGAGCATTTTGTGGATACGATGGCAAACACGGGCATTTCAAAATGGACGCTAACGGGCACTACAGGCGAAGGAAAAAAGATCGAGGTCCGAGGATGTGACTTTTACACTTTTCGCGCGGACGAGGTGATCCGCAAGGACTCGTATTGGAAGATTGTTGAAGGACCTTCGTCAGCCTAACGACGCACATGTCCGAATGTGGCCCAGAGGTGCAGGTCCAGGCAGCGTCTCTGTTCTCGGCTCATCGCGGAAATCGGAAGTAACCTGCGTGCCGACAATTGGCGCTCGGACGGCAGAGCGCGCAGGCAGAACGCTTTCATACATTTCCTTTCCAGATCAGCCATCGGTAGACGCCGAACACGTTGATAAGTGTCACCACCACGTTTTGCACCATCAGCGCATATTCCGCTGTTAGATAGCCGACGACGATCCAGATCACCGATGCACCGCTCAGTACGACGAAGGCCCAGCCGGTAATGAGTGGCCGCGCCCGGGCAGCTAGGATCAGCCCGGCGCCGATCGTGCCGACTGTCGCCACCCAACGCAGGATTTCATCCATGACGCGTGTGCTCCCCGAAAACCGACGTCGGAGCGTCGTTCCGCGATTTGCCTATACGGACGCAGTCACAGGCAGGCCGTCGGAGTGGAACTTTCCGTCTCGTGCCGACCACCATGCGACCCACCGCCCGAGCGACTTGGCTCCACAGTGGCGGCGGAAGGTCAGGCGCCAGTGTGGTGATCCCGTGCGGTATCAACTCCGCTGCGCCGAAATCGGAAGCTCCTTTTTTCTCATCCCCGAACTGCGTTTCCATCAACCGGCGTGCTGGCACATTGCCCCGGGCTGCCGAAATGAAATCTGAGCCGAGGACTTATCTGCACAACGAGCTGATCGAATGAGCGCGACTTCCGCGTTTGCTCAACCTGAGTTCTTCGCGTTGTGACCCTTTACAGACGCCGAACACTCAACGGAACGAGCCAGTTTCCCTGGTTGCCGAAGGGGCGAGATCGGCGTTTCGAACGCGATCAGGCGAGCGCAAAGACGTCCGCACGTTCGATGATCAGATCGCGGAACAGTCGCGCCCGGTGTGACATCCATTGCGGGTCGGGATAGACGATGTGCATGGGCAGCGGCGGCACGACGAAGTCGGGCAGCACATGGACGAGACGGCCGGCCGCGATGTGCTCGGCGGTGCACCAGTTCGGCAGCACGGCGACGCCTATCCCCTCCAATGCAGCCAGCGTCATCACGTCCGCATCGTCGCAGGTCATCGCCGGCGCGATGTCGACGACGTAACGGCCGGTTTCGGATTCGAACGTCCACTGGTTCTTCTGCGACAGGCGTGAGTAGGTGACGCAGGGCATGCGGCGCAGATGATCCGGCAACGAGGGTACCTGATGACGCGCAAGCAGCGCGGGCGCCGCCACCAGCAGGCGTTTAATGGTGCCCACCCGCCGCGCCACCAGCGAGCTCGAATTGAGGCTGCCGATCCGTATCGCAAGCTCGGTCCCGGTTTCGATGAGGTCGACGAACTGTTCCGTAAAACTGACGTCCAGCCGGACATCAGGATAGCGGCGGGTATATTCGGCGAAGATCTCACGGAAGAAGAAGCGGCCGAACGACGTCGGCACCGTCATGCGCAACGTCCCTGACGGATTGCCAATCCGGCTTTGCGTCGGCGCGCCGGCGCTCTCGAGCAGCGCGACGATGTCCTTGGCGTATTTCAACACGCGGTCGGCTTCCGGGGTCGGCCGCAGCTTGCGCGTGGTGCGCACGAACAGCCGGCAGCGAAACTCGGCTTCCAGCAGCGCGATGCGCTTGCTGATCGCCGGCTGACCCAAACCGAGGTCGTCGGCGGCCTGGGTGAAACTCCCTGCCTCCATCACCCGGATGAAGGTCTGCAGCGCCTCGATCCGGTCCATTCATTCCTCGCCGGAATTTATATTATTCTGACCATTCCATATACGGCATGGCTGGTCCGGTCTAGCCTTCCTGCGTTCAGGGGAGGACACGAATGAGCAAATCGATCGGCATTCTCGGGGCCGGCATCGGCGGCCTGCATCTGGCGCTCTACCTGCAGAAGCAGGGCATTGCGGCAACCGTGCTGACGGACCGCGCCCCGGAGCAGTATGCGGCGACACGGCTGATGAACACCGTCGCGCATCACAGCGTCACCATCGCGCGGGAGAACGAGCTTGGCGTGAACCACTGGGATGATCCCCAAGTGGTCTATCACCACCACGATCATTTCTTCAATTTCCCCGACGGCGGGCTCCTGTTCCGCGGTGCATTTCAGCGGCCGAGCCGCGCGGTGGATTATCGGATCTACCTGCCGGCACTGATGAAGGACTTCGAGGATCGTGGCGGCCTGATCGAGTATGCGAGCATTCAGGATGACGACATCCCCGCGCTGGTCTCGCGCTTCGACCTTCTCGTCGTCTCCACCGGCAAGGGCGCCCTCGGGCGCATGTTCGCTCACCGGCCCGAACTCTCTCCGTACACGCGGCCGCAGCGCCTGCTTTGCGTCGGCCTGTACGATGGCGTCGATCACGGCAGCCCCGATGGTGACGATCCACGCGGTGTCACCCTGTCCGTCTCGCCCGGCCATGGCGAGATGATCGTCATTCCCACGCTGAGCTTCGGCGGGATGAAAACGGCGCTGTTGATGGAAAACATTCCAGGCGGCGACATGGCCGACCTGGTCTCGCTCAGCTACGATGCCAACCCGGCAGCATTCCGGCAGACCCTTCTGGACAAGCTGGAAAAGCATCATCCGCACACCTACAACCGGATCGACACGCACCGCTTCGGGCTGGCCCAGCCGCTCGACCTGCTGCAAGGCGCGGTGGTGCCGACGGTGCGGCAGTCCTGGGTAGCTTTCGACGGCGACAAGCTCGCCATTGCCTTGGGCGACGTTCACTCCGTCGTCGATCCCTTGATGGGCCAGGGCGCCAACATGGCCTCATATGCGGCCTTCGAGCTCGGCAAGGCGATCGCCGATGCGGTGGCATTCGATGCGCGCTTCGTCGAGGACGTCGACCGTGCGCGCGAGAACCGCGTGCTTGCCGCTGCCCGCTGGACCAACATGATGCTGCAGCCGCCATCGGAAGCCATGGGCCGGCTGATCTTCGCCATGTCGCAGGACCGGGAGCTTTGCGACGAGTTCACCGAGAACTTCAATTATCCGGAGCGCCAGTGGGATCGTCTGGCGAGCGACAAACGCATCCACGCCTGGATCGATAGAAGCGGCAGGATCGCCGCCTGACGACGAACCGCCGTACGGACTCAGTTCCGCTCCTGGGCGGATGCTGAACCATGTCTGAGAGGAACACCAATGCATTGCCTGACCGTTCTTTACCCGACGCCCGACGATCCATCGGCCTTCAGGGCCTACTACGTCGACAAGCATGCCCCCCTGGCAGCGACGCTCCCTGGTCTGGTGCGTCATCATTACGCTTTCCCCCAACGACTCGGACCGGGGGAGGCGCCGTTCTGCATCTTCCAGGCATTCTTCTCCGATGCGGCTGCGATGGACGCGGCGCTCGGCTCAAGCATCGGCCGGAAGGTCGCAGCCGACGTGCCGAACTATTCGCCCAAGGGTGCGACGCTCTGCCATTTCAAGATCGAAGGCGCGTAATGGGTCACGTTGCCGAACCGGCCGGTTTTCGGGCAGCCGCATCGCGGTTCGCGACGGGCATTACGGTCGTCGCGACCGTCGATGAGGATGGCGCGCCGCTCGGCATGACCGCCAACAGCTTCACGACTGTTTCGGCGGATCCGCCAACTGTGCTTGTCTCTCTCATGCACGGGCGGACTTGGCAGGCTGTGGCCAAGTCCGGCATCTATTCCGTCAATGTCCTGCATGCGGAAGATGCTGCGCTCTGCGCGCACTTCGCCGGAAGGCCCTTGTTGCGCGACGCTCCGCCGCTCGTCGCTCGCCAAGGATTTTTCGTGCTCCCGCAGGCGATCGCGCAGTTCGCCTGCGAGGTGGTCCAATCGATCGATATCGCTGACCACACGCTCTTCATCGGCGAGGTGCGCTGGTGCCGGCACAACGAGGGAACACCTCTCGCATTCTACGCCAGCCGTCTTCGAAGGGGCGTCGGGATGGAAATCTCTTCCGCGGATCGTGTTGCCTATCCCGGTGACGGATGGTGGACCTGAGACGACTGTGCTCGGAAGGGTGAACCACTATACCTTCCGTCTCCCAATGCAACCCAGCGCATTGCATATGATCCGCGCGATCGCAATCGCTCCAAGATTCTGCACATCGCGCTCGGGAACGAATTCGACGATGTCCAGGCCGACTATTCTGGACTTTGCCGCGACACCCCGTATGAGATCGACAACGTCGAAATAGGACAGGCCGCCGGGCTGTGGGACGAGCACGCCGGGGATGACCGATGGATCGAGACCGTCGCAATCGATGGTCATCAGGCACTCGCCGTCATCCTCGATCGCGTCGAGCACGCTTGCGATCCCGTGATGCTGGACATGTCTTGCCGTGAAGATCTTCGCGCCCCACGCCTTTGCATCGTCGAATTCGGCGCGACCGGAGCCGCCGATGCCGCGCAAGCCGACCTGCACGATGCGCTTGACCCAGGGCAATTCGCTGGCGCGCCGCATCGTGCTGGAGAAGGTATAGCCCGATCCGTTTCGCTGATCCCGCCAATCAAGGTGGGCGTCGATCTGCACGACTGTCAGTCCCTTGCAGTCCTGGAACGCCTCGAAGAAAGGAATGGGGACGGAATCATCACCGCCCAGGAGGATCGGAACGGCGCCGACCGAAAGGACGGCCTGCGTGGCTGCTCTGATGGCATCACGGTTGCTCTCCGGAGTCATTGGGTCGGTCGGGACGTTTCCACCGTCCAAGACCGTCATTTTGCTCGGATCGAGCAGCTCGGCGTCCTGATCGAAATCCCAGCGGGTGAGATCGCTCTCATAGTGACGCAGCGCGCGACGGATGCCGTCGGGCGCTCTTGCGGCATGGCTGGTCTGACCTGCGAGGTACGGGGTGGCATCCGACGCGCCGAACAGGATCGCGTCGGCCGCCGGCGGTGGGGCGGTCAGGTCGCAGGCCTCAACACCCAGGAATGTCGTCATGTCGGGATGCACTACGCGTATCCATGGATCACCCGCGCGTCCGTCAACGTGCATCGCTCGACCGTGTTCCGGTCGGTATCTCGTTGTCCCCTGGAATGCCGCTGTCACTTGGAGGGTCTTGAACGTCTGGAACTCTCATGCGTTAGTCGGCGGCGCCATCCGGCATGACGATGCGGCCACGGAGTTCGGTTCTTGCTCAGACTTTACAGGTGGCCGTCCGACGACTGGCACGGCATCGGCGCGGAAATGCCCACGGAGGTCATCTGGGCCGATCTTCTAAACGGTACCGACGAGGAAAAGCAGTTCGTCGAGCGGCTGCTCGGCATCCGCATTCCCTCGGAAGACTCGCTCAGCGAGATCGAGGCGTCGAGCCGCCTGATCTTCGACCACGGCACGCTCTATCTCAGTTCGCCCGCGGTCCGGGTCACCGAGGCCGACGAGGCCGAGATCACGCCGGTGGGCTTCGTCATCGGTCCGCATGTGCTGGTGACGGTGCGCTTCGCAGAGCTGCCGATCTTCGACGACATCGGCAAGCGCATCGGCTCCGATGACAGCCTGGAGAACGGCATGTGCGTGTTCGTCAGCCTGCTCGAGGCCATGATCGATCGCGGCGCCGATGTCCTGGAGCATCTCGGCGGCAAGGTCGACCAGCTCTCGCGCGGTGTCTTTAGGGGCGGGCTGGTGCGCACCCAGCGCCCGGTGCGCTCCAGCCGCAGGATGCGGGAGGCCCTGGAGACTGTCGGCGAGCTGGCCGACCGGCTCGCCAAGGCGCGCGATGTCCTGCTCGGGGTGGGCCGCGTTGCCGCGTTTGCCGGCGACGTCGGCAGCGAGTGGATCACGGCATCCTCGAAGAAGCGTCTGGAAGCCGTGTCCAAGGACGTCGTCTCGCTCAGCGATTACGAGACGCGATTGTCGGACAAGATCCAGCTGCTGCTCGATGCCGTGCTCGGCTTCATCAACATCCAGCAGAACGAGCTGTTCAAGATCCTGACGATCGTCTCAGTCGTCGGCGTGCCGCCAACCATCATGGTCGGCGTCTGGGGCATGAACTTCAAGCACATGCCCGAATTGGACTGGAGCTTCGGCTATCCGCTGGCCTGGCTCGCAATCATCGCCAGCGGCCTGTTGCCGCTGATCTGGTTCAAGCGGCGCGGCTGGTTCGAGTGATGGCAGCGGCGCATCGTTCAAACGATGCGCCGCTGCTCGATCATGCGGCCTTGGCGTCCGCCTTGCTGATCCAGTCGCGGGCGAGCGTCACGTCAGCTTGCGACAATAGATGGCCTGCCGGCAGCACCTTGTGGGTGACGCTCGCACCTGCCTGCGACAGCAGTGCGGCGAGCCGTGCCGAATTGCTCGCCGGCACGATTGGATCAGCCTGCCCGGAGAGCAGCAGCACCGGCTTGCCGCCGAGCGCAGCCTTGGGCGGATCCGACAACGGCACCATCGCGCGCAGCAGGATTGCGCCGGCCAGCACGTCCGGCTGCAGCAGCAACAGCGCGGCCGCGATGTTGGCGCCGTTGGAGAATCCGACTGCGATCGGCGCGGCGAGGCCGTAGCGTTGCCGCGCCTCTGTGACGAACTCGCCCAGCTCGTGCGCGCGACGGCGCACGTCCTCCTCGTCGAACACGCCTTCGGCGAGACGGCGGAAGAAGCGCGGCATGCCGTGCTCGAGCACGCGGCCGCGGGGTGAAAGCAGGGCGGAGCCCGGCGAGATCATCTTGCCGAGGCCGAGCAGGTCGTTCTCGTCGCCGCCGGTGCCGTGCAGCAGCAGCAGAGGTGGAGAGCCCGCGTCGCCTGCGGGCTCGAAACGATGGATGAATGCAGTCTCCGTCATGACGCGGTCTCTTCCAGATTCGGCAGAACGCCCTCGATCTGCTTACGGTGCGGTTCGAGGAAAGCAGGCAGCTTCAGCTCGCGCCCGAGGCTCGCCACGGGCTCGTCGACCGCGAAGCCGGGGATGTCGGTCGCGATCTCGAACAGCACGCCGCCAGGCTCGCGGAAGTAGATCGAGCGGAAGTAGTTGCGGTCGCGCTGCTCGGTCGGGTGCAGGCCGTGATTGCTCACGAGCCTCTCGGCCATCTGGCCCTGCTCGGCATCGTCGGCCGCGCGGAAGGCGATGTGGTGCACCGAACCGCCGCCCTGGTGCCCGCGCAAGAAGCCCTTGGCCTCGTAGATGTCGACGACGCTGCCCTCTGCATCGCCGGGTGCCTTGAAGCGGATCACCGAGCCCTCACGCCCGCTCTCCTTGAAGCCGAACACGTCGGTGAGGATGGCCGCCGTCTTCGCCGCGCTGTCGAGCAGCAGGGTCACGCCGTGGAAGCCGCGGATCGCATGCTCGGCCGGCACGTCGCCATTGCTCCAGCCCGGCTCGTTTTCGGCACCGGGAATGCCGACCAGCGCGAGCGCCATGCCATCAGGATCGGTGAACGGCAGGACGGACTCGCCGAAGCGCTTCTCCAGCGCCTCGTACCGAATGCCCTTCTCGGTGAAGCGCTGCGTCCAGTAGCCGAGCGAGCGCTGCGGAACGCGGAAGGCGGTCTGATGGGTCTCGCCGACGCCGCGGCGGCCGGCCGAGACGCCGGCCCACGGAAAGAAGGTCAAGATGGTGCCGGGGCGGCCGGTCTCGTCGCCATAATAGAAGTGGTAGGTGCCGGGATCGTCGAAATTGACCGTCTTCTTGACGAAGCGCAGGCCAAGATCCCGCGTGTAGAAGCCGAAATTGCGGATGGGATCGCCAGCAATCGCGGTGACATGGTGCAGTCCAGACATTGTCGTCCTCCAAATTCGGGGAGCGGTCTTGCTCTGGCCGGAAATATCGTTCCGCTTTGGATTGGAGACAATCCATGCAAATATGACGGCTATGTCTACGATTTGGAAACAGTCGACGGGGCGATCCCTTGGATAAGCTCGGCAGCCTCCGGGCCTTCGTGAAGGTGGTGGAAAGCGGCAGCTTTGCCGAGGCCGGCCGGCAGCTGCGGCTGTCGCGCTCGGCGATCAGCAAATACATCGCCGACCTCGAGGAGAGCCTCGGGGTCCAGCTTCTGAACCGCACCACAAGGCACGCCAGCCCGACCGAGAACGGCCAGCGCTATTTCGAGCGCGCGGTCGTGATCCTCTCGGAGATCGAAGCGGCGGACCAGGCGGTGACGCAGGCGCAATCGGCGCCGCGGGGACTGCTCCGCGTCAACGCGCCGATGTCGTTCGGCACGATGCGGCTCGGGCCGGTCCTCGCCGATTTCATGACGCGCTTCCCGGAGCTGCAGCTCCAGATCGTGCTCAGCGACGATCTGCTCGATCCCGTGCAGGACGGCTTTGACGTGACGTTGCGGATCGCGGAGCTGGAATCGTCGAGCCTGATCGCGCGCAAAATCATGCCGGTGGGGCGCATGATCTGCGCGTCGCCGGATTATCTCGCCCGGCACGGCACGCCGAAGCATCCGCAGGATCTGCGCGAGCATGCTTCGCTGACCTACGGCTTCCTGCTCACGGGTAATCAGTGGAAGCTCACCGGCCGCGACGGCGACCACTGGATCCAGCCGGCCTGGTCGCTCTGCGTCAACAATGCCGAGGTGCTGCGCGATGTCGCCATCAAGGGCAGGGGACTGGCGCTGCTGCCGGAGTTCATTGCGGCCGATGCGTTGCGGAAAGGCGAGTTGCGGACAGTGCTGGATGATTATTCCGCGCCGCCGCTGGCGCTCTATGCGGTCTATCCGCCGACGCGGCACCTGTCCGTGAAGGTGCGGTTGTTCATCGACTTCCTGGTCGAGCGGTTCGGGCGGGAGGATGAGGAAGTTGGCGGGCGCAGACGTGCGGAGGCTGGGTCGTGAAGCCACGAATCTGCCGGGGCAACGGCTCGCAGCGCCAGTCTAGGGACTCTGCCGCTGAAATTGTGAGTGGCATGGGTTCTCCCATTGTCAGCGTTGTTGACAGTGATTCCTCGGAATTACTCTAGCGCGAATGATAAGATGAAGTCCGGCAACCAGCAGAGGCCATGATGATTGTGCCTCTGCTGAGAGTCCCGCGCAGTGGCTGGATAAGATTATATCGCAACGGAGACTTGAACTTTCTTCCCGTGGCTTGGGACTCATATTCGCGTCCCGACTTCGCCTCAGGACAGAGAGAGTTCAGCCGCTGTCGGGCGTTGCCGAGGGCTCTCTTCCGTGCCACCGCGAAGAGCCTGGCTCGATGAGTCGCCCGCACTTCTCGACTTGGTTTCAACAAGCGCAGGAGGAAGCTATGCGGAAGTCTCTCACCTTTTTCCTTTCTGGTGTGGCATTGGCCGTCGCGGCGTCAACCGCCGTAGCCGGTGAGCGGGTGCTCGAGTTCAAGCTCGTCACCAAGCCGCTCGACCTCAAGGTCATAGAGGCCGCAAACGTTGAAGGACAGACGGTCGTGTCCGGAAAATTCTTCGGAGTGGCCGTCTTCAGCGATGGCCGTATCGGCGTGAAAGAGTTCGTCAATAGTTCGGACCAGCTCAAAGGGTCTGGCCCCTTCTTCGGCTATAGCACTTACACGTTCGAGGAAGGCTCGATTACGGCGCGCTACACCGGATCGGCCAAAGACGGCAAATCGACGGGCGAATACACGATTCTGTCGGGCACTGGTGCCTACGCGAATGCAACGGGTACGGGAACCATCGAAAGCGCGCCGAACCCATTCAAGGGTGTCAACCTGCTCAACATAAAGCTGGTCGTTAAAACTTCGGGCTCGTGATAGCGAATGCTAAACAGGTCCCGCACGAAGGTAGTTGATCTCTTGGGGGGCGCGCTGGCCCGGCCGGAAACACAGCGCCGGCCGGGCGACCTGCTGAAGAACCGGCTGGAGTCGTGGGATTGATCTTTCCGCTTGGCCAGCCGCTGGTGCCGCAGGAGAGAACGCTTGGGAGCTCCGACCTGCGCAAATCTAGCTGACAGATTGCTGTCCGGCAGGTTCAAGCAGATCATTCAGCGCTTGCATCGACGCCTGTCGAATCTCGGCGAGTTCGCGTGCGGCACTGTCGAGTTCGGCAGGTGACATCGCGGGTGCCGCCAGCTCGACGTCGCGGCTGCGCTCGAACAGGCGGACGAGGCCGAGCGCACTTGCCGCGCTGCCAAGTTGATGCGCGGATCGTGCGAGGTGCTTGTGATCGCCCGCCGCCGCGGCGTCGGCGATGTCGTGGATCAATCGTTCTCCCGTCTGCTGGAGCAGATGGTGGAGCTTGTCGATTTGCGCGGCGCCCAGCAGCTCCCGCTGGTCGTCGAGGAAAGGCCGATCGATCAGTTCGGTCGCCGGGCGTTGCGCGGCTGCCGGCTCGGCCACCAGATCATCCTCGATCGCCTCGCGCAGCGCGTTGACCAGGATCGGCTTGCTGACGACCTTGGCGATGCCGGCGCCGGCAAGCCGATCGCGGGCGCGGCCGGAGACGTCGGCGGTCACGGCGATGAGGCGCGGCATCTTGGCAAGTCCGAGCTCGCCGATCCGGAAGGCCGCCTCCACGCCGTCCATGTCGGGCATGTGCAGATCCATCAGGATGACGTCGAAGGCCTGATCGCGGGCGAGCTCGACGGCTGCGGCGCCGTTCCTGGCGATCGTCGTGTGGTGGCCGAGCCGGTGCAGGATCGCTGCGCCGACCTCGCAATTGACGGGGTCATCGTCGACCAGAAGCACGCGGAGCTGCCGCGACGGCGGCGCAAGCGCGCCTTGCGCCACGCTGCTTCCGGCAAGCCCGAGCGGCACTTCGAGCGTGAACGTGCTGCCCGCGCCGGGCGCGCTCTCGACCTTGAGCTCGCCGCGCATCAGGCGGGTGAGACGGCGCGCGATCGCAAGGCCGAGGCCGGTGCCGCCGAAGCGACGCGCGATGCTGTCGTCGGCCTGGACGAAATCCTCGAAAATCCGCTCGTGCAGCCCGGGCGCGATGCCGATGCCGGTGTCGCGCACGATGATGCACAGCAGGAGGTGATCGCCGCGCCGCTCGGTTGCCGCGCTCACGCCGATGCCGCCGCTCGGGGTGAACTTGATCGCGTTGCCGATCAGGTTGAGCAGGATGCGGTTGAGCCTGACGGGATCGCCATGCGCGGCGGTGTCGACCGTGTCATCGCAGGCGAGATCGAAGCTCAGGCCCTTGTCGAGGGCTTGCGGACGCATCAGGTCGCCGGCGGCTTCGATCAACTGGTCGAGACGGAAGTCGCGCGTCTCCAGCATTTCCGTGCTGGCCTCGAGACGCGCATATTCCAGCACCGCATCGACCAGCGCGATCAGCGTTTCGCCCGACGCCGCCGCGGTGGCAAGATGGCGGCGCTGGGCCTCGCTGAGGCTGCCGTCGTCCAAGAGTTGCAGCACGCCCATGACGCCGTTGAGCGGCGTGCGCAACTCATGGCTGACGACGGCGAGGAAGCGCGACTTGGTCTCATTGGCCGCGACCGCCGCGCGGCGCGCGCGCTCGGCGGCGTCGTGCTCGGCGAGCGCGTGGTCGCGGGCCTTCTCCAGCTCGGAGGTGCGCTCGATCACCTTGCGCTCGAGCGTGGCGTAGGATTCGCGCAAATGCGCCGCCATGCGGTTGAACTGCTCGCCGAGCGCCTCCAGCTCGTCGCCGGTCTTGATCGCGAGCCGCGAGTTGAGGTCGCCGCTGCCGATCCGCCTGGCTCCTTGGGTCAGCAGCTGGATCGGCACGGTCATGCGCCGGCTGAGAATGAGCGAGACCAGCACCGCGCAGGCGAGCAGGATCACGAGCAGGAAGGTCGAGCGGCCGATCGAGGCATAGATCGGCGCGTAGGCTTCGGTAAGCGGCAGCTCGACGAACACCAGCCAGCCGAGCGAGGGCACGGTCGCATAGGTCGACAGCACGCGCTGGCCGGAGAGATCCTCCTTGACGAGGCCGCCCGAAGGCGGCCCGATGCCGTCGAGCGCGGCGCGGACGTCGGCATGGCCGGAGAGATCGCTGCGCTGGAGCGCCCGCCATAAATCGGGATGCGCGATCAACACGCCCATGCGGTCGACGACATAGGCCTTGCCGGTGTTGCCGACCCTGATTCCCGTGACGAGGTCCCAGATGAAGCGCAGATTGACCTCGGCGACGATCACATCGGGAGCGCGCCCGGTGCCGCGCGTGGCGAGCGTCATGAAGGGCTCGGTGTCGCCGAAGAAATAGACGGGACCGTAATAGGCCCGGCTGTCATTGGCACCGCGGAAGGCGGCTGAAGCGGAGAGATCGGCGTTGCTGCCGACCTTGTCGGCGATCCGGCGCGATACGCGCAGCTGCTCGCGGCCTTCCGAATTGAGCTGGGCGATCTCCGCGATCGCAGGCGAGAGGCGCAGGAGGCGGATGGCGTTCAGCCGCTCGTCCTCGTGGGTCGACAGCTCCGGCGGCAGGCGCGCGAGCCACCTGATCTGGTTCTCGATCTGGCCGATGAACTGGCCGATCTGAATCGCTGCGGAGGCGGCCTGTTCGCGCTGGGTCGCCGCCAGCAGCTGCTTCTGCTCGCGATAGGAGAACCAGACGTCGAAGCTGGTGTTGATGGCGAGCGCGGCGAAGGCGAGGGCGACGATCGAGTAGAGATATTTCCTGAACAGCCGGCCGGAAGGCGTGCGCGAAGGTTCCTGGTCGCCGGGATCGTTCACTCGCGGATCTCGTCGGCGCGCGCGAGCAGCGTGAACGGGATCGTCAAGCCGAACGAGCGGGCGACCGTGCGGTTGATCAACAGCTCGTATTTGCGCGGCGATTGCACTGGAAGGTCGCCGGGCTTGGTGCCGCGCAGGATCAGGTCGACGTAATCGGCCGAGCGCACCTCGAGCGTTGGGCCGTAGCTCATCAGCCCGCCGGCATCGATGAAGTAATGGAACGGATAGATCGTGGGCACGCGGTAATTGGCGGCGGCCGCGACCACCGCCTTGCGGTTGACCACGAGGAAGCTGTCGACCAGCGCCACCATCGCCGCCTTGGGCAGTTCGGAAAAGCGCTTGACGGCGTCGTCGATCTCCGCGGGCGCGTTGACGGGCGCGGGGATCACGGAGACGCCGGATGCGGCAGCCTCCTGCTCGATCGATTCGAGGAAGAAGCGTCCGCCGCGCGGCGTGGTCGCGGGGTTGAACAGGATGCCGACGCGCGCGACGTCGGGCACGGCCTCGCGGATCAGCTGGAGCCACTTGCCGCCCATCTCGGCGCTGCTGTTGGTGAAGCCGGTGGCGTTGCCGCGGGGATGCGCGAGGCTTTCGACGAAGCCGTTGCCGACCGGATCGTTCGCGGTCGCAAACACGACCGGGATGGCCTTGGTGGCGGCAAGGACGGCGGCGGTCTCGATCGTCGACCCCGTCAGGATCACGTCCGGCTTGAGGTCGAGCAATTCCTGGACGGCCATCTTCAGCCGGTCCGGCGCGCCGAAGGTGGAACGGAGCTCGAGGCGGAAGTTGACGCCTTCGACCCAGCCGCGCTGCCGCAAGCCGGCGACGAGGTTGCCCAGGCGAGAGCTTGCGCTGTCGATCATGCCGCGTCTGGTCAGCTCGTCGTCGAGCGGCAATGCGGTGAGCGAGGCGACGATCCGCACGCGATTGTCGGTTGCGCCGAGCGCGATCGATCCCGCGACCGACGCAGTCGCGAGGCGAATGAAGCCGCGGCGATTGACCGCCGAGGAAACGAAAGATCGCCCCGTCATGGACTAAGTTGCACGATCGCCTTGCTTTGCTCGATGCTTAGCGCGAAAGCGGGGTGCCCACAATCGGCGAAAGGCGCATGTGAATGTTCGTTCGCAGGCTTTCGATCTGGTGCCCGGCGGCCTAGCGCCGCAGCGTGAACGCGTCCGCGCTGCGCCGTTGCTCCCATTTCGCCTGCTCCAGCTCGGGCCGGTCGCACTCGATCTCGGGATAGCCGATGCAGAGATAGGCGATGAACTTCCAGCTGTCAGGCACGTCGAGAACAGCGTGCATGCGCGCAGGGTTCAGTATCGACACCCAGCCGAGGCCGATGCCCTCGGCGCGGGCGGCGAGCCACATCGCGGTGATGGCGGCGACCACGGAATATTCCGTCGTTTCAGGCATGGTCGCGCGGCCGAGGCCGTGGCCGATGTCGCTGCCCTTGTCGGCGAACACGGCAAGATGGCCGGGCGCCTGCTCGAGGCCGGACAGTTTCAAGGTGGCATAGCGTGCGGCGCGGTCGCCGGAGTAGCAGCTCAGCGCGTCGGCATTGCACGTCCTGAAATCTTCGACCACGGCGCGGCGCGTTGCAGTATCATTGACGATCACGAAGCGCCAGGGCTGGCTGAGGCCGACCGAAGGCGAGAGGCAGGCGGTCTCGATCAGGCGATCGATCGCCCCCTCCGGCAGCGGATCGCTGCGGAAGCGGCGCACGTCGCGGCGCCACACGAACAGCTCGCGTAAGTGCTGGCGGAAGCTATCGTCGAACTCGACCATGAGGTCATCGCCCCATTTGGAAGGACGCCGCCACCAGCAGGATCAGGATCTCGCCCGTCTGCTCGAACGCGCCGAGGATGTCGCCGGTCTGCCCCCCGATTTGGCGGATGGCAAGCCGCGCCAGCAGCAGGCCGGCCAGTGACAGCAGGATCAGGCCGACCAGCGCCTTGCCCGGCCCCAACGTCAGGGCAAGCGCAAGCGTTCCAAGCGCGAAGGCTATGGCCACGCTGCGCCCGGGCGGCGCCCCGGCGCCGGCAGAGAGGCCATCAGGCCGCGCCGACGGGACTAGCGACATGAAGGCCGGCAGGCCGGCACGGGCAGCAACGTGCGCCGCGCACAGCGCGAGCATGACGGCCCATGGATTTGCGATCGTCGCAAGCGCGCTCCAGCGCAGGCCGAACGATAGGATCAGGGCGCAGACGCCATAGGTCCCGATCCGGCTGTCGCGCATGATCTCGAGCTTGCGCTCGCGCGTGCGGCCGCCGCCGAGGCCGTCCGCGGTGTCGGCAAGTCCGTCCTCGTGCAGCGCGCCGGTGATGAGGGCGGTCGTGGCTAGCACGAGGAGGGCGGCAAGGCTCGGCGTCAGTCCGAAGCGAATGGCGATCTTGTAAGTGAGGGCGCCGGCGAGGCCGACCAGCAGCCCCGCGACCGGCAGCGCCCACGTTGCCCGCGCAACGGCGCCGTCGCCCGCAGGCTTCGAGGATGCCACCGGCAGGATCGTCACGAACGATGTCGCCATCTTGAGATCGGCGAGGATGTCCTTGAGAAGCTCGGCGCGCGGGATCATTTCAGCTTCAACGGCAGGCCGGCGACGACGAACTCGACCTCGTCGGCGGCACCGGCAATGATCTGGTTCATGATTCCGGCGGCATCGCGGAAGCTGCGCGCCAGCGCATTGTCGGGCACGATGCCGAGGCCGACCTCGTTGGTGACGAGCACGACGGGGCTGTTGAGGCGGGGCAGCGTGTCGGCGAGCTCTCTTACGTCTCGCTCCCAATCGCGCGCCGCATGCATCAGGTTGGAGAGCCACAGCGTCAGGCAGTCCACGAGCCTTGCGCCGCCGCCTTCGGTCGAGAGCAGCGCGGGCACAAGATCGAGCGGCACCTCGCGCTCGATCCAATCGGCTCCGCGCCGCGCGCGATGTCTTGCGATGCGTTCCTGCATTTCGCCATCGAGCGCCTCGGCCGTCGCGACGTAGACGGGCTGGCCGGCAAAGCTGCGCGCGCGCGCTTCGGCCCGGGTACTCTTGCCCGATCGCGCCCCACCGGTGATCAAGATGACGGCCATGAAGGTCTCCTGCGGCAGCACTAATCATCAAACGCGGCCAAAGACAAAGCCGAAATCAGGCGGCGAGGGGCTTGCGCTCAGCCGCCGTCTTGCGCAACAGGGGCGGGACAGGAGCTAGATGTGGACTTTGCGGGCGCGATGGTGGTGGCGATGGCGGTGGATGCCCTTCTGGGCTGGCCGGCCTGGCTGTTCGCGCGGATCGGGCATCCCGTCACCTGGCTGGGCGGGCTGATTGCCGGCATCGACACCGCCTTGAATCGCGCGTCCGATCCGCCGGCGTTGCGCCGAGCCGCGGGCGTCGCCGGCGCGCTTGCGGTGATCGCGCTCTCCGTAGCGCTCGGCTGGGCGCTGCAATCACTGCTTCCTTCGGGTTGGGTCCAGATCGTGCTGATTGGCATCCTGGCCTGGCCATTGGTCGCGCTGCGCTCGCTGCATGATCATGTGGCTGCCGTCGCCATGCCCTTGCTGGCCGGCGACGTTGCCGCCGCGCGCGAAGCGGTCTCGCGCATCGTCGGCCGCGATCCCGCAAGCCTCGATGACGCCGGCATCGCGCGCGCGGCGATCGAGAGTCTTGCCGAAAACACTTCCGACGGCATCGTCGCGCCGGTGTTCTGGGGCGCGCTGTTAGGCTTGCCCGGTATCCTCGGCTACAAGGCGATCAACACGCTGGACTCCATGATCGGCCACCGCAGCGAACGGCACGAAGCCTTTGGATGGGCGGCAGCGCGCATCGACGATGTCGCCAATTTCATCCCGGCGCGGCTGACCGGATTTCTGGTCGTGCTGCTGGCGCCGCGAAGATCGGACGCGCTGGCGTGCATGACGCGCGATGCGCGCCGGCATCGCTCGCCCAATGCCGGCTGGCCGGAAGCGGCGATGGCGGGCGGACTCGGCGTGCGGCTCAGCGGCCCCCGCATCTATCACGGCAACGCGACCAACGAGCCCTGGCTGAACGAGGGTGCGCGCGATCCGCGCGCCGCCGATATCACCGAGGCGCTGACAGTCTATCGCCGCGCCATGCTGCTGGTCGGCGGCGTGCTTGCGATCCTGGCTTTCGCGTGAAACAACGGGGCATGCGCGAGCACGGTGGAAATCTCGATCTGGCCCAGCGGCGTTTCGGCGGACGCGCAGAGGATTGGATCGATCTGTCGACCGGGATCAACCGGATGCCCTATCCCGTGGGCGAGGTAAGCGCACGCGCGTGGAGCGCGCTGCCGTCACGCGCCGAGATCGAGGCATTGCATCAGGCGGCGCGGCACGGCTACCGCACGAGCGCACCGATCGTTGCGATGGGCGGTGCTCAGGCCGCCATTCAATTGCTGCCGCAACTCGCGGCGCCCGGGCGCGCGCGTATCCTCGCGCCGACCTACAATGAATATGCCGGCGTCCTGTCGGCCGCCGGCCGGGACGTCCAGGAGGTTGCCGAGCTCGATGCGCTGGCGGGTGCGGACCTCGCCATCGTCGTCAATCCCAACAATCCCGACGGGCGGTGCCATTCGCGCAAGGATCTGCTCGCGCTGTTGCCGCGCGTCGGCCGTCTCGTCGTAGACGAGAGCTTTGCGGACCCGATTCCGCAATTGTCGCTTGCACCCGACGCGGATCGACCGGGACTGTTGATCCTGCGGTCGTTCGGAAAGTTTTATGGCTTGGCCGGCCTGCGGCTCGGCTTCGCCATCGGTCATGCCGCCGACATCGACAAGCTTGCCGCCGTGTCGGGTCCATGGCCTGTTTCGGGCGCGGCGATCGAAATCGGCTGCCGTGCCTTGCGCGATGAGGCCTGGACCGAGGTTACGTCGGCGCGGCTCGCGCGCGACTGTGTTCGCCTCGACGCATTGGCGCATGCGCAAGGCTGGCGGCTCATCGGCGGCACGTCGCTGTTTCGCTTGTACGAAACGCCTGACGCACTGGCTGCACAGGAAAGGCTCGCGCGCGTCCACATCTGGTCCCGCGTCTTCGCGCAACAGCCGACATGGCTGCGCCTCGGGCTCCCCGGCAGCGAAGCCGAATGGACGCGCCTTGCCGAGGCCCTAGCGCGCTAGCGCGAGCAGGCCTTCGACGTCGAGATGCTTTTCGATGTGATCGGCCAGCGCCTCGAGCGCGCTCTCGACCCTGGCGTGATAGGGCTCGTCGCCCGCGGGAATGTCGAGCTTGGCGAGGTAGGCCTTGCGGAAATCATCCGACGTGAACAGGCCGTGCAGATAGCTGCCCTGCACACGGCCGTCGCGCGAGATCGCGCCTTCAGGCTCGCCGTCCAGCCTCGCGAAGGGACGGGCGCGATCCGGGCCGTCGGTGCGGCCGATGTGGATCTCGTAAGCCTGGATCGGCTGATCCGTCGCGGCATGCACGGCCGCGACGCGCGTGAGGGTCTTTTGCGGGCTCATCACCGTCTCGACATCGAGAAGCCCGAGGCCCGGCGTGTCGCCCGCAGGCCCTTCGATGCCTTCGGGGTCGGCGACGCTGCGTCCCAGCATCTGATAGCCGCCGCAGAGGCCGAGCACGTGGCCGCCGCGGCGGTGGTGCGCGAGCAGGTCGATGTCCCAGCCCTGCGCGCGCAGGAATGCGAGGTCGCCGCGGGTGGATTTGGAGCCAGGAATGATGACGAGGCGCACGTCGCCCGGGATCGCCTCACCGGGATGCACCATCACGAGATCGACACCAGGCTCGAGCTTGAGCGGATCGAGATCGTCGAAATTGGCGATTCGCGACAGCGCAAGGCAGGCGATCTTGCACTGGCCCGGCCTGCGGGCGTCGCGCAGGCCGAGCGCATCCTCGGCCGGCAGCTCACCGGCGCGCGGAAACCAGGGCAGCACGCCGAGGCCGCGCCATGCGGTCTTTTGCTCGATCAGCCTGTAGCCGTCGTCGAACAGCGTGGGATCGCCGCGGAACTTGTTGATGACGAAGCCAGAGATCATCGCGGCATCGTCGGGGTCGATCACCGTCCTGATGCCGACCAGCTGGGCGATGACACCGCCACGGTCGATGTCGCCGACCAGCACGACCGGCGCATTCGCCTTGCGGGCAAAGCCCATATTGGCGATGTCGGACTTGCGCAAATTCACCTCGGCCGGGCTGCCGGCGCCTTCGACCAGCACCAGATCGGCGCGCTCCTTCAGCCGTTCGAAACTCTCCAGCACCGCGCCCATCAGCGACGGTTTCATCGCCGCGTAGTCGCGCGCGCGTGCGGTCGCGATGCGCTTGCCGTGGACCACGACCTGCGCGCCGACATCGGTCTCGGGTTTGAGCAGCACCGGGTTCATGTCGGTGTGCGGCTCGACACCGGCGGCGAGGGCCTGCAGCGCCTGGGCGCGGCCGATCTCACCGCCATCGACGGTGACCGCGGCGTTGTTCGACATGTTCTGCGGCTTGAACGGCAGCACGCGCAGACCACGGCGCGTAAAGGCGCGCGCGAGGCCGGCGACGATGAGCGACTTGCCCACGTCCGAGCCGGCGCCCTGAATCATCAATGCGCGTGCCATTGAAGCTAGAACTCGACGCCGGCCTGCGCCTTGATGCCGGAGCGGAAGGGATGCTTGACCAGCGTCATCTCGGTGACGAGGTCGGCGATCTCGATCAGCTGGTCCTTGGCGTTGCGCCCGGTGAGCACGACATGCGTCATCGCAGGCTTTTGCGTCGTCAGGAAATCGACGACTTCGGCGATGTCGAGATAGTCGTAGCGCAGCGCGATGTTGATCTCGTCGAGCACGACCATGCGCAGCCGCTCGTCGAGGATCAGCTCCTTGGCTTTCTCCCAGCCGGCGCGCGCGGCAGCGATGTCGCGGGTGCGGTCTTGGGTCTCCCAGGTGAAGCCTTCGCCCATCGCGTGGAACTGACAGAGTTCGCCGAAATGGTCGGTGAGCAGGCGCCGTTCGCCCGTATCCCAGGCACCCTTGATGAATTGCACCACCGCACAAGGGAAGCCATGCGCGACGCAGCGGACGATCATGCCGAAAGCCGAGGAGGATTTGCCCTTGCCGGCGCCGGTATGGACGATGATCAGGCCCTTTTCGCCGCTCTTGGTCGCCATGATCTTGTCGCGAGCGGCCTTCTTCTTCGCCATTTTGGCGGCGTGGCGGGCGTCGGTTTCCTCGGTCGTGTGGGTTTCCGGTTCAGGCGTCATCGGTCCCGGTCCTTCGGCTTGACAAGTGGCGGCCACCGGCAAATGGTGGCCTGGCGTTGGTTCCTGTCCTATGACAGGCGAAGAGGGAATGCGATAGGGTCCGAATCCGCAAAGATTTGGGTCCAAACTGCAGCCGCCCCCGCGACCGTGACCGGAGAGATGCCCGAAGCCACTGATTCCTTTTGGGATCGGGAAGGCGGGGATCGAAGGGCCAAAACCCTGCTCCGCAAGCCGGGAGACCTGCCAGCGCGGACGAGTTTTGGACCGGCGGACGGGGTGTTCCGCGACGGGGAAGCGGGCCTTCAGGAGAATGGTCCGTGCGCCTCATCGCCTCCCGCTGTTATCTGGAAGAGGCGATGACCGTCACACTTCATGTCTGCATCACCTGCCGCGCCGGCCAGACGCTCGGCGAGGGCGAGACGACGCCCGGCAAGCGCCTGCATGGCGCGATCCTCGAGGCCGGCGTGCCCGAGGGCGTCAGCGTGGTTCCCGTCGAATGCCTGTCGGCGTGCAGCCAGGGCTGCTCGGTCGCGCTCAGCGCGCCCGGCCGCTGGTCCTATGTCTATGGCCGCCTGTCCGATGCGAATGCGCAGGACGTGGTCGCAGGTGCTGCGGCCTACGCGGCGGCGCCCGACGGAATCGTGCCCTGGCGCAGCCGTCCCGAAATCTTCCGCAAGCAGTCGCTTGCCCGTATTCCCCCTGTTACCGTCGTGCCGGAGGCCGCTGAATGAACTCGCTCGCAAAAGTCCCGGTTACGGTCGTCACGGGTTTCCTGGGCTCCGGCAAGACGACGCTGATCCAGCATCTGCTCAGCAATGCCGGCGGCAAGAAGCTCGCCGTGCTCGTCAACGAGTTCGGCAGCGAAGGCGTCGACGGCGAGATCCTGAAGTCCTGCGCCGATGCGAATTGCCCGGAGGAGAACATCGTCGAGCTCGCCAATGGCTGCATCTGCTGCACCGTCGCCGACGATTTCATTCCGACCATGGAGCAACTCTTGGCGCGCCCGGTGCGGCCCGATCACATCCTGATCGAGACCTCGGGCCTGGCGCTGCCAAAGCCGCTGCTGAAGGCGTTCGACTGGCCGGAGATCCGCTCGCGCATCACGGTCGACGGCGTGATCGCGCTGGCCGACGCCGAGGCCGTCGCGGCCGGCCGCTTCGCGCCGGATCCGGCTGCGGTGGAAGCGCAGCGCGCGGCGGACGACAATCTCGATCACGAGACGCCGCTGTCAGAAGTGTTCGAGGACCAGATCGCCTGCGCCGACATCGTGCTGCTGACCAAGGCCGATCTTGCGGGCGCAGCCGGAATCGAAGCCGCAAAAGCGGCGATCACCGCCGAGATGCCGCGCCGCGTGCCGATGCTGCCGGTCACCGACGGTGCGATCGATGCGCGCGTCATTCTCGGCCTCGGCGCTGCCGCCGAGAATGATCTCGCCGCGCGGCCATCGCATCATGACGGCGAGGAGGAGCACGAGCACGATGATTTTGCCTCGGTCGTGATTGATCTTCCGGAGGTCGCCGACATCGACGCGCTGGTCGCATCGGTCCAGAAACTGGCGCGCGAGCAGAACGTGCTGCGGGCGAAGGGGTACATCGCGGTCGCTGGCAAGCCGATGCGCCTGTTGTTGCAGGCGGTCGGCGAGCGGGTGCGCCATCAGTTCGACAAGCCCTGGGGCGCGGGTCTCAGACAGTCGAAGCTCGTCGTGATCGGCGAGCATGGCGATATCGACGAGGCCGCCATCAAGGCAGGACTTGGTCTTTCAGGATCTGGCATCTGATGCACGTCGTCTTCCGCGAGAGCCGCGGTCTCGAGGAGACCGCGACGCCAAGAGACATCGGCCAGGACCCGGCCGATCTCGTGGTGCTCTCGTATTCGGATTCCGATTTGGCCGCGTTTGCGGCCGGCTGGCGCCGCGGTCGGGGCAGCCTGCCGTCGCTGCGGCTGGCCAATCTCGCGGAGCTGCGTCATCCGCTGTCGGTCGACACCTATATCGAACGGACGCTGTCGCAGGCGCGGGGCATATTGGTGCGCCTGATCGGCGGGGAGTCCTATTGGGCATACGGGCTCGCGGCGCTCCAGCAACTCGCGCAAGAGCGCAACATCGTGCTCGCCGTGCTGCCGGCGGACGGCCGCGACGACGCGCGGCTGGATGCGTACTCGACCCTGCCGGTCTCGACGCTGCGGCGGCTCAAGGTGCTCTGCGACTCCGGTGGCCCGGTCGCCGCGCAAGCCGCGATCGCGCAGCTCGCGCTGGCCTCAGGCCTTTATGCCGGCCCGGTCATCGGCGAGATGACCGTGCCCGAGATGGGATTCTATGATCCCGCGCGCGGTGTCATTGCCGCGCCAGTTGGCGAGGGCAAGCCGCGCGCACTCGTGACGTTCTATCGCTCCTATCTCACCGCCGCCGATACGGGGCCCGTCGACGCCTTGATTGCGGCGCTGCGCGAGAAGGGATTTGACGCCTACGGCGTGTTCGTCACCTCGCTGAAGGCGCCGGGCGCTGCCGACTGGCTGCGCGCGCATCTGGCACAACATCCTGCGGCGGCGATCGTCAATGCGACGGCGTTCTCGGCCCTTGGCGACGACGGCACCACGCCATTCGATGCCGCGTCCTGTCCGGTGTTCCAGGTTGCGCTCTCCACGGCGCGGCGCGAGGATTGGGCGGAATCACTGCGCGGCCTGTCGCCCGGCGATCTCGCGATGCATGTCGTGCTGCCGGAGGTCGATGGCCGCCTGTTCGCAGGCGTGGTGAGCTTCAAATCGGCCGGTCAGCGCGATCCCGATCTGCAATTCGCGCATCTAGCGCACAGGCCCGACGAAGAGCGCGTCAACGCCGTTGCCACGCGCGTCGCGGCTTGGCGTCGCCTCGCGGAGAAGCCCGCCGGCGAGAAGCGGCTGGCGATCGTGCTGTCGAACTATCCGGGCCGGCCGCATCAGATCGCGCACGCCGTCGGGCTCGACGCGCTGGCGTCGGTCGAGGCGTTGATCTCCGATCTCGCGGAGGTCGGCTTCGACGTTGCGCCGGTCGATGCGCTCGGCGCAAAACTATTGAAGCAGAGCTTGACCTGGAGCGTCGCCGAATATCGCACGGGGCTGGCGCGCCTGCCGCAATCCTTGCAGGACGATCTCGTGCAGGCCTGGGGCGCACCGGAGAACGATCCGAGCTGCCGCGACGGCGCGTTCTACTTCGCTGCGATCCAATGCGGCCGGTCGATCATCGCAGTCCAGCCCGAGCGCGGCGACGCGGCCTCGCGCGATGCCGATTATCACGATCTCGCCTGCACGCCGCGCCACGCCTATGTCGCGTTCTATCTCTGGCTCCGGCAGCAAGGCTGCGATGCCGTCGTGCATATGGGCGCGCACGGCACGCTGGAATGGCTGCCCGGAAAATCCGTGGCGCTGTCGCAAGCGTGCTGGCCGGAAGCGCTGATCGGCGATCTCCCCGTCATCTATCCCTTCATCGTCAACGATCCCGGCGAGGCCGCGCAGGCCAAGCGGCGCATCGGCGCGGTCACGATCGGCCATCTGCCGCCGCCGCTTGAGACATCCGCGGTGCCGGAGGGCCTGCGCCGGCTCGAACGCCTGCTCGACGAATATTCGACCGCCGATGGTCTCGATCCCGCGCGCCGCCAGCGGCTGATCGCGGCGATCCGTGACGAGGCGCGGGCGGCGGGTCTCGAAGACGATCTCGGCCTCGATGCAATGGCCGCACCGGCCGAAGCCATCCCGCGGATCGACCGCTTCGTCTGCGACCTCAAGGAGAGCCAGTTCGGCGATGGCCTGCACGTGTTCGGCCGCGGTGCCTGCGGCGAAGCGGAGCGCGATGCATTGCGTTCCGTGCTCGCCGGAAAACGCGTTGCCCCCGGGCCGTCGGGCTCTCCGTATCGCGGGCGTCAGGATGTGCTGCCGACAGGGCGCAACCTCTTCGCCGTCGACCCGCGTGCGGTGCCGACGCCGTCGGCGCATGCGCAGGGGATAAAACTCGCCGAAGAGCTGTTGCGCCGTCATCTGCAGAATCACGGCGACTGGCCGAAGGGCCTCGTGGTGGATCTCTGGGGCTCGGCGACGATGCGCACCGCAGGCGAAGAGTTCGCGATGGCGTTGCATCTGGCCGGCCTCGCGCCGCGCTGGGATCACGCTTCCGGCCGTGTCACCGGTTACGACATCATCGCCCCGGCCGAGCTCGGCCGTCCGCGCATCGACGTCACGCTGCGCGTATCCGGCCTGTTCCGCGATGTCTTCGCAGGGCTGGCGCAATTGTTCGAAGCCGCCGCCGAGGCGCTCGCCGCGCGCGAGGACGAGGGCGATGAGAATCCCTATCGCCAGCGTGCGTCCCGCGTGTTCGCGCCGCGGCCGGGACAATACGGCGTCGGCCTCTCGGCTATCCCGGATGCCTTCACGCCGGACACGCGCGAGGCCGCAGGCGAAGCGTGGCTGTCGGCATCGTCCTGGGCGTTCTCTGCCGATGGCGCGATGCAGCCGGATCGCGCTGGTATCGAACAGCGTCTCGCGTCCGCCGATGCTTTTGTCCATGTCCAGGACTTGCCCGAAACCGATCTGCTGCTGGCCGCCGACTATGCCGCGCATGAGGCAGGCATCGCCGCGGCAGCCGCGAACCTCGGCGCAGGCGTGCCGTCGCTCTATCACCTCGATGCGACGCGGCCCGGCGAGCCGCATGCGCGCACGCTGACGGAAGAGATCTCGCGCGTCGTTCGCGCACGGGCGGCCAATCCGGCCTGGATCTCCGGCATGATGCGCCACGGTTTCCGCGGCGCCGCCGAGATCACCGCGACGCTGGAGCACATGGCCGCCTTCGCGCATCTCGCCGGCGCGGTGCCGCCGCATCTGTTCGACCTCTATTACGACGCGACACTCGGCAACGACGACGTCCGCGCCTTCATGGCGCACGAAAATCCGTCCGCACTCGCCGCGATGGAAACCTGCTTCACGCGCCTGCGCGAAGCCTCGCTCTGGCGAACCCGCCGCAATTCGATTGCAGCGGCGCTGCGGGAGGCCTCATGAGCGCGACCACGGTCAAGGGTTGGTGTCCCGGCGCGCTGCGCCCGATGCAATCGGGCGACGGGCTCGTGGTGCGCGTGCGTCCGTTCGGGGGACGCCTTGAAGCACCACAAATCTCCGGGCTTGCGGAACTCGCCGAGCGCTTCGGCAACGGTCTAATCGACGTCACGAGCCGGGCCAATCTGCAGATCAGGGGCGTTCAGGAGGACGGCCATCGGCCGTTGCTCGATGGTCTGGCGCAACTGGCGCTGCTCGATCCCGACGCCGACATCGAAGCCAGGCGCAACATCCTGGTGACGCCGTTCTGGAGCAACGGCGACGAAACGCAGTCGCTCGCCGCGGAGCTCGAGGAGGCGCTTGCCGATTCTGGCCTGGCGCTTCCCACCAAGTTCGGCTTCGCCATCGATGACGGGCGGTCGCGTGTTCTCGCCGGCGATTCCGCCGACATCCGCATCGAGCGCGACCGCTCGGGCGGTCTCCTGGTGCGGGCCGATGGCGCCAAGCTCGGTCGTTCCGTTGAACGCGGACAGGCCGTGAGCGCGGCGCTGGCGCTCGCAAGCTGGTTCATCATCTCCGGCGGTGCAAACGGCGGGCGAGGGCGCATGGCAGCCCACATCGCATCCGGCGCCGTGTTGCCTCAATCCTTGCGCGGCGAGACCGAGCCTGCGCCGGTGATGGCCGCGGTGCGTCCCGGGCACTATCCGCAAGGCGCAATGGTCGGGGTGGCGTTCGGGCAGATGCTGCACGCGACGCTGCATCAATTCTCTGCTTGCGGCCATGCGCTGCGCATGACGCCCTGGCGGATGGTGCTGAGCGAGGGCAAGCGCGAGATGCCGAGCGCGGCGGGGCTCATCACCGAGCCGTTCGATCCGGCGCTGCGCGTCATCGCCTGCAGCGGCGCGCCGCGTTGCCGCGAAGCCCATGCCGATACGCGCGCGCTGGCCGCGGCGCTGGCGCCGCGCATCCCCGCCGACGCGCGGCTCCATGTCTCCGGCTGCGGCAAGGGCTGCGCCCATTCCGGCGCGGCTGCAGTCACGCTGATTGCGACGCGCGCCGGGTTCGATCTCGTCCGCGACGGCTCGACCCGCGACGCGCCGGTGCTGCGCGGGTTGAACGGCGCCGACATCGTCAGCGATCCCTCCATCCTGGTCGGAGGGAACTGATGCCGCACACCTACGAGACCGACGGCGCTGTGATCTACCGGCAATCCTTTGCCACCATCCGGGCCGAGGCCGATCTCGCGCGCTTCACGTCGGACGAGGAGCAGGTGGTGGTGCGGATGATCCATGCCGCCGGGATGGTTGGCCTCGAGGCGCATATCCGCTTCACCCCTGATATGGCGATTGCCGCGCGCGCGGCCTTGCAGAAGGGGGCGCCGATCCTGTGCGACGCGCGCATGGTGTCCGAAGGCATTACGCGGGCAAGACTGCCCGCGGCCAATGCCGTGATCTGCACGCTCGGCGATCCCGCCGTGCCCGCGCTGGCGCAGTCCATGCGCAACACGCGCTCGGCCGCGGCTCTGGAGCTGTGGCGGCCGCATCTTGATGGCGCGATCATCGCGATCGGCAATGCACCGACCG
The DNA here is from genome assembly GCF_020194055.1 of Bradyrhizobium sp. NBAIM03. NCBI lineage: Bacteria > Pseudomonadati > Pseudomonadota > Alphaproteobacteria > Hyphomicrobiales > Nitrobacteraceae > Bradyrhizobium > Bradyrhizobium sp. NBAIM03. Next base: position 104,438 of record NZ_JADYVS010000006.1, on the reverse strand, counting down.
CGCTGTTTCATCTGCTCAACATGCTGGAGGATCGCGACTGCCCGCGGCCGGCTGCGATCATCGGCTGTCCGGTCGGCTTCGTCGGCGCGGCCGAATCCAAGGCCGCGCTGATGGCCGATCCGCCGGCACCGGCGCTCACCGTCGAAGGCCGCCTCGGCGGCTCCGCCATCACGGTTGCTGCCGTGAACGCGCTGGCAAGCCGGAGCGAATAGCCATGGGACGCATCATCTGCTGCGGTCTCGGCCCCGGCGATCCTGATCTGATGAGCGTGCGTGCCGATCGTACGGTGCGGGGCGCCAGCCACGTCGCCTATTTTCGCAAGAAGGGCAGGCCCGGTCAGGCGCGCCGCATCGTCGATGGCATGCTGGCTGCGGGCGTTACCGAATATCCCATGGAATATCCTGTTACGACGGAGATCGCTTTCGACAGCCCCGAATATGTCCAGCTGCTCGCCGGCTTCTACGACGAATGGGCCGAGCGCCTGGCGCGGCTTTCGCGCGCCGTCGACGTCGTCGTGCTCTGCGAGGGCGATCCCTACTTTTACGGATCGTTCATGCATCTGCACACGCGCCTGCAGGGCCGCGTCGAGATCGAGGTGATCGCCGGCATCCCCGGCATGGTCGGTTGCTGGAACGGCGTCGGCCGGCCGATCGCGCTCGGCGACGACGTGACGACGGTGCTGATGGGCACGCTGCCCGAGGCCGAGCTCGAACGCCGCATGCGCGATTCCGATGCACTGGTCGTCATGAAGACCGGCCGCAATCTCGCAAAAGTGCGCCGCGCGCTCAGCTCCGCCGGGCGGCTCGCCGATGCCTGGCTGGTTGAGCGTGGCACCATGCCAGGCGAGCGCGTGGTGCGGCTCGCCGAGATCGATGCGGCCGACTGTCCCTATTTCGCGATCGTGCTCGTGCACGGCAAGGGCCGGCATCTGGATGCCGCCGAATGACAGGCACACTGACCATCGCGGGCCTCGGGCCGGGCAGCGACGCGCTGGTGACGCCGGAAGTTTCCGCCGCGCTTGCGACGGCGACCGACATTCTGGGCTATGCGCCCTATGTCGCGCGCGTGCCGCCGCGGCCTGGGCTCACTCTGCATCCATCCGACAATCGCGAAGAGCTGCAACGCGCGAGCGAAGCCCTGCGGCTTGCCGCCGAAGGCGGTCAGGTCGTCGTCGTCTCTTCCGGCGATCCCGGCGTGTTCGCGATGGCATCCGCCGTGTTCGAGACGCTCGAGCAGGCGCCGGAATTTCGTGAACTTTCGATCCGTGTGCTGCCCGGCGTCACCGCGATGCTGGCGGCCGCCGCGCGTGCCGGCGCGCCGCTCGGCCATGATTTCTGTGCGATCAACCTCTCCGACAATCTCAAGCCGTGGGCGGTGATCGAGAAGCGCCTGCGCCTCGCGGCGGAAGCCGATTTTGCCATCGCGATGTACAACCCGCGCTCGGCCAGCCGCCCGGAAGGATTCGGCCGTGCGCTTGCGCTGCTTCGCGAAGCCGGCTGCGGCGAGCGTCTCATGATCTTCGCGCGCGCGATCAGCGCGGCTGATGAAAAGATCGAGATCGTGACGCTGAACCAGGCGACGCCCGAGATGGCCGACATGCGCACGCTTGTCATCGTCGGCAATTCGCAGACGCGCCGCATCGGCCGCTGGGTCTATGCGCCGAGGCGCGCAGAATGACCGAGCCATTGCATCACGTCAGTGACACTCTCGACCCTTTGGCGCTCGGGCAGCTCTGGTCGCGAGATCATGATTACGGGAAGGCCGAGCCTGCGCGCCGCGTCGATCTTGGCGCGCGCGCCGTCGCCGCCGGAATTGCGGGCGACGATCCAGGCGATGCCGCGCGTGTGCAGCATCTCCAACTCGCCGTCGAGGGTGAAGGGGCCACGCGATACGATCACATCGGCCGCGAAGGGCAGCGACGCTTCGGGCGGATCGACGAAACGCAGCGTGTAGGCATGTTGCGGCTTGGCCGCGAACGGCGCGATGTGCTGACGGCCGATGGCGAGGAACACGTTTGCCGGGGCGTCGGGCAGTGCGGAGACGGCAGCATTGACATCCGCCACCTCGATCCAGTTGTCGGTGGACGCCTTGATCCAGGGCGCGCGCTCCAGCGCAAGCAACGGCGTGCCCGTCTCGGTGCAAGCCGCAACGGCGTTGCGGCTCATTTCCGCGGCGAAGGGATGCGTTGCATCGATCACATGCGTGATGCCTTCGGCGCGGATGTAATCCGCAAGTCCGCTCACGCCGCCAAACCCGCCGATGCGCGTCGGCAGCGGCTGATCGGCGGGCGCGCGGGTGCGGCCGCCATAGGAATAGATGGCATCGATGCCGGCGCGCGCGATCTCCGCGGCGAGCAGGCTCGCATCGGCCGTTCCGCCCAGAATGAGGGCGCGAATCATGTCTGATCCCTGGCTGACCATCATCGGTATCGGCGAAGATGGCCTTGCCAGGCTGTCGGAGGCAAGCCGAAAGGCGCTTGCCAAGGCCGAAACCGTGTTCGGCGGCGAGCGCCATCTTGCGCTTGCCGAAATTGGCAGCCGCGGTCGTCCATGGCCGGTGCCGTTCGATGCGGATGTCGTGCTGAGCTGTCGCGGCAGGCCGACGGTGGTGCTCGCCTCCGGCGATCCGTTCTGGCATGGCGCCGGCGCGAGCCTTGCCGAGAAGCTCGGTGGCGACGAGTGGATCGCGCATCCTGCTCCGTCCACCTTCTCGCTCGCCGCCGCGCGGCTGGGCTGGCGACTCGAATCCACCGTCTGCCTCGGGCTTCACGCCGCACCGTTCGAGCGTCTCGGTCCGCATCTGGCGCGAGGGGCGCGCATCATCTGTCTCGTGCGCGATGGGAAAGCGGCTGGCGATCTGGCTAGGTGGTTGAGCGAGCGCGGGTGGGGCGCCTCGGCCTTCTGGATGCTCGCCGCCCTCGGTGGCCCGCGCGAAAGCGTCACAGAATATCGCGCCGATAGTCTTGCCGGTGATCTCGCCGGAAACCTGGTCACCGTCGCCGTCGAGGCGAAGGGCGGACAGGGGATGCCCCGCAGTTCGGGATTATCGGACGACCTCTTCATGCATGACGGCCAGATCACCAAGCGGCCGGTACGTGCGCTCGCGCTCTCGGCGTTGGCGCCGCGGCCCGGCGAACGGTTGTGGGATATCGGCGCAGGTTCAGGCTCGATCTCCGTGGAGTGGGCGCTGTGTGGTGGGACGGCGAGTGCAGTCGAAGCGCGCGAGGATCGCGCCGCGAACATCCGCAAGAATGCAGCCGCCTTCGGTTTGGCACATCGGATCACAGTCGTCACGGGCAGGGCACCGGAAGCTCTTGCCGGGTTGGAAGCGGCGGATGCCGTCTTCATTGGCGGTGGTCTCGACGAAGTGTTATTTGATGCGATCTGGCCGCGGTTCTCGCCGGGTGCGCGGCTCGTGGCGCATGCTGTGACGCTGGAGACGGAAGCTCTGCTCGGCGAGCTGCATCGGCGTCACGGCGGCGAACTGATGCGGGCCGAAATTTCGCATGCCGCCCCGCTCGGCCGCTATCGGTCGTGGGAGGCAGCACGCCCCGTGGTGCAGTGGAGTGTGGTGCGATGAAGGTCGCCGGACTCGGCTTCAAGCGCGATGTGACGCTGGCTTCGCTGCGTGAAGCGCTGCTCGCTGCGGGCGGTGCGGAAGGGCTTGCGGCGATGGCAACCGTCAGCGATAAGGCCGACATCGAGGCGCTGAAGCAACTCGCACGTGAATGCGGCGTGCCGATCAGGGCCGTTCCGGCCGCGACACTGGCCGGCATCGACACGCCCACGCAATCGAAGCTCGTCGCGGAGAAATTTGGCACCGGATCTGTAGCCGAGGCTGCGGCGCTCGCGGTCGCCGGTCCGCGCGCGCGGTTGATTGCAGCACGGGTTGTCTCGCAGGATCGCACCGCGACCGCCGCGATTGCCGAAGGAGACGGCCCATGACGGTGCATTTCATCGGTGCCGGGCCGGGCGCACCCGATCTGCTGACGTTGCGCGGCCGCGATCTGATCGCGGCCAGTCCGGTTTGTCTCTATGCCGGCTCGCTGGTGCCGGAGGGCGTGCTGGCGCATTGCCCGCCCGGCGCACGTATCGTCAACACCGCGCCAATGTCGCTCGACGAGATCATCGCCGAGATCGCAGGCGCGCATGCGGCAGGCCTGGATGTCGCGCGGCTGCATTCCGGTGATCTCTCAATCTGGTCGGCGATGGGCGAGCAGCTCCGCCGTTTGCGTGCGCTCGGGATTCCCTACTCGGTGACACCCGGCGTTCCCTCGTTCTCGGCTGCCGCGGCCGCGCTGGAGGCCGAGCTGACGCTGCCCGGTCTTGCTCAGACGGTCGTGCTGACGCGCACGCCGGGCCGTGCCAGCGCGATGCCCGAGGGCGAGAAGCTCGCCGCGTTCGCCGCGACCGGCGCGGTGCTCGCGATCCACCTGTCGATCCATCTGCTCGACCAGGTCGTCGCCGAGCTGACGCCGCACTACGGCGCGGATTGCCCGGTCGCGATCGTCTGGCGCGCGAGCTGGCCGGAGCAGCGCATCGTGCGCGCGACGCTTGCAACGCTCGGTGCGTTCGTGGGTGGCGAGATGGAGCGCACGGCGCTGATCCTGGTCGGCAAGACGCTTGGCGCTGCCGATTTTGACGAGAGCCGCCTCTATGCCGCCGACTACGACCGCCGCTACCGGCCGGTCGGTGCCGAGCCGCGCTTTCCGGAGGCGTCGTGATGCCGGCGAGCCTTGTCATCTCCGCGCCGGCCTCCGGCGTCGGCAAGACCACGCTGACGCTGGCGCTCGCCCGCGCCTGGCGCAAGCGCGGCCTGAACGTGCAGTGCTTCAAGAGCGGCCCCGACTATATCGATCCCGCCTTCCACGCCGCAGCCACGGGACGCGCCTCGGTCAACGTCGACAGCTGGGCGATGGATCGCGGCACCATCGCGCATCTCGTCAGCCGTGGCGGCAATGCAGATGTCGTTCTCGCCGAGGGATCGATGGGCCTGTTCGACGGTGTCGCCGCGCGCGGTGTCTCCGGCACCGGAGCGACCGCTGATATCGCGGAGATGCTGGGCTGGCCAGTGGTTCTGGTGATCGATCCCTCCGGCCAGGCGCAGACTGCGGCAGCGATCGCCGCCGGCCTTCGCGATTACCGCGCCGGCGTGCGCCTTGGCGGCGTCGTGCTCAATCGCGTCGCCAGCCCCCGCCATGAGGATCTGGTGCGGCGCGCGCTGAACGAGGCCGGCATCAAAGTGTTCGGCGCGCTGCCGCGCCATGCCGAGATCAGCCTGCCGAAGCGGCATCTCGGTCTCGTGCAGGCCGAGGAGCAGGCCGAGATCGGCAAGCTGATCGACGAGGCCGCGCGCTTTGTCGCCGAGCACGTCGATCTCGATGCGGTGCTCCACTCGGCAGGCCAATGGTCGCCGCAAGCTGCGGCGAACGGATTGAACGTGACGCCGCCCGGCCAGCGCATCGCGCTGGCGCGCGATGCGGCGTTCTCCTTCGTCTATCCGCATATGCTGGAAGCTTGGCGCGCCGCGGGCGCCGAGATCGTGCCGTTCTCGCCGCTGGCCGATGAAGCGCCCGATGCGAGCGCCAACGTGTGTTGGCTGCCCGGCGGCTATCCCGAGCTTCATGCAGGAAAGATCGCGGCCAATGCGCGCTTTCGCAGCGGCTTGCGCGCTTTCGCCGAGACGCGGCCGGTGCATGGCGAATGCGGAGGCTATATGGTGCTGGGCGCAGGCCTGACCGACGCCGACGGTATCAGCCATGAGATGGCGGGGCTGCTTGGCCTCGAGACCAGCTTTGCCAAGCGCCGCATGCATCTCGGCTATCGTCTTGCTGAACTGGCTGCGCCGATGCCGGGGCATCAGCCTGGCGCGCGCCTGCGCGGCCACGAGTTCCACTATTCGACCATCCTCGCCCAGCCCGATACGCCGCTCGCGGTCGTGCACGATGCCACCGGCGCGGTCATTGCCGAAACCGGCTCGCGCCGTGGCCATGCCACCGGCACGTTCTTCCATCTGATCGCGGAGGACCGGTGAGCGGTTTTGTCTCTTTCGTTTCCGCCGGTCCGGGCGATCCCGAGCTCCTCACGGTGAAGGGCGCCACGCGGCTGCGCGAGGCCGACGTCGTGCTTTATGACGATCTTGCCTCCGGCGCGATCCTCGATCTCGCACGGCCCGGCGCCAATCTCGTCGCGGTGGGAAAGCGGGCCGGGCGTCCTTCGACCAAGCAGCACCACGTCAACCGTCTCCTGGTCGACTATGCCGCAACCGGCGCGCGCGTGGTGCGGCTCAAGTCCGGCGATGCCGGCATTTTCGGCCGGCTGGAGGAGGAGATCGAGACGCTGCGCGAGGCCGGCATCGGCTACGAGATCGTTCCCGGCGTCACCTCCGCCTGTGTCGCCGCCGCCCAGGCCGGCATTCCCCTGACCCGCCGGTATACCTCCCGCCGGGTGCAGTTCATCACCGGCGCTGACGTCACGGGCGAGCTGCCGCCCAATCTGAATTGGGCGGCACTGGCCGACCCCGAGGCCACGACCGTGGTCTATATGGGCCGGCGCACCTTTCCGGCGCTTGCCGCAAAATTGATCGCGCACGGCCTCGCTCCCAGCACTCCGGCGCTGTTCGCCGAATCTCTCGGGCGTCCCGACGAACGGCTGGTCCGCACCACGATTGCCGAGCTCGCGGAGCAGCTTGGGCGCGGCGGCGCCGCTTCCACTGCGGCCGTCATCCTGTTCGGCGCGCTGGCGGGAGAATATCCGGCATGACGGCTCCGGCAGCGGTTCGCCCCTTGACGCCCGCGATACGAAAGGGGCACACAAGAGCGGCATGGTGCTCGACGCGGCGCAAAGCGCCGGAGCATAATCGGGAATGGGGATGGGCGGACCCAGTTGCGGCGCCCAAAACCCCAGCCGCCCCCGCGACTGTAAGCGGTGAGGGCCTCCGAACCGCCACTGGACCGCAAGGTCCGGGAAGGCCGGAGAACCCAGTGAACCGCGAGCCAGGAGACCGGCCGTGCACGTTTTGAGGCCAAGGCCGTCGGGTGTGACGGCGGAAAGGAATTGAGCCATGCATATCGAACCCGGGATCGTGACGGGCGCCAAGCTCGTGTTGAGTTACGCAACCGGCATCGCCGCAGGCGGCGTTGCCTTGAAGCTCGCGGTCGAGACCGTGCGCGAGCAGGGCGCCGGCTCGTTCGCGGCGCGGACACTGGCCACCACCGCTCTCGTCTTCGTCTTCTTCGAAATCCTGCCGCACTTTCCGGTTGGGGTATCAGAGGTGCACTTCATCCTCGGCTCGACCTTGTTCCTGCTCTTTGGTGCTGCGCCCGCCGCCTTCGGCCTTGCATTTGGCCTGCTGCTTCAGGGCATGCTGCTGGAGCCAGTCGATCTGCCGCAATACGGCATGAACGTCACCACGCTTCTGGTGCCGCTGTTCGCGATCCAGGCGATCGCCAAGCGGATCATTGCCCGCAACACCGCCTATGTCGATTTGAAGTACGGTCAGGCGCTGGCGCTTTCGACGACCTACCAGGCCGGCGTGATCGCATGGGTGGCGTTCTGGGCGCTCTATGGCTCCGGCTTTGCGATGAGCAATCTCGCCAGCGTCGGGACGTTCGCTGCCGCTTATGCGCTGGTGATCGTGATCGAACCGCTCGCCGATCTCGCGGTGCTGGCGCTGGCGAAGTCGCTGCGCGGCGTCACCGCGCCCGGCCTCGTCACCCCGCGCCTGCACAACGCGGCGTAAGAGATCAGCGATGGGCCGCCGGTGTGGCCGCCCATCGCGCTCGCGATGCTAACGCTCTCCCTGATCGGCATCGGTTGCGGCGATCCCGCGCAGCTCACGCGCGCCGCCGTTGACGCCATCAACGCCGCCGATCTCATCCTGATCCCGCGCAAGGGAACGGCGAAATCCGATCTCGCAGATCTCAGGCGAACGATCTGCGCCGGTGTGCTCACCAACAAAACGACGCGCATCGCCGAATTCGATCTTCCCGTGCGCGATGCGACCGAGGCGGACTACCGCAAGGGCGTCGACGATTGGCACGATGCGGTGGCCGCGATTTGGTCGCAGACGATCGCTGGGCATCTCGAAGATGAGGGCAAGGTCGCGCTGCTGATCTGGGGCGATCCTTCGCTCTATGATTCTTCGCTGCGCATTGCGCGGCGGCTCGATCCATTGCCGACAATCGAGGTCGTGCCGGGGATCACCTCGATCCAGGCGCTGTGCGCGGCGCATGCGCTGCCGCTCAACGACATCGGCGAGCCGTTCCTGGTCACGACAGGGCGGCGCTTGCGCGAAGGCGGCTGGCCGCAGGGCGTCGACACCGTCGTCGTGATGCTCGATGGCGGCACGGCGTTCCAATCGCTGGATCCAGAAGGCCTGCAGATCTGGTGGGGTGCCTATCTCGGCATGCCCGATCAGATCATCATGTCCGGCGCGCTGGCTGAACTGGGCGCGCGCATTGCCGCCGTGCGGCAGGACGCACGCGAGCGGCACGGCTGGATCATGGACAGCTACATCATCAAACGCAGGCGTTGAGCAGCATGCTTCCCGAATGGGTTACCCAGAACTGCCCAGAGGTCTCCGCTGTTCATCGTGAGGCGGCCATTGCGCGGCAGGCGCAACTGACGAAGCCGACCGGTGCGCTCGGCCGGCTCGAGCAGCTCGCAATCGAGCTTGCGGGCTTGCAGGCCACCGAGCAGCCGCGCGCCGCGCGGGTGCCGATCATCATCTTCGCCGGCGACCACGGCATCGTCGCGCAGGGCGTGTCGGCCTATCCGCAAGCCGTCACCATCGCGATGATGGCGAATTTTGCCGCCGGTGGCGCCGCGATCTCGGTGCTGGCGCGCGAGCTGGGTTCGAGCCTCGAGGTGGTCGACGCCGGCACGCTGGCCGAGGCGCAGATCGCGGGAATCGTCACCGACAAGCCGCGCAGCGGCACCCGCGATTTCAGTGTCGAGGCCGCGCTCACGCCGGCGGAATTGGCCTTCGCCTTCGAGGCCGGGCAGCGCGCGGTGGTGCGCGCCGAGGCCGGCCGGCCTGATCTCTTGATCTTCGGCGAGATGGGGATCGGCAACACCACGACCTCAGCAGCGATTGCTGCGAGCCTGCTCGGTGTGAGTGCCGACGAGATCGCGGGCAGCGGCACCGGCGTCGATGCGTCGGGCCGCGCGCACAAGGTGCGGGTGATCGATGCGGCGATCGCGCATCACGGCGTTGCGGGGGCGTCACCCGAAAAAATCCTGTGCGCGGTCGGCGGCCTCGAGATTGCGGCGATCTCGGGTGCGATCATCGCGGCCGCGCAACGCCGCATCCCCGTGTTGATCGACGGCTTTATCGTCTCGGTGGCGGCGCTGACGGCGGTGCGCCTCAACCCGTCCTGCCAGCCGTTCCTGTTGCCTTCGCATCAATCGGCCGAGCAGGGACATCGGCTGGTGTTGCGCGCGCTGAACGTGCAGCCGCTGATCAGCCTCGATCTCAGGCTCGGCGAGGGATCGGGCGCCGCCATCGCGCTGCCGCTGGTGCGCTCGGCGTGCGCACTTCACAATGGCATGGCGACGTTCGCGCAGGCCAATGTGCCGGATCGGTCTTCTTGATGCGGCTCAAGCCACGCGCTGGTTGACCGACACGACGCGCCAACCGCCCGCCAGCCGGTCGATCCGGGTCAGCGACAGCGGATCGACGACGAAGCGCAGCGCGGCTTCCGGTGTGAGATCGAGCGCGATGCAGAGCGCAGCGCGTATGGTGCCGGAATGGACGACCAGTGCTGCGGAGCCTGCGCCAATCTGGGCCAGGCCCAGGCGGACGCGGGCGACCTGATCCGCAAAGCTCTCGCCATTCGGCGGCCGTCCGTGCGCCGGATCGCGCCAGACCTGCGCGTAGGCCTCGCCACCGGTCGCGGCGAGCTCGTCATGCCGATGGCCGGTCCAGTCGCCGAAATCCTGCTCGCGAAACTCGCTGATCAGCTCCGGTTCGAGCCCCAGCGCGCGCGCCGTCTCGACCGTGCGCCGCGACGGGCTGGCATAGCCGGCGAGATCCGCGGGCAACAGCTGCCTTAGGGCCGCCAATGCAGCGTGATCGCCGAGGTCGGCCCGCGCATCGGCCGCATGGATCGTCCCGGGCACGCCCGCGACGGCCGCATGCCTGATCAACCAGAGGAAGGTCTCGCCTTCCATGCTCATCTCCAAGGAAGTTGGTTGCTGTGGCCCCAACGCCGCAACTGGCACATTGACTCTGTCTTGGTGGTAATCCTAGATGCTCGCGACGGTTTTCCCGAGAGGGAATGAAAAGGGAATGCGGTGCGGGGAAAATTGTCCCCAATGCCGCGGCTGCCCCCGCAACTGTAAGCGGTGAATCCTTCGTCACGAGCCACTGGGTCCTCGGTCCCGGGAAGGCGACGAAGCGGTCACGACCCGCGAGCCAGGAGACCTGCCGTCAGCCGTGGTCACACGCGAAGATGTCGGTCGGGGAGTACAGACATTGCTTCATCGGACGGCTGCAAGGCCAAAGGTGAGACCTCGTTCGCTGTGACGTGCCACTGACGTCATACCGAGGTTTTCACCTGTGTCTTCCATCCGTATCGCACGACCGCGCCGCGTCCTGCTTGCCTCCGCCGCGTTCACGTCCTTTGCCGCTCTTGGTCTGCCGGCCGCTCTGGCGCAGCAGGCCCGAGAGCCGCTGCCACCCGTCGAGGTGTCGCCCGCCCAGGTACGCAAGCCGGCCAAACCGGCAGCAGGAACGGCGCAGGGCGCGCGCCGCGCGGCAGCGCGCAGGCCGGCGGCTGTATCCGCAGCGCCAAGACCCGTCACGCCGGATTCGACGCCGCAAACGCCGCTCAACTCCAACGCCGTTGCCGAAAGCGCCTCGCGGCTCGGCCTGACGGTGCGGCAGACGCCCGCGACCGTCGAAGTTGTCTCCGCCGAAACCATGCGCGAGCAGGGCTATCGCACCGTGTCCGAGGTGGCGCAGGGCGCCGTCGGCGTCACCTCCGGCGACAACCCGGCCGAACCTTCCGCCTTCTCCATGCGCGGCTTCACCAACAGCCAGATCAACACGCTCTACAACGGCATCAAGATCGGTCCGCAGAACATGACCTCGCGGATCGTGGATACCGCCAATCTGGAGGCTGTGGAATTCCTCAAGGGCCCGGCCTCGCTGATTTCGGGCGAGGGCGCCGCGGGCGGTGCCATCAACTTCGTCACCAAGCAGCCCCACACCGGACCTGTCCGTAACGATGCCAATTTCTCCTGGGATTCGCTGAACTCGTTCCGTGCCCATTACGGCTCCGGCGGCAGCACCAATGTGCAAGGCCTGGACTATCGCTTCGACATCAGCCGTTCCGCCCTCAACGGCTTTGCCGATGACACCAATGTCAAGACGTTCGGCACGTCCGGCCAGCTCAACTACCGTGTTTCCGACAGCCTCAGGATCTGGGGTGCGGTCGAATATCGTGAAGACCGCTCGAAGGCCTATTGGGGCGCGCCGCTGGTGCCGGTGGCCTTCAGCGGTTCGCATGCGACGACGGGGATCGTCTCCGGCAATTACGTCTCGAATTACAACGGAACGAATCTCGGTGCCGTCACCATCGACGACCGCACCTTCAACACCAATTACAACGTTCTCGATAACCGCAACGTGGCGCAGGAAGTGTGGCTGCGTGGCGGCTTCGAGCTGAAGCTCGCGCCTGACCTCACGCTGAAAAGTCAGGCCTATGGCTATGGCGCGGAACGGACCTGGTTCAATAACGAGATCGAGGCGTTCAATTCCACCACGAACCTGGTCGATCGCGAGCGTTTCTATGTCGCCCACAGTCAGCGACTGGTCGGCAACATCACCGACCTGATCTGGGATACAAATATTGCGGGCTTCGACAACCGGCTGGTCACGACGCTGTCGTCGAGCTATCTCGATTTCGTCAGGCCCGGCGCGGCAAACTTTCCCGGCGATTCCGTTTCGCTGGTCGACCCCAACCGCGGTTTCTACGGCCTGCTCACGACGCAGCAGCAGACCGCGCGCATCGACAACGAGGCGCTGTCATTCGAGGACAGGCTCAAGCTGACGCGCAGCTTCGCGCTGATCGGCGGTCTTCGTGTCGAGCATATCGGGCTCGACCGCAATTCGACCGACAAGAACGGGATCGTGAAGGCGGGCTTTCCATTCACGAAAGACTGGGCGCCGGTCACGGGGCGCATCGGCTACACCTGGGAGGCCGTTCCCGGCCTGACCTTCTTCAGCCAATACGCCACCGGCGCCGACGTCGCAGCCAACAACATCTTCCTGCTCTCGCCCACCCAGCCGCTCGATCTGACCACCGCGCGCACCTATGAGACCGGTGTCAAGCACTTGTTCTGGGACAACCGGGCGGAATGGTCGTTCTCGGCCTACGACGTCCTGCGCAAGAACGTCTATGCGGCCGCCGGCGGCATGCAACTCAACATCGCCGGACGACAGGAGTCGAAAGGCGTCGAGCTTGCCGCCTCGATACGCCCGATCGAGCCGCTGCGGCTGTGGGGCAACATCGCCTATGTCGATGCGCGCTATGCCGACTACAATTTTGCCGGCGGCTCGTTCTCCGGCAACACGCCGCCAAACGTGCCGCGTATCGTCGCCAATGCCGGCGCGTCGTATCGCTTCTTCACACCATGGCCGGTAGAGCTTGGCATCACCGGCCGTCATGTCGGCGACCGCTACAACACCGACGCCAACGTCGTGACGATGAAGGCTTACACCGTGGCCGACGTCTACGCCTTCGTCGACATCCCCAAGACGGCGTTCAATGCGGTCGACCAGGCCCGCCTGACCTTCCGTGTCCGCAACATCACTGATAAGCGCTACGCGATCTGGGGCGATCCGTTCTATCCGGACCAGATCCTCCTGGGCGCGCCGCGCACCTATGAAATATCGGCCGCGTTCAAATGGTGAGACCTTGAGCGCATGATGAGCGCGATCGTCCTCACGCATCGCTGGCTCGGCATCGCGTTCTGTCTGCTGTTCGCGATGTGGTTCGCGAGCGGGATCGTCATGCACTTCGTCCCGTTTCCGTCGCTGACGGAAGCGGAGCGATTTGCCGGACTTGTGCCGGTCGATCGCGACGGGACGAGGATCTCGGTCGCGGACGCCGTTGCGGCGAGCGGGATTGCCGATGGCAGGCGTGTTCGGCTGATCCAGCGGAGCGATGGACCGGTCTACGTCGTCTCGGGCTCCATAGGTTCGCGAGCGGTTCGCGCCTCCGATGGAGGAGACGCGTCGGTGACATCAGCCGATGTCGCGCTCACCATCGTGCAAGCTTATTCACGTCAGCGCGGGCTTGAGGCGGTGCGCGCTGCGATCGTCGCGCGGTCGGATTACGATCAATGGAGCGTGCCGAACGGTTTTGATCGCCATCGCCCCTTGTTTCGCGCCGCTCTCGGCGATGCCCCTGGAACGGAGGTCTACGTTTCGTCGCTGACCGGCGAAGTCGTCCTGGATACGACGCGCAGCGAGCGCGCGTGGAACTGGGCCGGCAGCGTGCTGCACTGGATCTATCCGACAATTCTGCGCAGCAGCTGGGCGCTGTGGGATGGCGTGGTCTGGACGCTGTCGCTGCTGGCCCTAATCGCGGCATTGCTTGGTGCGGTGCTCGGAATCGTGCGTGTGAAAATGCGGGGACGCCAGCTCTCGTCGCCCTATCGGGGCTGGCACGCCCTGCATCACATCATCGGTCTCGTCGCGACCGTGTTCGTGCTGAGCTGGATCTTCAGCGGCTGGCTGTCGATGGATCACGGCCGCCTGTTCTCGCGCGGGCAACTGACTCCGACAGAGGCCGGCGTGGTCGATGCCGCCCCGGATTGGCGAGACGCGTCGTCGCTCGATCCGCAGCCAATATCGCCGTTGGCCCGCGAGGTCGAATGGTTCGCCTTCAACGGCCATGTCTATCGGCGCGACCGGGTTGGTCTCGGCCGTCAGGCGTTGATCAGGGCAGGGGACGCGCCGCGCGATGGACCGGCGGCATACCTGGATAGGCAGGAGATCGGCGGCCTGACGGCGCGCCTTGGCACCGGCTGTGCCGCACCGTTCCTGCTCGCCGGCAACGACGACTATCCGGCGCAATCCGCACTTCCGGGGGCCCCCGTCTACCGGACGACCTGCGGCGATCTCTGGTTCGATGTCGATGCTGCCGATGGCAAGCTGCTGCAAAGACTGGACCCGTCGCGCCGCGCCTATCGCTGGCTTTACAGTGCGCTGCACACGCTTGATTTCCCGATTCTGCTGGCTCATGCGCGGCTGCGTGACGCTCTCATTGTCGGGCTCTGTACGCTCGGGCTGATGTTCTCCATCACCGGCATCGTCATCGGTTGGCGGCGCTTGCGGGCATGGCTGGCGAGCGCATAGCCAGTCGCGAAATCTCCGTACCCGGCGCGACCCGTTCGGCGCGCCGGGTTATCGACCAGCGGCCGGTGATGTCCTCGCTTACCGACCGTACAATAAAGAGAGGCTGAGCCGACCTGCGTGCATAGCTCTTGGTCAGTGCTGTCTCCCGCACCGCCGACCGATCGCCTGCAAATTAGACAAACGGCCTTGTGCGATCCGATTGCAGTGCAACGGGCGCTTCTATTTGCCTCGAAGAATCCAAGGGTGCGCTGCACATTTTGACTTCGCGGCCTTCTGCTCTCTGCGCGAGCAGCGCTGCACGGAAACGTGCAGCCGATGCTGCGCCGCGCAAGGCCGGTGGCTTGCTAGCGCTTTGGTTTGCGACAACTCTGACCCTATCCCGCGGCCATCGCTCTGTCGCACGCTCGCACGTGATGGCATGACAGGGAATGATGATGAACGTCACGCGTAGCTGATTGTGCAGATGAGCGATCCCGGCAATCATTGGGAGGTCGGCACCGATATCGGTGGCACCTTCACCGACATCATCGCGATACGGCGCGATTCCGCGGAGGCGCGGATTGCGAAGGTGCCTTCGCGCCCCGTCGCACCGGTGCAGGCGATGTTGGAGGCGATCGAGGCGGTCGGCCTGCGCAAGAGCGAGGTGAAGCGCTTCGTCCACGGCACCACGCGCGTGACCAACGCGATCGTCGAGAACCGGCTGCCGAAGGTGGCGCTGGTCGCGACCGAAGGCTTTGCCGACGTGCTCGAGATCGCCCGCTATCGCCGACGCGATCTCTATCGGCTCGACATTCCGCCGAAATCGCCGCCTTTGGTGCCGCCTGAACGCTGCTTTGGGCTCGCCGAGCGCCTCGATCATGAGGGGCGGGTGCTGAAGGCGCTCGAGGAAGCGGAGGTCGAACGTCTGGTGGCGTGGGTGAAGGGGACCGGCGTGCAGAGCGTCGCGGTTGCCCTGCTTCACGCCTATGCCAATCCGGTGCATGAAAAGATGCTGGGCGAGCGGCTCAGGGGCGTCGTCGCCCACGTCTCGCTCTCGCACGAGGTCAATCCCGAGGCGCGCGAATATGAGCGAACCTCGGCAACCGTGTTCAACGCGGCCGCGATGCCGATCGCGGTGGAATATCTCAGCGAGCTGGAGCAGCGGCTGCCGATCGGGCCCGGCCTGCAGGTGTTTCACTCCGCCGGCGCCATGGTGCCGATTTCGGCGGTGAAGCAGCGTCCGCTGGTGATGGCGATGTCGGGCCCGGCGGCCGGCGTCTCGGCGTCGGTCAGCATTGCGCGCCAGCTCGACTGCGCGCGGATGCTGACCTTCGACATGGGCGGCACCACGACGGACGTGTGCCTGATCGTCGACGGCCAGGCCGAGATGACCGACGGCCGCATGCTCGGCGACAAGCCGCTGCGCCAGCCGATGCTCGCGGTGCACTCGATCGGTGCCGGCGGTGGATCGATCGTGCGCAACGGTCCCGGCGGGCTGACGGTCGGGCCGGAGAGCGCCGGCTCCGAGCCGGGCCCGGCCTGCTATGGCCGCGGCGGCACGGAGCCGACCATCACCGATGCCAATGCGGTGCTCGGCTATCTCAATCCTGAGACCAAGCTTGGCGACCGCATCGGCATCGACATCGCGGCCGCAAAGCGCGTCATCGCGCCGATTGCCCGCGCGCTCGGGCTGAGCCTGACGGAGACGGCGCTCGGCATCATCAAGGTCGCGAACGCGACCATGGCCCGCGCGCTCCGCCGCGTCACGGTCGAGCGCGGCATCGACGGGCGCGATTGCACGCTGCTGGCCTTCGGCGGCGGCGGCCCGATGCATGCCGCGGGCCTTGCCGATCTCTACGGCATTGCGGAGGTGGTCGTGCCCAGTGCCTCGAGCGCATTCTCGGCGCTGGGCTGCCTCACCGCCGATTTCAGCTTCCTGCAGCAGCAGACCCTTCGCGCCGCCCTTGACGGCATCGATCTCGCGCGCGTCTCGGAACGGATCGAGGCCCTGATTGCCGATGCCTCGGCGCCGCTTCTCGCCAACAATGTTGCGAAGGCCGAGATCCAGGTCGAGCCGGTGGCCTTGATGCGCTACGCGGCGCAGAACGACGCCATTCCGGTATCCTTCACGCTGCCGCTCGACGTCGCCAGGCTGAAGCAGGACTTCCTGACGCGGCATCATGAGCTGTTCGGCTATGCGACCGGCGAGCCCTGCGTCATCGAATCGGTGCGGGTGCAGGCGCGTCGCCCGTCGACGACAATTGTCAGCCGGCCGGCGACTGCGGCGAGGGCAGTGTCTATGAGCACGCGCACCTGCTCGTTCGACGGCTTCCACGATATCGCAACCGAGATCGTCGACCGCGCCTCGCTCACCGAGACCATCAATGGTCCCGCCATCATCGAAGACGCCTGGTCGACAGTGGTGGTGCCGCCGGGCTGGCAGGCAAAGCCCTATACATCAGGCAATTTGTTCCTGACGCGGAGGGCGGCATGAAGCTCGATCCGTTCGTCGTCGAGGTCATCAGGCACGGGCTCTCCGCCGCGGCCGAGGAGATGAGCCTCGTCATGACGCGCTCGGCGCGCTCGCCGCTCTTGCGCGAGGCGGGCGACCTCTCGTCGGCGATCACCGACGGCCACGGCGGCCTGGTCGGGCAGGGCCGCGACATTCCGATTCATCTCGGCGCGATGGCCTACACCATCCCCGAACTCTTGAAGGTGATGCCGCGCGATGGCCTGAACGACGGCGACGTCGTCATCTACAATGTCGGCGCGCTTGGCGGCAATCATCTCAACGACGTCAAGGTCGTGCGTCCCGTCTTCTTCGACGGCGAGATCGTCGCCTTTGCAGTCAGCCTCGCGCATTGGCCAGACATCGGCGGCACCTGGCCTGGCAGCTATTTCGCCAAGGCGGTCGATACGTTCCAGGAGGCGATGCGGATTCCGCCGGTGCTGATCGCAACCGCAGCCGGCCTCAACGCGCCGATCGTGCAGCTGCTCAAGGCCAATGTCCGCGATGCCGAATCCTGCGAGGGCGATCTTCTTGCCCAGATCGCGGCGACCAAGGCCGGCGAGAAGCGCATCGTCGAGCTCTGCCGCGAGCATGGCAAGGCGGTCTTCATGGCGGTGCAGTCGCGTCTGCACGACCTCTCCGAAATTGAGATGCGCGAGGCGCTGCGCGATCTTCCTGATGGCGTTTACGAGGGTGAGGATTATCTTGACGACGGCAGCGCGAACAACGCACCCGCACGGATCCATGTGAAGATCACCATTCGCGGCGATGAAGCGACCTTCGATCTCTCCGGAAGCTGCGATCGCGTCTCCAATTTCTGCAACACCACGCCGTTCATGGCGCGCTCGGCTGTCGCCTATGCCGCGCGCATCATGAGCGGACGCGACATGCAGCAGAATGCCGGTGCGCTGCGCCCTCTGACCATCATCACGCGCCCGGGCTCTATCCTCGAGCCCGGCTGGACCGCCTCCGTTGCCGCCGGCAATCACGAGACCTCCATGCGCATCGTCGATGCGATTTTCCGTGCCATGCAGGACACCATTCCCGAGCGCCTGTCCGCGGGCGGGGCAACCACCGCGGGTGTGCTGTTCTTCGCCGAGCCGCGGCCGAACGGGTCGTGGAAGATGCTCTATGAAGTCCATGGCGGTGGCGAAGGCGCGCGGCACGATCGGGCCGGCACGTCCGCGACCCGCGTGCATCTGTCCAACACCTCGAACACGCCGGTCGAGGTGATCGAGGCGAATTACGCGATCCGGCTCGAGCAGCAGGCCATCCGCCGGAATTCCGGCGGCGCGGGCGCGCATCGCGGCGGTGACGGCTCGGTCCGCACCTACCGCATCCTGGCGCCCTCGATGCACCTGACCACCTGCGTCGAACGCATGGTGATGGCGCCGTGGGGCATGCAGGGCGGCTCTCCCGGCAAGGCCTGCCGCATCTCGCTGGTCCGGCAGGGCGCCAACGTCGCCATCGACGGCAAGTCGAACCTGGTGTTGCAGCAAGGCGATCTCGTCACGATCGAGATGTGCGGTGGCGGTGGCTACGGCGCCGTTCCGGCGGAGTGAGGCAGTGGCGATGAGCAGATTGTTGCGAACCGGGCTGAATGCGGGCGAGGCCGCGCCGATGGCCGTGGTCGGCGGCGAGGGCGTCTACTTTCATCTTGCGGATGGCCGCAAGCTGATCGACGGCAGCAATACCGGCGGCGGTCTCGGCCATCGCCATCCTGCAATGGTGGAGGCGATCCGCCGCGCGGCCGATACGCCCGTCGTCAACGAAGGCTGGACCTGGGTCGGCCGCGAGCAGGCCGCCGACGATCTGATGGCTATCGCCTTCATGGGCGAAGAGGACTGGGTCGGCGCGGTGCGCTTCTGCATCAGCGGCAGCGAGGCCAATGACATGGCGCTGTCGCTCTGCCAGGCGCTGACACAGCGCTCGGCGCTGGCAACGCGCGAGCGCGCCTATCACGGCATCACCGGGCTGTCGCGCAGCATGACGGTGCAGCCGCAATGGCACGGTGGCCTTGCGGTGCACGCCGGCGGCTCGAAACTACCGGCACCGATGGCGCCGGTGCGGATCCTGCCGGCGCCGGATGGGGCGATCTATGGCGCGCCGGCCATCAACACCCCGCCCAGCGAATATCTCGCGGACGCCCCGCGCCTGCTCTCGGACACGGCGGCGACGATCATCGACTATACGCAAGGCGGCATCTATTACGACGGGGCCTATCAGGACGAGGTCGCGCGCTGCGCGCGGCAGGCCGGCTCTTACTGGATCGCGGACGAGGTCGTCACCGGCGCGGGCCGCGCGGGGCGCTGGTTCGCGTTCCAGGGCGCGCAGAGCCGGCCCGATATCGTGACGCTCGGAAAGTCGCTCGGCGGCGGCGCGGCGGCCGTGGCCGCTGTCGTGGTGTCCAAAGACATCGTCGAGCGGCTGAAGGGCACGAGCTGGCAGAACTACGGCACGCTGCGTGGCCATCCGATTAGCATGGCGGCGGTGAGCGCTTATCTGAAGGTCATCAGTGAGGACAGGATTCTGGACCACGTGCACAATCTAGAGAAGCTGTTCACCCGCCGCCTCCTCGCAATAGCGCAAAAGCACCCCAGCGTGCAGCGCGTGGCCGGGCAGGGGCTGCACTGGACGGTGGAGCTGCATGGCCCGGATTGGCGCAGCTGGCATGCCGACACCACCGAGGTGCCGATCGCTTCGCGCGTCGCGGAGCGCGCACTGGAAGCCGGAGCCGTGATCGGCACCAGCGGCGAGCAGACCTCGCTGTTCCTGGCGCCGCCACTGGTGATCTCCGAGCGCGAGGCGACGCTGCTGCTCGATGCGCTCGACCACGGCCTCGAAATTGCCGATAAGGAGCACGGGTGATCGCGGACCACGCAGCACCTCGTCGTTCGCCGGCCTGGCCGGCGGATGAGCCGTGGCATCTCGCGATGCCGGAGGGGACGCTCTACGACGCGCTGGCGCGCGCTGCAGGTGAACGGCCAACGCATCCGGCCACAATGTTCTACGGGGCGAGCCTGAGCTACGCCGAGCTGCGCGACCGGGTCGATGCCATGGCCGGCTTTCTGCAAGGCGTTTGCGGAGTGAAGCGCGGCGACCGCGTCATGATCGCGCTGCAGAATTCGCCGCAATACGTCATCGCTTACTATGCGACGATGCGGGCGAACGCCGTGATCGTGCCGGTCAATCCCATGAACAAGACCGCCGAGATCGCGTATCTCGCCGTGGACAGCGGCGCCAGGGTTGCAATCATCGGCAGCGAGCTAAGCGATGTGTTTGCACCGCTGGTGGGCGAGGCGATTACGCATGCGATTGTCGCGCAATACCGCGACGAAGTTCCAGCCGCGACGCCCGACACACTGCCATCATGCGTGACCGAGGCGCCGTTGGAGCCGCCGTCATCGCCGGGCTGGTATTCGTGGTCGCCCGCGATAGTGCAGGGCCTGCAGCCGGGTGCGATGGAGGCGGGGCCGGCGGATCTGATGATCCTGCCCTACACGTCCGGCACGACGGGTAAGCCCAAGGCGTGCATGCACACCCATCGCAGCGCGCTGTTCACCGCCGTGTTGCAAGCGCGCTGGTATGGGCTCAACGGCAGCGACGTGATGACCGGCTTCATGCCGCTGTTCCATGTCGCGGGCATGCAGGGCTCGATGAATGCCGCCATCGTCTCCGGCGCCACGCTGCTGCTGATGGCGCGCTGGGACAAGGATCTGCTGCCGGATTTGTTCGAGACCTATGGCGTCACGTTCTGGAACGCTGCGCCGACCATGATCGTGGATGTGCTCGCCAGCGCCAGCTTCCGCGACAAATGTTTTGCGAAGCTCAAGGTGCTGACTGGTGGCGGCGCGGCGATGCCGACAGCCGTCGCGGAACGGCTGAAGGGGCGGTTTGGGCTCGATTTCGTCGAGGGCTACGGCATGACCGAGACGATGTCTCCGACGCACCTCAATCCGATGGCGGCGCCGAAGCGGCAGTGCCTCGGCATCGCCGTGCACGAGATCGACGCCAGGGTGATCGATCCCGAGAGCCTGATCGAGCTCGACGACAATGTGGTCGGCGAGATCATCGTGCACGGGCCGCAGGTGCTGCAGGGTTACTGGAATAGGCCGGAGGCGGATGCCGAAGCCTTCATCGAACGGGACGGCAAGCGGTTCCTGCGCACGGGCGATCTCGGCTATCGCGATGCCGACGGCTATTTCTTCGCCGTCGACCGCCTCAAGCGCATGATCAATGTCAGCGGCTTCAAGGTGTGGCCGGCCGAGGTCGAGGCGGCGATGTACCAGAACCGCGCCATCCGGGAATGCTGCATCGTTTCCGCGCCGGACGGCTATCGCGGTGAGACCGTCAAGGCGCTAGTGGTGCTCGATGACGCCGCGCGCGCGACGACGTCGGAGGGCGACATCGTCGGCTGGGCGCGCAGCGCGATGGCGAGCTACAAGGCGCCGCGCGCCGTCGTCTTCGTCGAGTCCCTGCCGCGCACCGCCAGCAACAAGATCAACTGGCGGCTGTTGCAGGATGCCGAATGGGGGCGGACGGCATGAAAGCTGCTTGGCTGGAATATCGGCACGGAGCCGCGTTATGCTCGGCGCCGCGGAAGATCCTGCAAGCCGACGCTTCCCCCCAGACATCACCAGGAACTCGCTGATGCGCATCGTCAATGTCGCCGCCGCCCAGATGGGCCCGATTCAGAAAGCCGACAGCCGCGAGGCGGTGGTCAAGCGCATGATCGCGCTGATGGACGAAGCCAAGAGCAAGGGTGCCGACCTGATCGTCTATCCCGAGCTGGCGCTGACGACGTTCTTCCCGCGCTGGTACGTCGAGGACCGCGCCGAGTTCGACATCTGGTTCGAGCGCGAAATGCCGAACGCGGCGACCAGGCCGCTGTTCGAGCGCGCGGCGCAGCACGGAATGGCGATGAATTTCGGCTATGCCGAGCTGACGCCCGATGGCCACCACTTCAACACCGCGATCCTGACCGACAAAACCGGCAGGATCGTCGGCAAATACCGCAAGGTGCATCTGCCTGGCCATGTGGAATACGACAGCAAGCGCTCGCACCAGCACCTGGAGAAGCGCTATTTCGAGCCGGGCGATCTCGGCTTCAAGGTCTGGCGCGAGCTCGGCGGCATCATCGGCATGGCGATCTGCAACGACCGCCGCTGGCCCGAGACCTATCGCGTCATGGGCCTGCAGGGCGTCGAAATGGTGCTGATCGGCTACAATACGCCGTCGGTGAATGCCGAGAAGAGCGAGGAGGGCGTCGAGAAGCGCCTGTTCCACAACCGCCTCTCGGTGCAGGCCGGCGCCTATCAGAACGCGACCTGGGTGGTCGCGGTGGCCAAGGCCGGAAATGAGGATGGCCACCCGCTGTTCGGCGGCAGCCTGATCGTCGATCCCAATGGCGAGATCGTTGCCGAGGCCAAGACGGAGGACGACGAGGTGCTGGTCCACGCCTGCGACCTCGATGCCACGGCTTTCGGCAAGACCACGATCTTCGATTTCGCCCGGCATCGCCGCATCGAGCATTACGGTCTGATCACCAGCCAGACCGGCGCGGTGCCGCCGCCGGAGAAGTGACGCCATGGCTGACAAGGGCATATCCCTGCGTGAACTCGATCCGCGCGATCGCTACAAGCTGCTGTGCGGCGTGGTGGTGCCGCGGCCGATCGCGCTGGTGACGACGCTGGATGAGAACGGGGCGGTGAATGCCGCGCCGTTCAGCTTCTTCAACGTGTTCTCCGAAAGTCCGGCGCTGATCGTGCTCGGGCTGCAGCACAAGCCGGATCACTCGCCGAAGGACACCACCCGCAACATCCATCGCGACGGCGAGTTCGTGGTGCACATGGTCGACGAGGCGCTGTCGGGCGCGATGAACGACTGCGCGGTCGATTTCCCCTCCGGCGACAGCGAGGTCGCCGCGACGGGCCTGGCGACGCTACCTTCGGTCGACGTGAAGGTGCCGCGTCTCGCCGCGGCGCCCTTCGCGCTGGAATGCCGGCGCCATGTCGTGCTGACCTTCTCGCCGGAACGCGAGCTGCTGGTTGGCGAGGTCGTGCGGGTTCACGCCCGCGGGGGGCTAGTCGACACCGCCAACATGTATGTCGATCTCGACGCCTATCGGCCGATCGGCCGCATGTTCGGCAATCTCTACACCACGCAGCGGGACACGTTTGCTCTTGTCCGCGAGAGCCATGCGCAATGGCTCGCGCGCCAGGATTCCAAAGAGCTGAAGGACGCCTAGTGAGCCGAGAACTGCACCGTACCCAGCGCCATCGTGACGGCCGCCTGCGTCGGGTCGATCACGGGAATCCGCAGCGCGTCTTCCAGCGCACGGCGGTGGCGGGCCATGCCGGCGCAGCCCATCACGATGGCGCGGGCGCCGTCCTCGTCGCGCAGCGTGCGGCCGATCTCGATCATCTTGGCGAGCGTGCCTTCGCCCGAGGCGGTTTCGGCGACGCTCATGTTCAGCGGCCGCTCGCCGGAAAAGCGGTCGGTCAGGCCCATCTGCCTGAGATAGCGCATGTGACGCGGGATCGAACGCTGGGCGATCGCGATGACGCCAAAAGTCTCCGCGCGGGAAAGCGCCGTCAGCACGCCGCACTCGGCGATGCCGAACACCGGGCGGTCGGTGCCTTCGCGGCAAACCTGCAGTCCGGGATCGCTGTAGCAGGCAATGACGAAGGCGGCCGAGCTGTTGTCGCTTTCGACCAGCTTTCGCAGCGGGATCGCAACGCTATCGGCGTCCGCCTGGCTTTCAATGCCGAACGGACCCTCGGCCAGCGTCTGGCAGACCACCTCGGGCCCGCCCTCGAAATCGAGCGGCTTCAACGCGTCCTCCAGTCCCTGCGTGACCTTGTGGTTGGAGTTCGGGTTGATGACGAGAATGCGCGGCCGGGACATGATGATCTTCCTGCGAGATTTAGCGAACGTGCCTTGAGCCTATCACGGAGTGCCTCATGACTGAACCCGCTTACGACCTGATCATCCGCGGCGGCCGCGTCGCCACCACGGCCGACGTCTTCGAGGCCGACGTCGCCATCTCCGGCGAGACCATTGCGGCCATCGGCCGCGGGCTTCCGCCCGCAAAGCGCGAGATCGACGCGCGCGGCAAGCTGGTGCTGCCCGGCGGCGTCGACAGCCACGCGCATATCGAGCAGCTGTCGGCCGCCGGCATCATGAACGCCGATACGTTCGAGAGCGCCACCGTCTCCGCCGCCTTCGGCGGCACCACCACGGTGATTCCGTTCGCGGCTCAACATGTCGGCATGAAGCTGCCTGAGGTCGTCGCGGATTATCACGCCCTGGCAAAGAAGGGCGCCGTGATCGACTACGCTTTTCACATGATTATTGCGGACGCGACCAAGGAGACGGTCGAGGAGCACATTCCCGCGCTGGTGAAGCAGGGCCATGCCTCGATCAAGATATTCATGACCTATGACCGCCTCAAGGTCGATGACGAGCCGCTGCTCGACATCCTGCTGGCGGCGCGCCAGTCCGGCGCGATGCTGTGCGCCCATGCCGAGAACCACGGCATCATCGCCTGGATGGTGAAGCGGCTGCTCGCACGTGGCTACACCATGCCGAAATACCACGCCGTCAGCCACGCCCGCGTGTCGGAAGCCGAAGCCTTCACCCGGCTGATCGGCATGGCCGCGCTGATCGACCAGCCGATCATGATCTTCCACGTCTCGACCGCCGAAGGCGCCAAGGTGATCCGCGACGCGCGCGGGCAGGGGCTCAAGATCTTTGCCGAGACCTGCCCGCAATATCTGTTCCTGACCGCTGGCGATCTCGACAAGCCCGGCTCGGAGGGTGCCAAGTGGATGTGCAGTCCGCCGCCGCGCTCGCATGCCGACCAGGAGGCGCTGTGGCAGGCGCTCTCGCTCGGCGATCTCCAGACCATCTCGTCGGACCACGCGCCGTATCGCTACGACGAGACCGGCAAGCTGCGCGCCGGCCCCAATCCGAATTTCAAGCAGGTCGCCAACGGCCTGCCGGGCCTGGAGCTGCGGCTGCCGCTGTTGTTCGACGCGATGGTGTCGAAGGGCCGGCTGGGCCTGGAGAAATTCGTCGAGCTGACCGCGACCGCCCCGGCAAAGATCTACAACCTGCACCCGCGCAAGGGCTCGATCGCCGTCGGGGCCGACGCCGATATCGCGATCTGGGATCCCAACCGCGAGGTCACCATCGCGGACGAGATGATGCACGACCTCGCCGGCTACACGCCGTTCGCGGGTCGCAAGCTGAAGGGCTGGCCGGTGTCGGTGCTTTCGCGCGGCCGCGTGATCATCGAGGGCGACAAGTGCCTCGCGAGCGCCGGCAGCGGAAAGTTCCTCGCGCGCAGCGGCGGCGAGGCGGCCAGGCCGACCGGCCGGCTCGTCGCCGACATGGATCCCGAACGGAATTTTGGGGCAGAGCTGCTGTGATGGTGGATCGCGCGCGATGAGGATCGTCATCTTCGGCGGCACCGGCTTTGTCGGCCTCAATCTCGCCGAGGTGCTGCTCGCGCGCGGGCATGAGGTGACGCTGTATGATCGTAAGCAACTGCCGGCTGGAGCGGAGCGATCCTTTGCCGACTACCGGGAGCGGCTCACGATTATTCAGGGCGAGATCTCGGACGTCGAGAGGATCGAAACGCTTGTAAAGCAGGGCTTTGACGCGATTGTCCTTGGCGCTGCCATAACTGCCGGGGATCAGCTCGAGCGGTCCACGACCTCGAGCATTCTCGAGATCAATGTGATGGCTCAGTTCCCGATTCTGAGCGCTGCGATCCGCCGCGGTGTTCGGCGTGTGATCAATCTGTCGTCAGCATCTGCCTATGGAGCCGCGGGGCAACGCTATCCGATATTGGACGAGGAGACGCCGTGCGATCCCGTCTCCTTCTACGCCGTCAGCAAATTCACGTCAGAGAGATCCGTGGCGCGGCTTGCCGAGTTGTGGGGAGGCGATTTTCTGAGTGTGCGCTTAAGCGCAGTGTTCGGTCCGTGGGAACGCATCGGGAAGGTGCGCGATACGCCAAGCCTCCAGTTTCAGATTCTAGCCGCATTCGCGCGCAGCGAGCCGGCGCTGCTGCCGGCGCCAGGCATCAAGGATTGGACCTACGCGCCGGACGCCGCCGAGGCCGTGGCTGTGCTGATCGAAGCCGAGCGGCCGCGCCATCGGCTCTACAATATCTCCAGCGGCGCGGCCTGGTCGGCGCTGCAATGGGGCGAGGCTTTTGCGGCCCTGCATCCCGGGCTGGAGTGTCGGCTGGCGGAGCCGGGCGAGAAGACCTTCATCAAGCTTCATGGAGGCGATCGCGCGCCGCTCTCAGTGAGGCGAATGGCCGACGAATTCGGCTGGCGCGCGCGGTTCGGCTGTGCGGAGTCAGCTGCCGCGATGAGCGCCTGGTGGATGCAGCACAGGGAGGGGATCTGACATGCGGCTGCAGGGGCGCACGGCCATCATCACCGGCGCAGGCTCGGGCATCGGCCGCGCCAGCGCAAAACTGTTCGCGGAGGAGGGCGCGCGCCTTGCTTTGGTCGATCGTGACGCCGCGGGCCTCGAGGAAACGCTGAGCCTTATCGGCGAAGCGACGACGCATATCGGCGACGTCGGCGATGGCGCATTCGCCGAAACCGTCGTCGGCGACGTCGTGGCCCGGCATGGTCGGCTCGATATCCTCATGACCGCGGCTGGCTTCTCCTGTGGTGGCACGGTGCTGACCACGAGCCTGGACGACTGGGATGCGGTGTTCCGCGCCAATGTCGGCGGCACCTGGCTGTGGGCGCGGGCTGCGGTGCCGCAGATGCAGCGGCAGAACAGCGGCTCGATCATCACGCTGGCATCGCAGCTCGCCATTGCCGGCGGCAAGGGCAACAGCGCCTATATCGCGGCCAAGGGCGCGATCATCAGCCTGACGCGGACCATGGCGGTGGATTTCGCAACGGATGGCATCCGTGTCAACGCGATCGCGCCCGGCGCAATCGACACGCCGATGCTTCGCCGCAGCTTTGCCCGGCACGCCAATTCCGAGCAAGTGCGCGAGGCCTCGCGCAACCGCCACGCCATGAAGCGCTTCGGCGTGCCTGAGGAGATCGCGCAAACCGCACTGCATCTCGCGAGCGATGCCTCGTCGTTCACGACCGGCACCGTGATGGTGGTCGACGGAGGCTGGCTCGCCGCATGAGTGAGACGCTGACCCAGCTCGAAGCCGACATTCACGCCGATCTCGCTCGGATCGCGCATCCCGGCGCGGCGTGGCTCGAACCGAAAGCGGGGCCAGACGGCAAGCCGGCGCTGGATGTTCTCATCGTCGGCGCCGGCCAGTCCGGCATCGCCATCGGCTTCGGCCTGCTGCGCTCGCGCGTCAGCAACATCCTGCTGATCGACAAGGCCGAAGAGGGCAAGGAGGGCCCGTGGCTCACCTACGCCCGGATGCCGACGCTCCGCAGCCCGAAGGACTACACCGGGCCCGACCTCGACATCCCCGGCCTGACGTACCAGTCCTGGCACGAGGCCCGCTTCGGCAAGGCGAGCTGGCAGGAGCTCGGCCTGATCGCGCGCGAGCATTGGGCGGAGTATCTGCTCTGGCTGCGGCGCGCGGTCGGCTTGCCGGTGCGCAACGCTTGCGAGCTCAAGGAGATCGCGCCGGCGGCTGACGGCCTGCTCGCTGCGCGCGTGAAACGGGCAGCAGAGGTCGAAACGCTCTATGCCCGCAAAATCGTGCTGGCGACAGGGCAGGAGGGCATGGGCGGCTGGATGATTCCGGAGCAGCTGGTGCATCTGCCGGCGAGCTCTGTTGCAACCGTCGCCGACGACATCGATTTCGAAAGCCTGCGCGGCAAGCGCGTCGCCGTGATCGGTGCCGGCGCCTCCGCTTTCGACAATGCGGCGACTGCGCTGGAGGCCGGTGCCGCTGAAGTGCGCCTGCTGTGCCGACGCGCTCAGATCCAGGTGATCCAGCCCTATCGCTGGCTGACCTTTCGCGGCTTCCTGCGCCATCTCAGCGATCTCGACGATGCCTGGCGCTGGCGCTTCATGCGCAAGATCCTCGAGATGCGGGAAGGATTTCCGCAGCCGACCTATGACCGCTGCGCGCGTCACGCCAACTTCACACTGCACGAGGGCGCGCCGGTCGAAGCCGCGCGCAAGACTGATAACGGCGTTGAACTCCAGACGCCGCGCGGCGCCATCACCGCCGATTTCGTCATCTGCGGCACCGGCATCGACATGGACTTTGCCGGCCGCGGCGAGCTCGCCCAATGTGCCGGCAACATCGCGACCTGGGCCGACCGCTACCAGCCGCCGGAAGACGAACGCAACGAACGGCTCGGCCGCTTTCCCTATCTCGCCGACGACTATGCCTTCACCGAGCGCGAGCCGGGAACGACGCCGTGGATCGCCGACATCCATCTGTTCGCCATCGCCTCCACCATGAGCTTCGGTCCGTCGGGGTCGTCGATCAATGCGATGACGACCGCCGTTCCAAAGCTGGTCCACGGCCTGACGCGCGGCCTGTTTCGCGCCGATGTCGAACGGCACTGGGATTCGCTCAGCGCCTATGACGTGCCGCAGGCCGTGGTGACGCGTCATGCGCGAGAAATGGGGGAATCGCTGTGATCACCCATGCGCCGTCGCGACCTCGCGTCCCTCGAAATGTCCGATCGGACTGGCGCGCAACTTGCTTCCTTCTGAACCTGCCTTGCTGGCGTTCTCGTTCGAAATTCAGGGAAAAACCAATGCGTTTTGTGTCTTTCAGACTGGCGACCTCAGTTCTCGCTACCACTGCGCTGCTGCTCATCGCCACTGCGCCGTCGCAAGCGCAAACCAGGGCAGAGACCTTGCGCTACGTCACCGGCGCCTCCGTCAACACGCTCGATCCCAACATCCCCGGCTCGACCCGCGAATCCTTCGCGTTGAGCATGAGCACCTATGACCGGCTGGTGGCATTCGGCCGCAAGCAGCTCAACGGCAAATGGGTGTTCGACCTCGACACGATCACCGGCGAGCTCGCCGAATCCTATGACGTCAGTCCTGACGGCCTTAAGATCACCTTCCGCCTGCGCAAGGATGCAAAGTTCCAGGACGGCTCGCCTGTTACGGCCGAGGATGTCAAGTGGTCGCTCGACCGCTGCGTCACGGCGCCGATCCTCGGCAAGGCGCAGTTGCTCACGGGCTCGCTGACCTCGGCCGATCAGTTCAAGGTGATCGATCCCCTCACCATCGAGGTGACGCTGCCAAAACCCGACAAGCTTGCGCTGCCTAATCTTGCCACCGTCTATCCGATGATCATCAACTCGAAAGTGGCGAAACAGCACGCCACGCCTGACGATCCCTGGGCCACGGCTTGGCTGAAGGAGAACACCGCCGGCAGCGGCGCCTATGCGGTCGAGAGCTTCAAGCCGGGCGAGCAGGTGATCATCAAGCGCAACGAGGCCTGGAACCGCGGATCGCCGGGCAAGCCGGCGTTCTTCAAGCGCGTCATCGTGCAGTCGGTGCCGGAGCCGGCGACCCGCGCGAACCTCGTCGAGCGCGGCGATGCCGATCTCGTGCTCGACCTGCAGGCGAGCGACGTGCAGTCGCTGGAGGCCAAGGGCAAGCTCAAGGTAATCTCGACGCCGCAATACAATGCGGTCACCTACGTCTCGATGAACAACCAGATCCCGCCCTTCGACAACGTCAATGTCCGCCGCGCCATCGCTTCCGCGCTGCCCTATGAGGACATGTTCAAGGCGGCCCTGTTCGGCCGTGGTGCCCCGCTGTTCGGTGCGACCTGGCCGGACGGCAAGCCGCTGAACGGCATCTATCCGTTCCAGCAGCCGCTGAAGCTCGATCTCGACAAGGCCAGGGAGTACCTCAAGGCCGCCGGTCTTCCCGAGGGATTCTCGACCACCTTCAGCTTCAATGTCGGCCAGGCCGCGACGGCCGAGCCGATGGCCGCTCTCGTCAAGGAGTCTCTTGGCAAGATCGGCATCAAGGTCGACATCCAGAAGCTGCCGGACGCGCAGATGTCGACGCAGATCAACGAGAAGAAGCTGCCGTTCTTCACCGAAGGCATCGTCGCCTGGCTGCCGTCGACCGACTATTTCTACCGCAACTTCTACACCGGCACTCAGCGCTGGAATTACTCTTCGATCAACAATCCGGACCTTGCCGCGATTGCGCAGGAGGCCCGCTTCGAGCCCGATAAGGCCAAGTACGAGGCAGCCGGCCGCAAGCTCAACGCGATGCATGTCGACCTGATGCCGCAGATCATGCTGTGGCAGCCCAATCAGGACGCGGTGATGGCGCCGTCGATCGAAGGCTACACCTATGAGTTCCACCGCCAGGTGGACTATCGCGATGTCAGCCGCAAGTGACATCCGCGGCGAGCAGGGACGCTGAATGGTGACGACCGGTCTTGGTGCAACGATGGTGCGGGCGGGCAGGCGGCTCTTGTCGTCGCTGCCGGCACTGTTCGGTGTGCTGGTCTTCACCTTCCTGTTGATGCGCGTCCTGCCCGGCGACCCCGCGGTGTTCTTCGCCTCGGGGCCCAATGCCGGCAAGGAGGAGATCGAGCAGATCCGCAAGCAGATGGGGCTCGACAAATCCGTGCCGGAGCAGCTCGTGTTCTATCTCTCCGACATCGGCCACGGCAATCTCGGCCGCTCGATGATGACGGGACAGCCGGTGCTGAAGGACCTGCGCGAGCGATTGCCGGCTTCGCTGGAGCTCACCTTCACCGCACTGCTGATCGCGCTCATCGCGGCAGTGCCGCTTGGGGTGCTGGCGGCGCTGCGGCCGGGATCGATCATCGATCACGGCGTTCGGCTGTTCTGCGCACTCGGCGTCTGCGTGCCGACTTTCGTTTCGGGTCTGCTCTTGATCTATGTCTTCTATTATCTGTTCGGGCTGGCCCCTGATCCGACCGGGCGCATCGACGTCTTCACCTCGCTGCCGCCGCAGCGCACCGGCTTCCTCTCGATCGATTTCCTGCTCGCCGGCGACGTCGAGGGCTGGTGGGCGGCCTGCAGGCAGTTGATCCTGCCGGCGGTGAGCATGGCGCTGTTCGTGATCGCGCCGCTGGCGCGGATCACGCGGGCCTCGATGCTGGTCTCGCTCGGCAGCGATTTCGTGCGCACTGCGCGCTCGGTCGGATTGTCCTGGCGCAAGGTGGTCGTCACCTATGCGCTCCGCAATGCGATCCTGCCCGTCATCACCATCGCCGGCATCGTGTTCTCGACCATGCTGGGCGCCAACGTGCTGGTGGAGAAAGTGTTCTCCTGGCCGGGCGTGGCCTCTTATGCGCTCGACGCGTTGCTGTCCTCCGACTATGCGCCGGTGCAGGGTTTCGTGCTGCTGATGGCCAGCCTGTTCGTGCTGGTCAATCTCGTCGTGGACATCTGCTACGGCATCGCCGATCCCAGGGTGTCGATCGAATGACCAGCGCCACACTTCGCCATTCGGTCTGGATCCTGCGCGGCAATCCGCTCACGGCGGTGGCCGCGGCCGGGGTGACGCTGTTCGTCTTGGTCGCGATCTTCGGACCGTGGATCGTGCCTTACGACCCCGTGGCCTCGAACGTGTCGGAGGCCCTGCTGCCGCCGAGTGCGGCGCACATTGCCGGCACGGACCAGCTCGGCCGCGACGTGTTCAGCCGTCTCATCATCGCTGCACGGCTCGACCTTGCCATCGCAGTCTCCGCGGTTGGCATCTCCTTCGTGATCGGGGCCGTCGTCGGCGCGTTCTGCGGCTATGCCGGCGGGCGGCTCGATCGCGCCGTCGGCCGCTTCGTCGACGTGATGATGGCCTTTCCGCTGTTCGTGCTGGCAATGGCGATGGTCGCCGCGCTCGGCAACCGGATCGAGAACATCGTGATCGCGACCGCGATCATCAATCTTCCGTTCTACATCCGCTTCGCGCGCGCCGAGGTCAATGTCCGCCGCAATGTCGGCTGGGTCGAAGCCGCGCGCGCCTGCGGCGAGAGCCATTTCTCGGTGGTGCTGCGCTTCCTGCTGCCGAACATCCTGCCGGCGATGGCTGTGCAGATCTCGCTCAATCTCGGCTGGGCCATTCTCAATGCCGCCGGCCTGTCGTTCATCGGTCTCGGCGTCAAGCCGCCGACGCCGGAATGGGGCATCATGGTCGCGGAAGGCGCGCGCTTCATCTCCACCGGACGCTGGTGGCTGGTGGCCTTTCCCGGCCTCGCACTGATGCTGGCCGTGCTGTGTTTCAACCTCCTCGGCGACGGCATGCGGGACATTCTCGATCCGCGGATGCGCACATGAGCGAGGACCTGCTCAGGATCGACGACCTCCACGTCGCGTTCTCGACGCGGCGGGGCATGGTCGAGGCCGTGCGCGGCGTCACGCTCACGGTGAAGGCCGGCGAGATGCTCGGCCTCGTCGGCGAGAGCGGCTCGGGCAAGTCGGTCACCGGCTTTGCGACGACGCGGCTGCTCGATGCAGCCGGCCGCGTCACCGGCGGCAAGATTCTGTTCCGTGGGCAGGACGTCACCAAGCTCCGCGGCGATGATCTGCGACAGCTGCAGGGCGCCGCGATGTCGATGATCTTCCAGAATCCGCGGGCGGCGCTCAATCCGATCCGCGCGATCGGCCTGCAGATCGCGGACGCGATCCTCACCCACAAGCGTATCTCGAAAGAGGCCGCGCGTGCCGAGGCGCTGGACCTGCTGCGCGCCGTTCAGATCCGCGATCCCGAGGCGCGGATGAACGCCTATCCGCACGAGCTCTCCGGCGGCATGTGCCAGCGCGTCATGATCGCGATCGCGATCTCCTGCAATCCTGCGCTGTTGATCGCGGACGAGCCGACCACCGGCCTCGACGTTACCACGCAGAAGGTGGTGATGGATCTGCTGGCAGACATTGCCGCCGCGCGAGGCATGGCCACGATCCTGATCACGCACGACCTCGGCCTTGCGGCACGCTACTGCCGCCGCATTGCCGTGATGGAGCGCGGCCGCATCGTCGAGGAGGCGAGCCCCGGCATTCTCTTCAGCGCGCCGCAGCACGCCTATACCAGACGCCTGGTAGCGGCGTCGCCGACGGCGACGTCACGGATCGAAGATCTCGTGACGGAGGAGGACAGAGAGCGTTACGCCAACGTCGTCACCAGACCCAGGCAGGAGCGAGCGCACGGCACGCCGCCGCTCCTGGAAGTGCGCAAGCTCGCCAAGCGTTTCGATCAGGGCTCCGCTGCGGTTGCCGACTTCTCGATGACGATGGCGGGCGGCGAGAGTGTCGGGCTGGTTGGCGAGTCCGGCTCGGGCAAGAGCACGACCTCGCGCATGATCTGCCGCCTGATCGATCCGAGCGAGGGCGACATCGTGTTCGACGGGCAGTCGATCGGGCACGTGGCGGCGCGCGATTTCCACCGCTCGCCGTTGCGCAAAGACATCCAGATGGTCTTTCAGGACCCGAACGAAAGCCTCAACCCGCGCTTCACGGCGTTCGATTGCATTGCCCATCCCTTGATGCGGCTCGACGGCATGCGCGCGGGCGAAGGCTTGCGCAAACGGGTGGAAGAATGCGCCGAGCGAGTCGGGCTGCCGCTCGATCTGTTGCCGCGGTTTCCGCATCAGCTCTCCGGCGGGCAGAAGGCCCGCGTCGGCATCGCCCGCGCCATCGCCTGCCGGCCGCGGCTGCTGGTGCTGGACGAGCCGACCGCCGCGCTTGACGTCTCGGTGCAGGCGGTGGTGCTGCAACTGCTCGATCGCCTCAGGCGCGAGAACGACATTGCGCTGCTGTTCGTCAGCCACGATCTCAACGTCGTGCGCATGCTGTGCGACCGCACCATCGTGCTGCGCAACGGCGGCATCGTGGAGCAGGGCGAGAGCCGGGCGTTATTTGATAATCCAAAGACCGACTACACGCGCAAACTGGTCGAGGCGATCCCGCATATCGAGACCGGGCCGACGCTGGCGGCCGCTCTGTGAGCCCCGAACTCGCATTCCTGGCCCGCCAAATGGCGAGATCCCGCTGGCGAAGCCGCATTTAGTGGCATACCATTTGCTTGCAAATGGGCTCGGTTTCACTTGCCCTTTGCCAATGAACAGCTGGCATCACGGCATTTCTGGGAGGACTTCATGGATCGCAGGACGGTATTGAAGGGACTGGCTGGCGCGGGCAGCCTGGCGTTGACGGGTGGCCTGTCGGCCCCGGCGATCGCCCAGGGTGCGGCGGCGCGCACCCTGCGATTCGTGCCCCAGGCCAATCTCGCCAATTTCGACCCGATCTGGGGCACGCAATATGTCGTGCGCAATGCCGCCGCGATGGTTTGGGACACGCTCTACGGCATCGATTCCTCGTTCCGGCCGCAGCGGCAGATGGTCGAGTCCGAGGAAGTGACCGACGACGGCACCACCTGGACGTTCAAGCTGCGGCCCGGCCTCAAGTTCCACGATGGCGAGCCGGTGCTCAGCAAGGACGTCGTGGCAAGTCTGACGCGCTGGTCGGCGCGCGATCCGATGGGCCTGATGATCAAGGCGCTCCAGCAGGAGCTCACGGCCGTCGACGACCGCACCTTCAAATGGGTGCTGAAGCAGCCCTTCCCGAAATTGCTCTACGCGCTCGGCAAGAACAATTCGCCTTGCAGCTTCATCATGCCGGAGCGCATCGCGCAGACCGATCCGTTCAAGCAGATTTCCGAATATATCGGCTCCGGTCCGCTGAAGTTCGCCAAGAGCGAGTGGGTCCCCGGTGCGAAGGCCGTGTTCGAGAAATTCGCCGACTATTCACCGCGGCAGGAGAAGGCGTCCTGGCTTGCTGGCGGCAAGCAGGTGATGGTCGACCGCGTCGAGTGGGTGATCATGCCGGATCCGGCAACCGCGGCGGCCGCGTTGCAGAACGGCGAGATCGACTGGTGGGAGAACCCGATCGCGGATCTCGTTCCGGTTCTGAAGAAGAACAAGAATATCAGCGTCGATATCGGCGATCCCCTCGGCAATATCGGCTCGTTCCGCATGAACTTCCTCTATCCGCCGTTCAATGACGTCAAGGCGCGGCGTGCGGTGCTGATGGCGCTCAGCCAGGAAGACTACATGCGCGCGATCGTCGGCGACGACAATTCGCTGTGGAAGCCGCTGCCCGGCTACTTCACGCCGGATACGCCGCTCTACACCGAAGTGGGCGGCGAGATCCTGAAGGGCAAGCGCGATCTGGACGCCGCCAAGAAGCTGCTCGCCGAGAGCGGCTATTCCGGCCAGCCGGTGACGTGCCTCGTCGCGCAGGACCAGCCAATCACCAAGGCGATGGGCGACGTCACCGCCGATCTTCTCAAGAAGCTCGGCATGAATGTCGACTTCGTCGCAACCGATTGGGGCACGGTCGGCTCCCGCCGCGCGCAGAAGACACCTCCGGGACAGGGCGGCTGGAACATGTTCCACACCTGGCACGCCGGCGCGGATTGCGTCAATCCGGCTCCCTACACCGCCATTCGTGCCAACGGCGACAAGGCCTGGTTCGGCTGGCCCACCAGCGCGGCCACCGAAAAGGAGGTCGCCTCGTGGTTCGAGGCCAAGAACGTCGACGAAGAGAAGGCCGCCATGGGCCGCCTCAACAAGGCGGCGATCGATGACGTCGTCTACGCGCCCACGGGCTTCTTCCTGAGCTACACCGCGTGGCGCAAGAACGTCTCCGGCGTTGCCAAGGGACCGCTGCCGTTCTTCTGGGGCGTGTCGAAGTCCGCATGATCCTGCGCTGAGGCCAGATGCTCTCTTACATCCTCCGTCGCATCGTCGCGACCTTGCCAGTCATGGCGATCGTCGCGCTGTTCGTGTTCAGCCTGCTTTATATCGCGCCGGGCGATCCGGCCGTGGTGATCGCGGGTGATCAGGCAAGCCCGGAGGATGTGGAGCGCATCCGCCAGAGCCTCGGGCTGGACCGGCCCTTCCTGGTCCAGTTCGGAAGCTGGGTCTGGCGCATCCTGCACGGCGATCTCGGCACCTCGATCTTCACCAACCTGCCGGTCTCCGCGATGATCGGGCAGCGTCTCGGACCGACGCTGTCGCTGATGATCGTCACGCTGCTGCTGACGATCGTGGTGGCGGTGCCGCTCGGCGTGGTGGCGGCATGGAAGGCCGGCAGCCTGATCGATCGCGTCATCATGGGCTTTGCCGTGTTCGGATTCTCGCTGCCGGTCTTCGTGGTCGGCTATATGCTCGCCTACATCTTCGCGCTGGAGCTGGAATGGCTGCCGGTGCAGGGCTACACGCCGCTGGCCCAGGGTTTCTGGCCATGGCTGGAAAACCTGATCCTGCCGGCGATCGCGCTCGGCTGCGTCTACATCGCGCTGGTCGCCCGCATCACGCGGGCAGCCATGCTCGAAGTGCTGCAGCAGGACTATATCCGCACCGCCAAGGCCAAGGGCCTCGGGCAGGGCGGCATCCTGTTCATTCACGCCCTGAAGAACGCGGCGGTGCCGATCGTCACCGTGATCGGGATCGGCATCGCGCTCCTGATCGGCGGCGCGGTCGTCACCGAGAGCGTGTTCGCGATCCCCGGCCTTGGCCGCCTCACCATCGATGCCATCCTGCGCCGTGACTATCCGGTGATTCAGGGCATCGTGCTGCTGTTCAGCTTCGTCTACGTCCTCGTCAATCTGATGATCGACGTCGTCTACACGCTCGTTGACCCGAGGATCCGCTATTGACCGACACCACCGTCAATCCGCATTCGCTTCCGGCCGGCCTCGTCCTTGCGCCGCAACTGCCCGAGATCCTGCGGCCGGTCAGGATACGGCGCGGCTTCGTCGGCCTCCTGCGCGGCCACCCGACGGTCGCGATCGGCGGCGCGCTGCTGCTGATGCTGGTGCTGATCGCGATCTTTGCGCCATACCTCGGCACGGTCGATCCGACCGCGCTTGCGCCCGCCAAGCGCACCCGCGCGCCGTCGGCCGATTTCTGGTTCGGCACCGACGTGCTCGGCCGCGACATCTATTCGCGCGTGCTGTTCGGCGCGCGCGTCTCGCTCACGGTCGGCCTCTCGGTCGCGATCTGCGCCTCGGCGATCGGCCTTGCCATCGGCATGGTATCCGGCTTCATCCGCTGGGCCGACGGCATCCTGATGCGGTTCATGGACGGGCTGATGTCGATCCCGCCGATCCTACTGGCGATCGCGCTCATGGCCCTGACGCGCGGCAGCGTCGGCAACGTCATCCTGGCGATCACCATCGCCGAGATTCCGCGCGTCTCGCGCCTCGTCCGCAGCGTCGTGCTGTCCTTGCGCGAACAGCCCTATGTGGACGCGGCCGTGGCCTGCGGCACGCGCACGCCGATGATCATCCTGCGCCACATCCTGCCCAACACGGTTGCGCCGATGCTGGTCCAGGCAACTTACATCTGCGCCAGCGCCATGATCACGGAGGCGATCCTGTCCTTCATCGGCGCCGGCACGCCGCCGACCATCCCGTCCTGGGGCAACATCATGGCCGAGGGCCGCGCGCTTTGGCAGGTGAAGCCCTACATCGTGTTCTTCCCGGCGGCGTTCCTGTCCGTCACCGTGCTCGCCGTGAATCTGCTCGGCGACGGCCTTCGCGATGCGCTCGACCCGCGCATGGCCAAAAGCCTGTGATGTTGTCTGTGATGGATCGAGGCTGATTGCGATGGCTTTGCTCGAAGTCGAGAACCTCCAGACCCATTTCCGCACGCCCGGCGGCATCAACCGCGCGGTCGACGGGGTATCCTTCCATGTCAACGAGGGTGAGACGCTCGCCATCGTCGGCGAATCCGGTTGCGGCAAGTCGGTGACGTCGATGTCCTTGATGCGGCTGATTCCGGAGCCGCCGGGCCGGATCGCAGGCAGCATCCGCTTCGCGGGCAGGGATCTGCTGAAATTGTCCGACCGCGAGATGCGCGCGATCCGCGGCAACGACATCTCGATGATCTTTCAGGAACCGATGACGAGCCTGAACCCGGTGCTCACCGTCGGCCGCCAGATCCGCGAGACCTTGATGATCCATCAGGGCCTCGACAAGCAGGCGGCGGAGGCGCATGCGGTGGAGATGCTGACACTGGTCGGCATTCCCGAGCCGAAACGGCGCGTCGGCGAATATCCGCACCAGCTGTCCGGCGGCATGCGCCAGCGCGTGATGATCGCGGTTGCGCTGGCCTGCAATCCGAAGCTTCTCATTGCAGACGAGCCGACAACCGCCCTCGACGTGACAATCCAGGCGCAGATCCTCAAGCTGATGTTGGACCTGAAGCGCCGGGTCGGCGCCGCCATCATCCTGATCACCCACGATCTCGGCGTCGTCGCCGAGATCGCCGAGCGCGTTATGGTGATGTACGCCGGCCGCAAGGTCGAGGAGGCGCCGGTGGCCGAGCTGTTCCGATCCCCGCGTCATCCCTATACGCAAGGCCTGTTGGGCGCGGTGCCGAAGCTCGGCTCCTCGCTCGCGGGCACCGCGACCCGCCTTGCCGAGATCCCGGGGCAAGTGCCGGATCTCCGCAAGCCCATTATCGGCTGCGTCTTCGCCGGCCGCTGTGCGCTCGCGACCGACGTCTGCCGGCAATATGCGCCCGGACTTGAAGAGAAGGGCCCGCGCCACGTCGCCGCCTGCCATTACGCCGCCAAGGGAGCCGTCGCGGCATGAGTCCTCCGCTGCTCCAGGTCAACGACCTCAAGAAACATTTTCCGGTCAAGAGCGGCCTGTTCGGCCGCAAGTCCGAATTCGTCTACGCGGTGGACGGCGTCTCCTTCGAGATCGCGCGCGGCGAGACGCTGTCGCTGGTCGGGGAGTCCGGCTGCGGAAAATCGACGGTCGGCCGCGCCATCCTGCGGCTGTTCGAGATCACCTCGGGCCAGGTCATCCTCGACGGCCAGAGGATCGACGACGCAGCACCTGGCACGATGCGCCAGATGCGCCGCCGCGTGCAGGTCGTGTTCCAGGACCCGTTCTCCAGCCTCAATCCGCGCATGCGTGTGCGCGACATTCTCGCCGAGCCGATCCGCAATTTCGGCCTCGCCAAGTCCGCAGAGGATCTCGAGGTCCGTGTCACATCACTGATGGACACGGTGCGCCTGCCGCGCGAGGCGCTGAATCGCAGGCCGCACGAATTCTCCGGCGGCCAGCGTCAGCGCATTGGCATTGCGCGGGCGCTGGCTGCCGAGCCCGAGCTGATCGTCTGCGACGAGGCGGTCTCCGCGCTCGACGTTTCGGTCAAGGCGCAGATCGTCAATCTACTGCAGGATCTGCAGCGCGAGTTCGGCCTCGCGCTGCTCTTCATCAGCCACGATCTTGCCATCGTCGAGCACATGACCCATCGCGTCGCGGTGATGTATCTCGGTAAGATCGTCGAGGTCGCCCCGCGCCGCGAGATCTTTGCCGCGCCAAGGCATCCCTACACCAAGGCGCTGCTTTCGGCCGTGCCGCTGCCGGAGCCCGGAGCCCAGCGCAATCCCATCATCCTCAAGGGCGACGTGCCGAGCCCGATCAATCCGCCGAAGGGGTGTCGCTTTCACACCCGTTGCCCGTTCGTGTTCGATCGTTGCCGGACCGAGGAGCCGACGCTGCGCGCGGCCGGAGCCGAGCAGTGGGTGGCGTGTCACCTGGAAGAGGCTGCGCCGGCAGTCAGCGGTTAAGGACCTGACTCCAGTCCGCGTCGCACACCGCGCCGACGCTGGGCAGGTGCCTGGATGGCGGGCGCAACTGACATCGGGTGATGATTACATTATGCCCCTGTTTTGCCCGACGAGTCAAAATCCACCGCCGATCCGGGTCGGCATTGGCCTCGGATGCGAGGTCGCGCGGTGCATCGGAAATTCGTAAGCGAAAACAAGCCCCGTTGTACTGTGCATGGGGTTGTTTTCGCACTTTGTCGTGGCGGACCCTCAACCCTGCCGGCGCAGGAAGCCGGTGATCGTCACCTTGTCCCAGATGCCGGCCGCGGCAAACGGATCGGCGCGATTGAAGGCCTCGACCTCGCTACGGCTAGGGGCCTCGATCAGGAACAGGCTGCCGATCATGGTCTGGCCGTCGTCGGAGACGAGCGGACCGGACATCACGATCTTGACGCCGAAGCGCGAGGTGTCGCTGAGGAAAGCCTTGTGGGCGTCGTAATTGGCGAGCCGCGTCGGCAACGCGCCGGTGCGGTCGAGGGCGTGAATGGCGAACAGCATGCTGTCTCCGTTTCTTGGCTTCATTCTTGGGACGGCCGCGGGCTGCGGCCGTCCGGTCTTGATGTGGGGGGATGGCCTACTTCGCGCTGAGCTTGCCGGCGTCCTCGAAGGTGGGGCAGGTCCGCTGCTCCAGCGGCACGTCGAACGGCCCGTAATTGTCCTTGGTGATCACCGTCGGCTTCAGCACGATCTCGCTGATGACAGGCTGGCCCCGCAAGGAGCGGATCGCCATCATGGTGCCGAGGCAGCCTTGCGCAAAGCCGTTGTAGTCGCCGCTCGCCAGCAGCTTGCCGGACTTGATCGCGTCGATCGCCTCCTTGGTGCCGTTGATGCCGATCACCTGCGCCTTGCGGTTGGCACCGTCGAGCGCCTCGATCGCGCCGACCGCCATGGCATCGTTGGCGGCTAACACGCCGTCGATCTGCGAATTCGACTGCATCAAGTTCTCCATCACCTGGAGCGCCTGGAGCCGCTGGTAGTTGCCGGGCTGCGAGGCCAAAAGCTTGGCGCCGGGGGCTTCCTTCAGCGCGTCGTTGAAGCCGCGGACGCGGTCGACATTGGTCAGCGAGCCCTTGACGCCTTCGATGATGACGATGTTGCCCTTGCCGCCGAGCGTCTTGAGCAGGAAGCGCGCGGTCTCCAGCCCAAGGCTGTAATCGTCGGCGCCGACGAAGGACAGGAACTTGCCGCCGGCCGAACGGTCGGTGATGTTGACGACCGGGATCTTGGCTTCGTTGATCTTCTCGACCCCGGGGACCATCGCCTTGTAGTCGACCGGCGTGAACACGATCGCGCTCGGCTTCTTCACCACGACGTCCTCGATCTGGCTGAGCTGCTCGGGGATCGAGTCCGGCTTGGTCGGGATGTATTGCAGCGTCTTCGCGTTCAGCACCTTCGCCATGTTGTCGGCGCCGACCCGCACCGTCTGGAAGAACGGATTGGTCTGGTTCTTGGTGAAGACGGCGATGGTCTCGCCGTCGGCACGCGCCGCAGTGGTGAGCGCGGTCGCCATCAGCAACGGCAGCGCCACATAGCCAATTGTCTTTCTCATATTGCCTCCATCCCTCATTTTGCTTGTTGGATTGCTGGAACTCATTGCGCGCGGCGGCGGGTCTTCATGTCGAGCCAGACCGCGAGAATGACGATGACGCCGGTGACGAGCGGCTGCCAATTGGCGCTGACCGCGAGCAGGTTCATGCCGTTCAGCACCAGGGTCAGGATCAGCGCGCCGATGAAGGTGCCGAACACGGTGCCGACGCCGCCGAACAGCGAGGTGCCCCCGATCAGAACGGCCGCGATCGCCGGCAGCGTCAGGCTCTCGCCGATATCGGCCTCGGCCGAATTGAGCCGCGACAGGAAGATGATCGAGGCAAGTCCCGCCATGGTGCCTGAGACCGCGTAGACCAGCAGTAGGCGGCGCGCGACGGGAATGCCTGATAGTCGTGCGGCGACAGGATTGGCGCCGATCGCGTAGATCTCCTGGCCCCAGACCGTGCGCTGCGCGAAGAACGTCCCGATGCCGAGGAACACCAGGAGCAGGTAGACCGGAATGGGCAGGCCGAACAGATAGCCGCTGCCGATCTGGCGGAAGCCGGCCGGGAAGCCGTGCAGGGTCTCGCCCGCCATGTACCAATAGGTGAGGCCGTTCAGCACCCAGAGCATGCCATAGGTGGCGATGAAGGAGGGAATGCGGAGCGCCGTGACCATGACGCCGTTGATCAGGCCGACGAGCCCGCCGCAGGCAAGTCCGGTGAGGATGCCGAGCGCAGGCGAACCGGTCGTGTGGATCACGGTACCGGCGAGGCAGGCGGACAGCGCGACATTGGCGCCGACGGAGAGATCGAGGCCTGCGGTCAGCACCACCAGCGTCAGGCCGGAGGCGATGAAGAAGGTCAAGCTTGCCTGCCTCAGCACGTTGAGGATGTTGCCGAGGCTCAGGAAGGAATCGCTGAGCACGGCCAGCACCGCGCAGATCAGGAAAGCCGCGAGCAGGCGATAGAATAGCTGGACCGCGTCCTGCGACAGGAAGGAGCGGGGCGGCGCCATGGCGCCCTTGGTGATGTCGGTCATGTGCGGCTCCTGAGGCCGTCGAGGAACAGGGCAACGATGACGAGCACGCCGACGCTGGCGACCTGCACCGAGGAGGGGAGCGAGATCAGGTTCAGCCCGTTGCGCAACACGCCGACGGAAAGGACTCCGAGCAGCGTACCGAGTAGCCAACCATTCCCGCGCTCGAACGAGGTGCCGCCGACGGCAACGGCCGCGATGGCATCGAATTCCAGGCCGAGGCCGGCGGTGGGATGGCCGGAGTTCATGCGTGCGGTCATCAACAGGCCTGCGATTCCGGCCATGGCGCCGCCGATCGCGTAGACCGCGATCAGCAGCCTGTTGGGGGATAGCCCGGCATAGCGCAGCGCCTCGCGGTTGCCGCCGAGGGCGAAGATGTAGGTGCCGAAGCGGGTGTGATAGAGCAGGCCGTGAAAGGCCGCATATGTCACCAGCGCCATCACGATCGGCACGGGAATGCCGAGCAGCGTCGCCGAGTAGATGTCGCGCACGCTGTGGGGAATGCCGACCACGCTCTGGCCGTCGCTGACGATCAGCGACAGGCCC
Source organism: Bradyrhizobium sp. NBAIM03 (assembly GCF_020194055.1). Lineage (NCBI taxonomy): Bacteria > Pseudomonadati > Pseudomonadota > Alphaproteobacteria > Hyphomicrobiales > Nitrobacteraceae > Bradyrhizobium > Bradyrhizobium sp. NBAIM03. The sequence continues at coordinate 61,868 of NZ_JADYVS010000006.1, read as the reverse complement.
TGCGCCATGCCGAGCGTGCCGAGCGTCGCGACGAAGGGCGGTATGCCGAGAATCGCGACCAGCCAGCCGTTGGCGAGGCCGAAGGCGGTGCCGACCAGAAGGCCGGCGCCGAGGCCCAGCAGCATCGACTTGGTCGCAAGCGACACGATCGCGACGCAGAGCGAGGTCAGCGTCAGCACCGCGCCCATCGACAGGTCCAGCCCCTCCGTCATGATGATCAGGGTCATCGGCAGCGCGAGCATGGTCAGGATGGTCGACTGCACCAGCACGTTGGAGAGGTTGGCGACCGACAGGAAGCCGGGCGCGATCACGCTGAACAGCACGATCAGCAGCACCAGCACCATGGCAACGCCGGGAATGCGCTGCAGCGGATTGGGCTCTGAGACGATCGCGGCTTCACGCATGATGCATCCCCAGTCGCACGATGTTCTCCTCGGTCAATTCGTTGCGTGACAAATGTCCCGCGATGCGCCCCTCGCGCATCACATAGGCGCGGTCGCAGACATGGCAGATCTCGACCTGCTCGGACGAGATCATCAGGGCCGCGGCGCCGTCCGCGACGAGGCGGTCGATCAGCGCGAAGATCTCCGACTTGGCGCCGATATCGATGCCGCGCGTCGGCTCGTCGAAGATGAAGAGCTTCGAGCCGGCTGCCAGCCATTTGCCGATCACGACTTTCTGCTGGTTGCCGCCCGAGAGCAGTCCGACGGTCTGGCGTGCGCTCGGTGTCGCGATGCGGAGCTGCCGGATCAGGCCGTCGGCGGTGCGCTGTGCCGAGCGTTGGTCGAACAGCCCGCTCGGAAACAGCTTTTTCAGCGCCGACACCACCAGATTGTCGCTGACGGATCGCAGCAGCGCGAGGCCTTCGCTCTTGCGGCTCTCAGGGATCAGCGCGATGCCGCGGCGGGCGGCGAGATCCGGCTCGCCGGAAATGCTCTTGCCGTCGAAGATGATCTCCCCCGATGTCACGGGATCGGCGCCGAAGATGGCGCGGGCGACCTCGCTGCGGCCGGAGCCGACCAGCCCGCACAGCCCAACGATCTCGCCGCGGCGCACCTCGATGTTGATGTCGGAGATGCCGGTGGACGCGGAGAGGCCCTTGACCTCGAGCAGCACCTCGCCGGGCTTGTCGGCGAAATTCCGCGGATAGGTCATGTCAACGTTGCGGCCGACCATCATGCGGACCAGCTGGTCCGGCGTGACGTCGGCAGGCCGGACACCGTCGATGCGGCGGCCGTCGCGCAGCACGGTGATGCGATCGCCGAGCGCGAACACCTCGGCCATGCGGTGGGAGATGTAGACGATGGCGACGCCATCGGCCTTCAGCCGCGCGATCAGCGCGAACAAGAGCTCGGTCTCGCGATCGGACAGGGCTGCGGTGGGCTCGTCCATGACGAGGATGCGGGCATTCTGGCTGATCGCCTTGGCGATCTCGACCATCTGCTGCTGGGCGACGCCAAGCTTGTCGACGGTGGTGGCGGGATCGATGTCGAAGCCGATCGTGTCGAGCACGCGCTTTGCGTCGGCCAATATCCTGCGGCGGTCGATGGTGCCGGGAATGCGGCCCTTTGGCTCGCGGCCGAGGAAGATGTTCTGGGCAATGTCGAGATAGGGGACGAGCGAGAATTCCTGGAAGATCACGGCGATGCCGAGCTTCTGCGCATCGGCGGTCGAGGAGATCGCGACTCTTTCGCCATTGTAATAGAACTCGCCGGTGTCGGCGCGATAGGCGCCGCACAGCACTTTCATCAGGCTCGACTTGCCGGCACCGTTCTCGCCCAGCAGCATATGGACTTCGCCGGGGTAGACGGCAAAGGACACGTCGTCCAGTGCCTTGACGCCCGGAAACTCCTTGCTGATGCCGCGCAATTCCAGCAGCGGCGTGGGCGAGGTGACCTCGATCGGGAGCGCGTCGCTCATGGCTTGTTGCTCATGTTTTGGCTCTGCCAGCAAAGATCTTTCCGGGGTTCATCAATCCGTCAGGATCGAGCGCCGTCTTGATCGATCGCATCACATCCACGGCCTCGCCGAGCTCGTCGGTGAGATAGCCGATCTTGCCGAGCCCGATGCCGTGCTCGCCGGTGCAAGTGCCGTCCATGGCGATGGCGCGCGCGACCATGCGGGCCTGCAGCGCCTTGGCGCCTTCGGCCTCCTCGGGCTTTGTCGGGTCGATCAGGATCAGCATGTGGAAATTGCCGTCACCGACATGGCCGACGATCGGTGCGGTGAAGCCGTGCTCGTCACCGTCGCGACGCGTCTCGATCAGGCATTCCGCCAGACGCGAGATCGGCACGCAGACGTCGGTGATCACAGCGCGCGCGCCGGGCCGCAAGCCAAGGCCGGCGTACAGGGTGTTGTCGCGGGCATGCCAGAGCCGGCTGCGGTCTTCCGGCGCCTTGGCCCAGGCAAAGCCATGGCCGCCATGCTCGGCCGCGATCGCCTGCGCGGCTTCGGCCTGCTCGGCGACGGAGGTCTCGGAGCCATGGAATTCGAAGAACAGGGTGGGGGCCTCGCGATAGCCGAGCTTGGCGTAGGCGTTGATGCCGCGCATCATGACATCGTCGAGCAGCTCGATGCGGGCCACGGGGATCGCGGACTGGATCACGGAGATCGCGGTGTCCACCGCATCGTGCAGGGTGTCGAAGCTGCAGACTGCCGCCGAGATCGCCTGCGGCACCGGGTGTACCTTCAGCGTGATCTCCGTGATGACGCCGAGCGTGCCTTCCGCACCGACGAACATGCGCGTGAGGTCGTAGCCGGCCGCCGATTTGCGCGCGCGCCGGGCGGTACGGATCACGCGGCCGTCGGCCAACACCACCTCCAGCGCCATGACATTGTCCTTCATGGTACCGTAGCGCACCGCCATCGTGCCCGAGGCGCGCGTCGACGTCATGCCGCCGATCGAGGCATCGGCGCCCGGATCGATCGGGAAGAACAAGCCGGTGTTGCGCAGCTCCGCATTGAGCTGCTTGCGCGTGATGCCGGGCTGCACCACGACGTCCATGTCGCTGTCGTGCAGGCTGAGCACCTTGTTCATGCGCGCGAAGTCGAAGCAGACGCCGCCGGCGACCGCGGCCGCATTGCCTTCGAGCGAGGTCCCGGCGCCGAACGGGACGATCGGCATGCCCGCGCCGGCGCAGAGCTTGACGATTTCAGCGACCTCCTGCGTCGTCTCAGGGAAGACGACGATGTCCGGCGGCAGGCTGCGATAATGCGACTCGCTCTGCCCATGCTGATCGAGCACGCCGCGCGCGACGCTCGCGCGCGGTCCGATCATGCCGGCGAGGCGCTCGGCCAATATGTCCGTGCTGACCCGCGGTCCCATCCGTAAGCTCCCGTTTGCTCCCTGTCTCCGGACTCTTGTTGGTCCGTCGTTCAGCTTAAGCGGCTCTTGCGTTGCTTGCGACCTGCTTCAGGCCGAAATCATAGTTGAGATGAAAATAGTCGCGCTCCACCATGCGACCATCCGGCGCACGGCCGGCGGGATGACGGACGAATTCGCGGATCAGGCTGTCCTTGACGCCGAACACCACGTCGCTGTCGAGATATTGGTCGCCGGCAACGAACACGTGCGTCACCAGCTGCTCGAAACCGGGCGCTGAGATCATGAAGTGCACGTGCGCCGGGCGCCAGGGATGGCGTCCCTGCACCTCCAGCATCTCGCCGACCGGTCCATCATGCGGAATCGGGTAGGCGGCCGGCTTGATCGACCAGAAATGGAAGCGGCCGTTGGCGTCGGTATGGAAGCGGGCGCGCATCGCGAGATCGCCGATCTCATCGAGCTGCTGCACGTCGTAATAACCGTCGTCGTCGGAGTGCCAGACGTCGACGATGGCGCCGGCGAGCGGCTTTCCGTCCACGGCCGAGACCGAGCCGGTGACCAGCATCGGATCGCCATCCATCGGCCCGGAGATGTCAGCGCCGCTGTCCTTCTCCGGCGCGGCCTGGACGAAGAACGGCCCGAGCACCGTGGTCTCGGTCGCGCCTTCGGGCACCGGATGGTTGATAGCGTCGACCAGCATGGAGACGCCGAGCGTGTCCGACAGCAGGATGAACTCCTGGCGCTTGTCGTTGCACATGTGCCCGGTGCGGGTCAGGAAGTCGATGCCGTATTCCCACTCCTTCTGGGTCGGCCGCACCTCGCGGACGAAGGCGTGAAGATGCCGCACCAGCGCCTCGCTCACCTGCTTGATGCGTGGATCGGTCGCGCCCGCGATCCGCTCCAGAACGGCGTCCGTGATCGTGTTTTCGTTGAAGTTACGCATGTGTATCTCCGCGATCAGGGTTTTGGTTCGCCGAGGCCGGACAGCCGTTCGAGATGCTTGACGGTCGCGATGAAGTCGGTATCACCGTCGCCCTGCGCGACCAGCGCGCCATAGGTCTCGCGCACTTGCGCGGCGAGCTGCAACGGCACGCCGACGGCGTGGCCGGCGCCCAGGATTAGGTCGAGATCCTTGGCCATCTGCCTGCAGGAGAAGGTGGACTCGAAGTCGCGAGTCCGCAGCGGCGCGGTCTTGTACTTCACCATGGGGGAGGCGACCGCGCTGTCGTCGAGCACTTTCAGGATGTCCTGCCAGGCGATGCCGCCCTTGCGCGCCAGCGCCAGACTCTCCGCCATCATCGCCGCCGACACGGCGATCATCAGATTGACCGAGAGTTTTGCAAAGCGCGCTTCCTCGGCGGAGCCGAGATAGGTCTGGGCGCGGGTGAAAGCTGCGAACAGCGGCTTGACGCTCTCGAAGGCGTCCTTCGGCCCCGACACGAAGCAGGTCAGCGCGCCTGTGTGCACGATGCTGGCATTGCCGGAGACCGGCGCGCGCAAATAGGCAATGCCACGCGCCTGCGCGGCGGCCGCAACCTCAGCCGAGACGTCGACACTCACGGTGCTGGTTTCGATCAAGACGGCACCTTGTGCCATCGCGGCGATCAGGCCGGCGGAGCCGAGCAATGCGCCGCGCAAAGCGGCGTCGTCGGGCAGGGACGTGATCACAGCGGCCTTGCCGCTCACGGCCTCGGCCGGCGAGGCGGCAATCGCAATGCGCTGCGCGCGTGCCTCGTCGATGCGCGCCGCGCTCTGGTCGAACGCGGTAACGGCGAAGCCCGCCTTGGCGACGAGCACCGACATCGGCAGGCCCATCTTGCCGATCCCGATGAAACCAACTGTTTTCAGAGCGTCAGTCATTGTTCTTGTCCATTGGCGCCTCAGGCGGCGCGTCCCTGTCGTTCAATATCCTGCACCAGCCGCCGGCCGGATTGCGCCAGCAGCTCCTTCTTCGTCTCGAGTCCCTCGATCAATAGCCGCCCGTTCTGCTTCTTCCAGGCACCGCCGATCATGACGGCCTCGATGTTGGCGAGGCTCGTCTGCATCACGACGGTTGCGACGGGATCATGCACTGGATGGAGATTGAGGTCGGAGGCGTTGATGATGACGAGGTCGGCGAGCTTGCCCGGCGTCAGCGAGCCGATCTGGTGCTCGCGGCCGAGCATGCGGGCGCCTTCCGTCGTGATCCAGCGCAGCGCTTCGCGCACGGGAATCGTGGTCGTCGCCGGAATGGCGCCACTTGCTTTGCGCGATTCCACATTGTCCAGTGCCCGCTGCATCGACAGCGCAACGCGCGCGGCGGAGAGGAGATCGCCGGCCAGGACGGACTCCAGGTCGATGCCGATGGTCGGCCGCACGCCGCGCTTCAGAAGGCGGCCGGTGATCGGAAAGCCATGGCCCTGGATCATCTCGTTCTCGGGCGTCACCGAGAACGATACGCCGAGATCGACGAGACGATCGAGCAGATCATCCGGCAGATCGTTGCCGTGGATGATGTTAATGCCGGGACCGACGAGGCCGGCCTCGAGCAGCTTCTCCCAGCCGCCGGGCGTCTTGGCCGGACCGCCGCCCTGATGCATCGATGCGATCAGCTTCAGCTCCCGCGCCAGGCGGAAATCGTGCATGGCGACGTCGAGCGTCGAATAATGCGGACCGAGGATGGCGAGCCCGAGCGTGACGAGGCCGTCGCGGTCGGCGAGGGGCCCGGCCAGCAGCCGCTCGACCTCGCGGCGCGGATGCGGCACTTCCGAGAAATGCGGCTCGCCCGGCTTCGGCTCGGGCTTCGGCGAGCCGTGGAAGAACGCGGCGCGGACGCCGCTTTCGATCAGGCCGCGCACGGCTGCGTCGGTATGATCCGGCGTCGGGTTGTTGTGGCACCAATCGACCAGCGTAGTGACGCCGTGATTGATCTGGTTCAGCGCGCCGACAAGCGTCGCGATGTAGATGTCGTCGGGCCGGAACACGGTGGCAAGGCCCGCATGCATGCGGCGGAAATATTCCAGCAGCGTCCAGTTCGCGGCGAAGCCGCGCAAGCCCGTCTGCCAAGTGTGCATATGTGCGTTGATCAGGCCGGGAATGACGATGCGGCCCGTGCCGTCGACGACCGCCGTGTCGGCCGCAGCGTCGATCGACGGGCGCACCTCGGCGATCCGGCTGCCCTCGACCAGCACATCGCCGGTCGAGAGATCGCCGATCGCGTCATCCATGCTGATGACGGTCGCGGATCTGATCAGGGTGCGCCGCATCGCTTCAAGCTGCCGCTTTGATGGTGCCGGGTGGTTCGCCGGCGAAGGCGCGTGCAATCAAGTCGCGAATGGCGCCACGCTCGAGCGGGCGCGGGTTCCAATAGGCGTTGGTGACGGCGAGATCGGCCGCCTTGTCGATGCCGCCCTCGGGCATGCCGACATCGCGTAGCGCGACCTTCGCACCCAGCCGCTTCGCAAGTTCGAAAAGCCCCCGAGCTGCATCGGCTGCCCCGATCGCGCGCGCGATCCGCACCATCGCGTCGGGCACGGCCGGCGCGTTGTAGGCCAGCGCATGCGGCAGCACGATGGTGTGGGTTTCGGCGTGCGGCAGGTCGAAGGTGCCGCCGAGCGTATGGCAGAGCTTGTGATGCAGCGCCATGCCGACAGTGCCGAGGCAGACACCGCACAGCCAGGCGCCATAGAGCGCCTCGGTGCGAGCCTCGCGATCGTCGCTCCTGGCGGCAATGGCGGGCAGGGCGCGCGCCAGCGCGCGGATGCCTTCTTCGGCCATCAGCGAGGTGACAGGGTTGGCATCGCGCGCGTAAAGCGCCTCGACGGCATGGGCGATCGCGTTGATGCCGGAGGTCGCTGCGAGGCCTGCCGGCAGCGTCAGCGTCAAGTCGACGTCGTAGATCACCGTCTCCGGCAGCACGGCGGCATCGCGCACCGTGGTCTTCAGCCCGTTCTCGGTCTGGCCGACGATCGGCGTCATCTCCGAGCCGGCATAGGTGGTGGGAATGCAGAGCTGGTTGACGCCGGTGCGCAAGGCCAAGGCCTTGCCGAGCCCGGTGGTCGAGCCGCCGCCGAGCGAAACGACGCAATCGGCTTCGCATGCCTTCATTGCCGCGAGCGCGCGTTCCGTGACCTCGACCGGCGTGTGCATGGTGGCGCCGGAAAAGATGCCGGCATAGAGCGGGCCGAGCGCGGCTCCCAAGCTCTTGCCTTGTGCCTCCTGCTGCGGCGTCGTCAGCACCAGCGCACGCTTGCCGCCGAGCCGCTCGACCTCGGCCTTGGCTGAGGCAAGCGTGCCGCTGCCGAACACGACGCGGCAGGGCAGGTTTTCGAAGGTGAACGAACCGATCATGCGCCGGTCTCTTTGATGGGATAATCGACCTGGAAGCGCCCGATCCGCAAGTCGCCCAGCGCCTCGCGCACGCGCAGATGCTCCGGGTGGTTGGCATAGGCGGCGAGCGCCGCCTGGTCGGTGAATTCGGAGAACAGCACCACGTCGCAGGCATAATCGACCGCGCTGACGTCCATGCCGACTTCGATATGGGTGAGGCCGTCGATCCGGCCTTTAAGGCCCTCGAACAGGGTCTTGACCTTGAGCCGGGCGGCCGAGCGCTCCTCAGGGCTCTCCCCGCGCAGTCGCCACATCACGATGTGCCTGATCGGGCCCGACATTTCCTGATTTCCTCGCCTGCTATGGTGCTTTGTTGGCGCCATTTTGCCTTGCAGAAAACGGAAATAAAGGTCAAAATTTGTAAGTCTCTTTTCCTCTTTATGCAAAAATGGACCGGCTGCTTCAACTCGAGGTGTTCTCCAAAACCGCTGAGCTCGGCAGCCTTTCCAAGGCCGCCGAAATCCTGCGGATGTCGAACGCCGCTGCGAGCCGCCATCTCAGTGCGCTGGAGGAGCGGCTTGCGGTCCGGCTGATCGAGCGCAACACGCGCCGGCAATGGCTGACCGAAGCGGGACAGGAACTGCTGCAGCGGTGCAGCACGCTTCTGAACGAGCTCGCCGAAGCCGAGGACGCCGTCTCCGATCGCGCGCTGTCGCCGAAGGGCATGCTGCGCGTCACGTCTTCGCTGTCCTTTGCGATGATCTACCTCGCGCCGATGCTGCCCGCCTTCCGTGCGCTCTATCCTGATCTCAGCGTGCAGATCATCAGCGCGAACCGCTACCTCGACTTCATCGAAGCCGGCATTGACGTTGCGATCCGTACCCGCGAGCACGAACCGGATTCCAACATCATCGTGCGCCGCATCGGGCAAATGCACCGCGTGCTCGCGGCCGCTCCGTCCTATCTGGAGAAGCACGGCCGGCCCGAGCATCCCGCCGATCTCGCCCGGCACAACATGCTGATCTACAATCTCGCCAATGATCCCTATTCGCTACGGCTGAGCCAGGGCAGCACGACGCAGACGATCCGGATCGCGCCGACGCTCGACAGCAACGACGGCCAGATCATCTGTGGTGCGGCGCGCGCGGGGCTCGGCATCCTGATCCAGCCGCTCTATATCGTGCAGGGCGATATCGCGGCCGGGCGGCTGGTGCCTGTCCTGAGCGATTGGCAGCTGCCGTTGCTCACCATGAACATCGCCTATCAGAACCGCGTCAGGCTGCCTGCCAAGATCAGGGTGTTCTCCGACTTCCTCGTCAGCTACATCCGGGAGCATTCAGAGCCGGGGATCTGGATCGACGCGGCGAAGTGAGCGGGAAGCAGCCATGTATCTCGGCATCGATCTCGGCACGTCGGCGGTCAAGACGGTTCTCGTCGATGATGCCCAGCGCGTGATCGCAAGCGAGAGCCGGTCGCTCGCGACCGTCTCGCCGCAACCGGGCTATTCCGAGCAGGATCCGGCGCAGTGGATCGATGCGACCTTCGCCACGCTGGATGCCCTCAAGGCGTCGCATGCCGATGCGTTGGCGGCGGTCGCAGGCATCGGGCTGTCCGGCCAGATGCATGGCGCCACGCTGCTCGATGCGAGCTCTAGGCCGCTGCGGCCCTGCATCCTCTGGAACGACGGACGCTCTGCGACTGAGTGCCGTGTCCTGGAGCAACGCTGGCCCGCCTTGCGCGAGGTGACGGGCAACAAGGCGATGCCGGGCTTCACCGCGCCAAAACTGCTCTGGATCGCCGCGCACGAGCCCGAGATCTTTGCGGCGACGAAACTCGTTCTTCTGCCAAAGGCCTATCTGCGACTAGTGCTATCGGGCGAGGCCGTCGAGGATGTCTCGGATGCCTCGGGATCCCTGTGGCTCGACATCGCGCGCCGCGATTGGTCGGACGCAGCGCTGGCAGCGAGCGGCTTGTCGCGCGAGCACATGCCGCGCCTGGTCGAGGGATGCGCGCCCGCAACCACGCTGCGCAGCGAACTCGCGCGGCGCTGGGGGATGATCAGGCAGCCGGTGATCGCGGGTGGGGCCGGCGACAATCCCGCGGGCGCCATCGGCATCGGCGCAATCCGGCCGGGAGCCGCTTTCGTGTCGCTGGGAACCTCGGGTGCGCTCATGGTCCCGACCGACCGGATCGCCGCCAATCCCGACCGTGTCGTGCACACGTTCTGCCACGCCATTCCAGGGATGTGGATTCAGGCCGGCGCGATCCTCTCGGCCGCTTCCTGCCTTGCCTGGCTCGCGCGCCTGTTCGGCGCCGCCGAGGCCGAGCTGCTGGCGCCGCTTGGAGCACGACCGCAGGCGCCGTCGCCCGTGAGCTTCCTGCCTTATCTCGCCGGTGAGCGGACGCCGCACGACGATCCCGTTGTGCGCGGCATGCTGGATGGCCTGAGCCATGGCACCGATCGCGCGGCGATCGTGCGGGCGGTGCTCGAAGGCGTTGCCTTCGCGCTTGCCGATTGCCGCGATGCGCTCGCGGATGCCGGCATCGGGATTGCGGAGGCCGACGTGATTGGCGGCGGTTCACGCTCTACCTTCTGGCTCTCGGTGCTGGCGAACGTGCTGAGCATTCCGATCCATCGCTTTGCCGGAGGTGAAACCGGCGCCGCGTTCGGTGCGGCGAGATTGGGGCGGCTTGCTGTCACGGGTGAGGCAATCGGTGACGTATGCATGCAGCCGCAGCGCATCGAAACATTCGAGCCCGACGCTGCACTGGTCGATGCCTACGCTGAACGGCTTCCCGCCTGGCGCGACCTGTATCGGCCGCGCCACTAGCTGGCCCAATCTGGTTTGCATACTTCGGTATATTCGCCTTCGGTATTGCCCTGCGTCACCCGCTTTTGTTTAATGACCAAACCGCGTTGCCGAGAAACGAGACGCGGGTGGGAAACGCATTGTGCGCCGGGAGGCACGATGAACGATCCGATCCTCGAGATGCGCGGGGTCTCGAAGACCTTCTTCGGCATCAAGGCGCTGCGGGCCGTCGATCTCACCGTCTATCCCGGCGAAATTCACGCCCTGATGGGTGAGAACGGCGCCGGCAAGTCGACGCTGATGAAGATCCTGTCCGGCGCCTACCGGCCCGACCCGGGCGGCGAGATCCGCATCGAGGGCAGGGCGGTGCGGATCGAAGGCCCGCTCGGCGGCCGCGCGGCGGGCATCTCCATCATCTACCAGGAGCTGTCGCTCGCTCCCAATCTCAGCGTTGCCGAGAACATCTATCTGGGACGGGAGATATCGCGGTCAGGCTTGCTGGCGCGCGGCACAATGCGCGAGGGCGTCGGCCCGATCCTGAAGCGCCTGGGCGCGGACTTCCTGCCCTCGACGCTGGTGGCGCATCTGTCCATGGGGCAGCGGCAGCTGGTCGAGATCGCCCGTGCGCTGCACGTCAGATCGAAAATCCTCATCATGGACGAGCCGACCACCTCGTTGTCGGCCGCCGAAAGTGAGCGGCTGTTCGCGTTGATCCGCCAGCTTCGCGCCGAGGGCCTTGCCATCATCTACATCTCGCATCGCATGGACGAGGTCTATGCGCTCGGCGATCGCGTCACCGTGCTGCGCGACGGCCGCCTGGTCGGCTCGCTCGACAAGCCCGAGATCCGCGCCGACACCATCGTGCGCTTGATGGTCGGTCGCGACGTCTCCTCGTTCTACAAGAAGGACCATGATCCGGAGGCGGGGCGGGGGCATCCCGTGCTCGCGGCGATCGACATGGCCGATGGCGGGCGCGTCAAGGGCTGCTCTCTCACCGTGCATGCGGGTGAGGTGGTCGGCCTCGCCGGCCTGATCGGCGCCGGTCGCACCGAGCTTGCGCATCTCATCATCGGCGCGTCGCCAAAAACCTCCGGCCGGCTCGAGCTGGAGGGGCGTCCGGTCGAGATCCGCACGCCGGGCGAGGCGCTCGAGGCCGGCATCGCCTATCTGACCGAAGACAGGAAGGCGCTCGGCCTGTTTCTCGACATGTCGTGTCTTGATAACATCAACCTCGCCGTGCTCGGCCGCGATGCGAAGCTCGGCTGGTTTCTCGATCGCGACAAGGCCCGCGAGCGCGCCGACCGCGCCTTTGCAGGCCTCAGCATCCGCGCCGCCAATCCCGGCGTTCCCGCCGGCGGCCTGTCAGGGGGCAACCAGCAGAAGGTGCTGCTGTCGCGGCTGCTCGCCATCGCGCCGAAGGTCCTCATTCTCGACGAGCCGACGCGCGGCGTCGATGTCGGTGCCAAGTCGGAAATCTATTCGATCATCGACAATCTCGCCAAGGCCGGCACCGCGATCCTCGTCATCTCGTCCGATCTGCCCGAGATCATCGGCATCTGCGACCGCGTCATCGTGATGCGTGCCGGGCACATTGCCGGCGAGGTCAGCCGCGGTCCGAATTCGCCGCTGGCGCAGGAAGACATCATGGGGCTTGCCACGGGGATGGAGCATCTCGATGCCTGACAATGGTGCTGCGGAGGCAAAGCCGGCATCGACGACGACCAATGGCGCTGCCGCGGAGACAAGACGCCAGCGGATGAGGATGCTGATCAGCGCGCTCGGCATGTTGCCGGTGCTGCTGATCCTCTGCATCGGCTTCAACGTGCTGTCGGAAGGCCGCTTCTTCACCGGACAAAATCTCGGCATCGTATTGCAGCAGGCCGCGGTGAACACCGTGCTCGCCGCCGGCATGACCTTCGTCATCCTCACCGGCGGCATCGACCTGTCGGTCGGCTCGATCCTGGCGGCCTCCGCGATGGCGGGTTTGACGCTCTCCAAGATGCCGGAGCTCGGCTTGCTGTGGCTGCCGGCCGCACTGCTCACCGGCCTCGTCTTCGGCATCGTCAACGGCGCGCTGATTGCGCTGCTGCGCCTGCCGCCCTTCATCGTCACGCTCGGCTCGCTCACCGCAGTGCGCGGCCTGGCGCGGCTGCTCGGGGCTGACACCACCGTGTTCAATCCCTCCATTCCCTATGCCTTCATCGGCAACGGCTCGTTGACGCTCATTCCCGGAGTCGCGTCGATCCCATGGCTCTCGGTAATCGCCTTGCTCGTCATTCTCGTCTCCTGGCTGGTGCTGCGCCGGACCGTGCTCGGCGTGCATATCTATGCCGTGGGCGGAAACGAGAGCGCAGCGCGGCTTGCCGGCATCAAGGTCTGGGCCGTCCTGATCTTCGTCTACGGCATCTCCGGACTTTTCGCCGGGCTCGGCGGCGCCATGCAGGCGGCGCGGCTCTACGCAGCCAACGGACTCCAGCTCGGCCAGTCCTATGAGCTCGATGCAATCACCGCGGTGATCCTCGGCGGTACCTCGTTCGTCGGCGGCATCGGCTCGATCTGGGGCACGCTGGTCGGTGCGCTCATCATCGCCGTGCTCTCGAACGGGCTCATCCTGATCGGTGTCTCCGACATCTGGCAATATGTGATCAAGGGCCTGGTGATCATCGGTGCCGTGGCGCTGGACCGCTACCGGCTGCAAGGCTCCGCGAGAACGTGAAAGGTCTGGCCCGCAACGGCGTGCGCATGGCTTGAGACGAGATTCCGTTGCGGCAACTGGTCTGCCGCGCCGGGGACGAAGACAGACCAGGGAGGAAGTCCATGTTGAAGACGATCATGCTCGCCGGCGCCGCCATGGCGCTTGCCCTCACCACCGCACCATCCTTCGCCAAGGAGCTCAAGTCGATCGGCGTCTCGCTGGGATCGATGGGCAATCCGTTCTTCGTCGCGCTGTCGAAGGGCGCCGAGTTCGAGGCCAAGAAGACCAATCCCAACGTGAAGATCACGACGGTCGGCTTCGAATACGACCTCGGCAAGCAGGTCACCCAGATCGACAATTTCATCGCCGCTGGCGTCGACCTGATCCTGCTCAATCCCGGCGATCCCAAGGCGATCGGGCCGGCCATCAAGAAGGCGCAGGCCGCAGGCATCGTCGTCGTCGCTGTCGACACCGCGGCCGAAGGCGCCGATGCCACCGTGACCACGAACAACGTGCAGGCCGGCGAGATCTCCTGCCAGTACATCGTCGACAAATTGGGCGGCAAGGGTGACGTCATCATCGAGAACGGGCCGCAGGTCTCCGCCGTGATCGACCGTGTGGTCGGCTGCAAGAACGTGTTCGCGAAGAATCCCGGCATCAAGGTGTTGTCGAGCGACCAGGACGGCAAGGGCTCGCGCGAGGGCGGCCTCACCGTCGCGCAGGGCTATCTGACCCGCTTCCCCAAGATCGACGCCATCTTCGCCATCAACGATCCGCAGGCGATCGGCACCGACCTTGCGGCACGCCAGCAGAACCGAACCGGCATGATCATCACCGCCGTCGACGGCGCGCCCGATATCGAGGCCGCGCTGAAAGATCCGCAGTCGCCGCAGATTCAGGCGTCCGCGTCGCAGGATCCGTTCTTCATGGCGCGGCGGGCCGTGCAGGTCGGCGTCGGCATTCTCAACGGCCAGAAGCCGGCTTCGACCGTCGAGCTGCTGCCGTCCAAGCTGGTGACCAGGGACAACGTTGCCGCGTACAAGGGCTGGACCTCGGATCGCTCGCAGTAAGGCATCGGGGCGTTCGAAGCACGAGAGATGGCGGGTGGCGGTTCGATCGCGCCGCCCGCCGCCGATACCTCGCGTGCTCACCAGTAGCACGCAGCAATGCCTGTGCTAGCTTTCCACGATCTCGTTCGGTCGATTCGGAAAGCAGATCCGGTGAAATCCACGACGTCAGGCACCGCGTGGCGGCATGCCAATATCGGCCGCCTGCTCAATAACGCGGTGCGGCGCTTCGAAGGCCGTGTGCTCGAATTGATGACCGAGCGGGGCCACGACGAGACGCGCATCGCCCATGTCAGCCTCACGCGCAATCTGGACGTGGAGGGGACGCGGCTCACCGAGCTCGCCCGCCGCGCCTCCATGAGCAAGCAGGCGATGGGCGAGCTGGTCGACCAATGCGCCGCGCTCGGCCTCGTCGATCGCATCGCCGATCCGACCGACCGGCGCGCGCGCATCGTCGTGTTCACGCCCACGGGGCGCAAATGGCTCGATGCGTTCCGTGATGCCGTCGACATCGCCGAGCGGGAGATGCGCGTCGAGCTCGGCAAGGCCACGATGGATGCAATCCTGAAGGGGCTCGCGGTGTATGGCACGGAATTCGACACGCTCGATGACCCGGATTAGTCAGGCAGCTTGACGAAATAGTCAGGTGTCCTTACCATGCAGGTTGGCGTTGGTAGGGAGAAGCAGCTTGGAAATTCGTCTGACGGCCGCGGTGCTCATCGTTGGCGGGGGCCCTTGCGGGCTGATGCTGGCCAACGAGCTCGGCCGCCGCGGCGTGTCCGCGATCCTGGTCGACGAAAAGCCGGGCACGGCCTTCAACCCGCAAGCCAATGCGACGCAGGCGCGCTCGATGGAGCATTATCGGCGGCTGGGCTTTGCCGACGAGATCAGGCGCGAAGGTCTGCCCGCGGACTACCCGACCGATGTCGCATATTTCACGCGCTATACCGGATACGAGCTGGCGCGGTTCGCGCTGCCGTCAGCGTCGCGGGCGGGTGAGCTGATCAAGGGCATGTCAGGCTCCTGGAGCGCGGCGGAGCTGCCGCATCGGGTCTCGCAGAAATATGTCGAGGCGGTGCTGCGCCGCCACGCCGAACGGCTGCCCGGAATCCAGCTCAACTACAGTCACCGGCTGATCGGCTACACGGAAAGTGATGACGGTATCGCCGGCAATATCGAATGTCTCGACGATGGCAGCCGCTTTCGGGTCCGCGCCGACTTCCTGGTCGGGGCCGACGGGCCGCGCTCGATGGTCCGGCAATCGCTCGGGATCGTCTATGGCGGCGAGAGCGGGACGCAGCGCGACTTCATGGGCGGCCGCATGCTGGCGGTCTATCTCCGCTCGCCCGATTTCTACGCGCGCGTTCCCCACGCGAAAGCGTGGATGTACAATTGCTTCAACGGCGACCGCCGCGCCTTCATGGCCTCGGTGAACGGTCGTGATGAGTTTGCATTCCACACCCAGTTGCGACCGGGCGAGGACGAAACTGCGATCACGATCAACCAGGCCAAAGCCGCGTTCCAGCGCGCCTGCGGTGCGCCGATCGATTGCGAAGTTCTGTCCTTCCTGACCTGGACCGCCGGTCACGCATTGGTGGCAAGCGGGATGCAGCGGGGCAGGGTCTTCCTCGGCGGCGACGCGGCGCATCTGTTCACGCCGACCGGCGGGCTCGGCTACAACACCGCCATCGAGGATGCGGTCAATCTCGGCTGGAAGCTCGCAAGCGTCGTCAAGGGCGTGAGCCCGGCGGCACTGCTCAATAGTTACGAGGTCGAGCGGCGTCCGGTGGCGCTCCGCAACACCGATCATGCGCGCTGCTTCGCCGATTCGCTTGGCCTCTTCGCGCCGGCGCCGGAGATCGAGGATGCCACGGAGGCCGGCCACAAGGCGCGGCGAATCGCGGGTGCCTATCTCAATCAGCACGCCCGTGCCGAGTTCAACATCCCCGGCGTCACCTTCGGCGGACGCTACGACGGCTCCCCAATCATCGTCCCCGATGGTAGCGAGCCGCCGCCGGATGCTGCCAACGTCTACGTTCCCACCGCCTCTCCCGGTGGCCGCCCACCGCATGCGTGGCTGGAGGACGGCATGTCGCTATACGACCAGTTCGGATTCGAATGGACCTTGCTTCAGTTTGGGGACGTCATGTCGGCCCATGCGTCATTCGCTGACACCATTCGCGCGATCGGGGCCGACGTAAAGCTCGTCACGCTACCCAGATCGTTGCGCGATCTCTATGAGGCGGATCTCGCCCTGATACGTCCCGACCAGATCGTGGCTTGGCGCGGCAACGCATCGCAGGCCGGAACGATCGCACGCGTTCTTAGCCGCGTACTCGGGCGCGAAGACGCGCGGCTGCTAGCCGGCGGTGGAGGGATTGGTTCGCGCAGGTGACACGGCCGATGGAATTGCGCTCGTAAAGAGACTGGTCTTGGGCTGGACGCGCGATCCGTCGATCAGCTCGAGCCGCCCGCAGCGATTCAAGGTGTGCAGCTTCCTGCCCGGCCATGCCGGGCCGGGTTTCAGAGTGTGGCGGACGACCTGCTTGAATACCGTCGGCGACAGCTCGACCACTTCCGCCAGGGCAAGCGCTGCGCCGTATCCGTCGGTGCAATCCTGGACCGGTCGCCACAGTTTGTCATCGAGCGTGACGAAGTTTCCTGCCGGCCGCGTGCTGGCGCGGTCGATCAAGACGGGATGGCTGGCGTGGGGAAGCCAAGGCCCCAAGAGCCGATCGGCGTAATAGATCGCCAGCGAATCCGAATAGCCACCCGTTCCGTCGCGCCAGGCGCCAAACAGATAATACAGGCCGTTGTGGCGCGTGATCGTGACGTCGGCCAGCTCGAGGCCGGAAAGGAGCGTTGCGTATCGCTCCCATTTGTCCGGAAACCGAGTGCATTTGTAGAGAGCGACGTCCCCGCGGGTCGAGCTCTCCGGGATCATCCACAGCTCGCCATCGTCCTCGATCAGGAACGGATAGGAGAGGTGACAGGGCTCCTCCAGCACCGGCATCACCTCGCCGATCGGCCCCGCGTCGTTGAACGCGATCGCGGAAATGATACCTTTTCCGACACGGTGATCGAGATCCTCGAAGAAGGCGAAGGTCCGTCCCTGCCACGTGACGGGAAAGGGATCGGCGTAGAAGTGGTTTCCAGGATCTCCCAGAACGTTCCAGCTTGGACCTGACAGGTCTCCGGTCTGCCAGACGCCCGGGCCGTCGTTGAAGCGCCATCCGATATGCCAATGCGGGGCATAGCAGCAGAGGCGATAGATCTCCTTGGCGATCGATACGGCAAGGCCGCGCGCCACGTAGCCAACGGGTCCGCGGTGCGGGACAGTTGAAGCGGGGCGCGGCAGGTGCGGCACGATGCGCGGCCTTCCCGACAGGATCGCCGCCAGCATGGTGAGGGTCCGCGCCATGATCGTTTCGAGCGCACCACTGAGGCCCGCAGCAATCTCACCGGACGGATGGCCGCGGTCGAGGACCGAACCGTCGATCTCGTTGACGATCTCGATCACGGGCAGGTCGCCGGCGAGGATGGCGGCGAGCGCGGCATTTTCGCCTGCGACGCCGTTGAACAGCGGCCGCAGATACAGCCGGGCCGGGCTCGCCGGATCGCGCGGGGCATTCGTGAAATCGACGATTACGTCGGCGGTGCCGATGCTGACCCGTGCTGGTTCGGAGCTGATCGTCAGCCTGTCGGCGGCGCTGTGCTTGCCCTTGTGCAACACGATGCGTTCGAGCTCGAACAGCGCATCGAGACCTGCCGGCCGCGGCTCCGCCGTTGCCGTCCATGCAACTTGCACCGACATGTCCCGGCCGTCGACCGACAGCGTCCTGCGGTCCATCCAGCGCCGCGCATAGTCACGTTCACAGCGAAACTCGATGATCATGTCGAGCCAATCTGTTCCGACGTATCAGGTCAAACGACCCGGTCGAGAATCCGGACGTATTCCTCGACCATGGCATCTACCGAATAGCGCAGCCGCAGGCCTTTGGCGTTTTGTCGCAGCTCGTCACGTAATTGCTTGTCGGTTACCAGCCTGGAGACCGCCGCGGAGAGCTTCGCATGATCGGAGGCATCGACGAAGAGCGCCGTCGGTCTGCCCTCGTAGGACAATACCTCGCGCAGGACGGGAAGATCGGTCACGACGGAGGGAACACCGGCGTTGGCGGCCTCGACCGCGGCCAGACCGAAGGTCTCGGCCTGGGTCGGAAAGACGAACACGTCGAGACAAGCAAGGAAGTCCGCCATCCGGCCAGGAGGAATCTCTCCCAGCAAATGCAGACGGTCCGCGACGTTCAAGTCGTTCGCGAGCTGCCTCAGCCGGGCCTCGTCGGCTCCCTGGCCGGCCAGCGCAAGATGCCAGGACGGTTGATCCGGCAGCAGACCGATCGCCAGATCGAGCCGCTTATGCGGATGCAGCCGTGCCGCGCAACCGAGCAGGACGCGGTCCGGTGGCAGGTTGAATTGACCTCGTGCCGCCTCCTTCGACAGGGTAAGGGCCTTGTCGTCGAAGCCGTGCGGCACATGCACCATGCGCGACCGGTAAGCCGCGGGGTAGCGCGAATATTCGCGCTCCATGTCCTGCGAATTGAGCGTGATGCAGTCGAAGAAGCCGAGGCTGCCCATGGCGATGTCGGCGGTGCGGACCGGCCAGCTCATCGCCAGCGCGGATGAAACCTGATTGGCGACGACGGGTGCACGGCTGACGAGGCGCGTGACGCCGGCGCCGATGACGTTGCCGAAATGCTGGAAGGTCAGGACGGCGTCGGGCCTGGTGGTTCTGATGTGGCGGCCGAGCGTCCACAGCATCCGCAGCAGCGCCAGCGGATTGCCCGGCCGGCTCGGCGCGCAGTAGAGCGTGGCGGGCGGTTCGTCAAAGGAGTCCGATTTGCGGAAGAAGAACAGATTGGTGACCCGGTGACCGCGCGCGGTCAGCCCGGCGCCGAGCAGCCGCGAGATCTCCTGTGCACCGGCGTTCTCGGCCTGGGTTTGCGCAAGAAGCACGTGGAGTTTTCGCCCACTGCCGTTCGGCCGCGCAGGTGCCGTCGCGCTCGTCTCGTCCAGGTCCTTGTTCGGCTGATAATGGAGCACGGATCCCGACCCGCTAAAGCAACGAAATCTTCACCTTCTTAACTCCGTACCTATCATGCGGGCATCCCGCGGACACCGGCTAGCAACAAACGGAGTTAATGCGGCGCGATGGCCACGGTGTCGTTGGCGCAGCATTTCCGCTGGTTCCCGGCTGGCGCGTTAACCAATCGGTCCTGCGCGTTCACCCCGGCGGCGCGTGCTGACACCTAGTCACGCGAGTCCGCGCTACGAACGGCATAATTGCCGCGCCTCGATGCTGGGAAGCGCAAGAGCACCAGAACGGAAGGATCCACCCCGCTGCGCCGGCGGCAGAGGACGTTCAGGGCGATGGTCGCGAGCGCGAGCGACACGGTCGTCGAAATCGCCGCGCCAAGCACGCCGAGGAAGGGGACCAGGACGAGAAATCCGACGAGCCGCAGCCCGACGTTGGCAGCGACCACCGGCACATAGATTCGTTCATGACCGGTCAGCTGCAGGATCGCAGCAGCCGGGCCGCCCGCCGCCTGGATGGCGGTTCCGATTGCAAGCACGATCAGGACCGAATGCTGCTCGGCGAAATGAGGTCCGAACAGGTTGAGGAGATAGGGGCCGCCGATCCAGATCGTGGCGAGACCGGCGACGACGCAGAGCCCAGTCACTTCCGCCATCAAGCGCGAGGTCCGCTCGAACTCCCCGTGGTTCTTGCTGAAATAGAGCGACGGGAGCCGGCGCGCACCGAACGTGTAAAGCGCCGCGGACACCATGGCGAAAATGTTGGCGAGGCGCGAGGCGGCAAAGTAGATTCCCGCGGTCGTCGGATCCAGCATCCAGTAGACCAGAATGACGTCGAGATACTGATTGGCGACTTCGAGGATCGATGCGAGCCAGAAGTGCAGGGCACTTGATCGCCAGCGTGACGTCTCCGAGCGCGCCGGCGTACTGCGCAGATCCGGCAGCACGCGCGCGACGGATACGATCTGCGCAACAAGGCCAACCGACATGGCGACCGTCATCGCCGCGAACAGCTCGGCCGGATCGAGTTGGCGATGGGCGAGCAGCATGACGAGCAGGAACACGACGACGAGGGCCCGCCAAAGGAACTCGCGGTTTCCTTCGCCCATGAGAATGCTGACCAGCGAGCGCGCGATTTGGCTGCCGAGCATCAATCCGGCATTGACGGCCGTGTAGGCCGACACCGCAAGGATCAGCAGCCACCAGTCGCCTCTCATGCTCGCGACGATCGCGATCCCGCCGATCACGATCAGCATTGCGACCGAGGCGATCTTCAAGCTCGATTGCAGCACGCCTTTGGTAAGGTCCGGCCTTTCGCCGACCTGATATTCGTTCAGGAATCGCACCAGCAGGGATTCCTGGCCGACCAGTCCCACGACGGCTGCGATCTGCGCGACCGACAGCCAGGTCGCAAAGATGCCGAAGCCGTCAGGCGACATCGTCCGCGCAGCCAGCGAGAACAACGCGAACGCGAGCACGCCGCTGCCGACCTTGAGCAGGATGGTCCCGGCAACGCCGCGCGTGACGTCGCGCCGCATGAACTGGAGAATGGATGCGATCATGGAAGGGTTAAGGGAGCCGCGCTCCCCTGACGAGACATGTTCCGATACCGGCGAGAACCTAGCATGTCGAGCAATCGCGAGTGTTAATGGACGAGTTGGAGGATTTCGGCGATCGCGGTGATACGGGTTGCTTCGTTCTGGAACATCGCTGTCTCCATTGTCCAACATCTGCGAGTTTCAACTCGCGCGACGGACGGCATAACGCCGCATCGACGACTGAGAAGGCGAGATCCGGGGCTCGCGTGCAGAATGGTTTCGGGACAGCAAGACGCGTGCCGCGGCGAGTCGGCGAACTGGGCACCTGCGGTCATTAACCTCAATCTCAGGAAATGTTCGCACCCGGCCCTGCGATGCGACATCAGGCGAGAGAATTGCACTGCAGACGCTGTTAACCGTGGGAGCCGGAGCCATGACGAGAACCGTGACCGAGCCGGTCGACGGGGACGAGACCGCAACCATCGACTCGGACGTCGCCATCGTCGGTGGCGGTCTTGCGGGATCGCTTGCGGCGGCCGTGCTGGCGCGGGCAGGGCGTCGCGTCGCTCTGATCGACAAGCGGGCAGTCCATCCGGATGAGTTTCGGGTCGAGAAGATCGGCGGCCATCAGCTGGAGCTGTTCGGCAAGCTCGGCTTTCTCGATGCGCTCGAAGATGTCGCGTGCCGATATGATCAAGTGCTCAACATCCGTGAGGGCAAGGTGGTCGATGTCAGCGTCGGCAGGGCTTACGGATTTGCCTATGCCGATCTCGTCGCAATGGCGCGTCGCCAGCTTCCGGATCCTTCCAACCTGATCGTCGACGAGGTCACAGCGATTGGCAGCAGCGGCGATGTCCAGCATCTCGAGCTCGCCTCCGGACGGCGCGTGGCGGCGCGCCTCGTCGTTCTGGCCACCGGCATGGCGGGAGCCCTGGGCTACAAGCTCGGCATCAGGCGGCGCGTGCTTGCCGAGCGCCATTCGGTGTCGTTCGGTTTCACGATCGCTCGCCAGGATGGCACCCCGTTCGATTTCGAGGCGTTGACCTGTTACGGCGAACGCACCGTCGATGGCATCGACTATCTCAGCCTGTTTCCCGTCCACGCCGGAATGCGTGCCAATCTCTTCATGTTCCGCGATCCGACCGATCCTGTTATGCGCGAGTTGCGCCGCGAACCGGAGGCGACAGTTTTGCGCCTGCTGCCGGGATTGCGGAGCTACCTCGGCGATTTCCGTGTGACCGATCGCGTCCAGAACTGGGTGATGGATCTGACCGTCGTCGAGGGGCATCTCCGGCCCGGAATCGTGCTGATCGGCGATGCGTTCCAGACCAATTGTCCCGCGGCCGGAACGGGTGTCGCCCGCCTGCTCGTGGACGTCGACCGTCTCTGCACCGAATATGTGCCGCGATGGCTCATGACTGCAGGCATGGGCCTGGAGAAGATCTCGCAATTCTATGCCGATCGCGACAAGATCGCGGCGGATCAGCAATCGCTGAAGATGGCACGCTTCCGCCAGGCGCTGACCTCGCGCAACGATATCGGCTGGGACGTGCGGCGACGGTTGCACTTCCTGCGGCGCAGTCTTGCACACCGCGTCGATCAGATGCATCCGGGCTGGCTTGGCCGCGTCCGCGGCGTATTGCGCGCCTGATCTCTGCGACCCCCCGCCGGTCAGCGCGTGGGCCTCGCGGTGTGGGCGGGCTGAACCTTCAAATCGGAGAGCCGCTTGGCCGCCAGCTTGAGCCAGGGCGCCTGCTTCAGCGCGAAGAGGGCGATCGCGCCTACGGCGCTGCCGACCTGCGTGACCTCCCACATCGGTGAAGCCTGTGCGCCGAACGATTTCTTGTATGGCTCGTCGCCGATGGTGAAGTCGAGCATCTGATCTCCGCGCTCGATACAATCCCGCGCCACTTGTTCGAACATCAGCGCGCCGATGGACTGGCTCTTGTAGCCGGCGATGTCGAAGGCGCTCATGATGACGAGGAAGCTGTCGCGGTGGCACAATCCGAGCACGGCGGCGATCACTTCGCCGTCCATCTTCATGGCATAGAGGCGAACGAAGGAGCCAAGGCCCCGAAGGGCGACGTCGGAATAGAAGCCGTAATATTCGGGCCGCTGCAGCAGGTCTCCGTCGCCTTGTGCGTGAAAGCGCGGGCCGCGAAACTTCCTCATCACCTCCATCGTCTCGAGCACGGCGGCGCTGTCGCTGCAGCATGAGAAGCTCAGCGCGCCCTTCTTCTGCAGCTGACGATATTTCTTGGCGAGTTCCTTCTGATAGGAGCGATCCATCGCACTGGCCCGCCATTGCTCGTAAGGCGCGACCAGAACCGTGGCATAAGCATTGGTGTTCATCGAGACACGGCGGGACGTGGCCAGGAGGTCCTCGATCGGAAGCCGTCCGTCGGGCAGCTTGGCCATCCGGAGCAGATCGAAGGGGCGGACAAGGCGCCGAATCTGCGCGCATGCGGCCGCATCATCGAGCAATCGTGAAAACACGTCCGGGCTGCAAACCGGTGCCAGATAATCGGAGACGCGGAGGTCGGCGAACTCGATGGTTCGTATCGGACCGCGCCGGATTCGGAGCAGCGGTAACACCATCGCAAGCGTGCCGGTGTCGCGGTCGCGCACGATGACGACCAGGGCCGTTGCACCCGTTTCAGGCGCGAGCCTGGTGTAGAGGCTATGCAACCAGACCGGATGCTGGAAGGCTGTGGCAGCCGAACGATCGAACAGCTCTGCATATTCCGGAGACAGAAAGTCGAACGACGGCTCGATGGCGATGTCGAACGTGTTGCTGGGCTTATTCATGCGCACAAGGAAACCGGATCATCCGCGAACGTCGTTCGAACCGTAGCTGCGCTTATACCAAGGCCGTTACAGGTCAGACACTGCCGCTGCGCGATTTGCGCCAATGCGTTCAACCATGCTCGTATGGTTACCAAATTCTGAAGCCGGAGGCGGAAATGGCGCATGGAGCGCACCTTGCGCGGCGCCATCGTCTGCATGGCGCAGGCAATGATCTACGATCCTCGGCTGCAGGAAAGCTATGGTTCGCAAGGTCGAGCTCGTTCCCTCCGCTCCGATCCTCGGGCCGATCGGGCTCAAGCGCGAGTGAGACTTCTTAGAGCCGCACCCCGGTGGTGGCAAACGCGTGCGCGGCGGGCTCCTGCACGCGATCGAGGATCACCATCCCACCAACCGCGATCACCACGGCCGCGACGCAGCCAAGCAAAAAAGCCTTCATCCTCAGCCTCCCTCGATTGGACCACGCCATCTATACGACAGGGCCTGCGGCGAGCAAGCTCGTCGATCGCATCAGCCATCCGCCCGCTATGGGCTTTTGAACACGGGATCGGCGGAAAGACGCATCGCCCATCGAGCCAAGGGACCGGAGCTCGGCGCTGCTGCGCTGCACGATCCGGAACGGATGCGGGTCTTGCAAGTTTTCTGCAGGCCTGGTGAGCGCATCGGAGGCTTGGCGTGAAATTACCGAGAACGATCCTGTGCTTCGCAGCACTTTGCATTGTCGAGGGCGCCCTGGCCCAGCCGGCGCAAACCAACTCGCCGACGGGGCAAACGCCTCCCGAGGACAAGGGCCAGCTCCAGCCGCAAGGTTGGACGGGTCCGATCAATACCGGCTCGGGTGGTGCGCCGCCCGAAAGCCCCCAGGGCCAGAGTCCGCCCGGAATGCAGCCCGCGCCGGAGGGGTCGTCCAAGACCACGACGGCACCGGCCAAGTAGACTGTTTCAAGTAGACCGTTCCAGGATATTCATTTCCGTTGCCTCTTCTGGCAATCTCGAGCGGGTGAATGTCAGCAGGCGGCCAGGAATGAACAGATCGGCTCTGTGCACGAAGGTGGCCGCATTGCTGTGGACCATGTTTGCCGCATCGACGGTGCATGCCGACATGGTCGGACACGGCGGCCCGATACGGGCACTCGCCGTGTCGCCCGATGGCGACAGCCTTCTTTCCGGCAGCTTCGACACCGCCGTCATCCGCTGGTCGCTGAGGACAGATACGGCAGAGCACGTGCTGCGGTATCATGCCGATGGCGTCAACGCCGTCGCCTTTCTCAAAGATGGCCGCATGATCACGGCCGGAGCCGATGCGCGCATTGCGGTGTGGACGGCGGGCCGGCCCGAGCCGGACCGGGTGCTGGAGGGACATGTCGCACCGATCGCGGCGCTTGCTGTGTCGTCCGACGGGACGCTTCTCGCATCGGCGTCATGGGACCAGACAGTGCGGCTCTGGTCGCTGTCGGACGGCACATCCCGCGTGCTCGAAGGGCATACGCAGAACGTCAATGGGGTCGCTTTCCTGCCGGACGGCAGGCTCGTCAGTGTCGGCTACGATCTTGCGCTGCGCATCTGGCGTTTGCCGGATGGCCAACCTGACATCGTGACTTTGCCGGCGCCGCTGAACGCGGTGGCTGTCGCGCCGGATGGTGAAATCGTCACGGGCGCGGTCGATGGCAGGCTGCGCATGCTGACAACGGACGGCAAGGTCAGCAGCGAGGTCGCGGCCAGTCCGACGCCGGTGGTGGCCTTGGCCATGTCGGCGGACGGTGCGCTGGTCGCTGCGGCCGGGATCGGCGGCACGGTGGCGATCATCGATCGCAAGTCGCGCAACTTGCTGCGCACCCTGGTTGGGCCCGGGCTGCCGGTGTGGGCGGTCGCCTTCCTTGCCGATCGCGAGACACTGATGACGGGTGGTGCGGACGGCAGGATCAGGCGCTGGAATGCCCGCACCGGCAATCCCATCGGTTCAAGCCTGGTCGGCACACCGGCCGACCCGCTTGCGGCCTATGCCGGCGATCACGGCGCCGATGTGTTTCGGGCCTGTGTTGCCTGCCACACGCTCTCGGACAAGGAGGTGCAGCGCGCGGGTCCCACACTTGCGGGACTCTACGGCCGCAAGATCGCTTCGGTGCCGGGATATCGCTTCTCTGATGCACTGAAGACGATGGACATCGTCTGGACGCCGGAAACCGTCGCACGATTGTTCGAAATCGGGCCGAATGCCTACACCCCCGGCACCAAGATGCCGGAGCAGCGCATCGGCTCGGCCGAGGACCGGCGCGCGCTGACCGACTTTCTGGGCCGCGCGACGTCGCGATGATTGCCTTGCGCCGATTCGACGGCGTCCGCTTTAGTCCTTGCCGTTGCGTTCGCGGAGATAATCATCCGTCGTTCGCGGCGGCGTTCGTTCCGGAACGCCCTTGAACGGATCGAATTGTTGTTCGCTCATGACCACGACGCGGCAGTCCGCGCACATCCTGAGCGCCTCGATTCGCTTGTCGCCGGCCGGATACATCCAGTGCCGGCCTTCGAGCTTGGCGGCGATGCGGTCGATCGTGCTCTTGACGCCGAAGGGCGTGCCGCAGCGGACGCAGAGCGCGGGCTCCTCTTCCTTGATGACAACGGCGGGCGCGCGCGCCGCCCGGAAATCGATCTGCGGCTTGAGGCTGATCACCTTCTCCGGACAGGTGCTCTGGCACAGGCCGCACTGGACGCAGGCATCCTCGATGAATTTCAGCACCGGCCGCTCGGGATCGTCGCGCAGCGCGCCGGTCGGGCAGGCCGAGACGCAGGATAGGCACAGCGTGCAGCCATCGGTCTCGACGCTGATTGCGCCGACGGGCGCACCTTGCGGCAGCGCGATGACGTCGACGGGCTGCGGCGCCAGCCGGTGCAACTCGCTGAGGGCGAACCGCAAGAGATCGCGCCGCTTGCCGACGGTCTTGAAAGTTGCCGGCGTCGGTACCGCGGCGAGCGTGCCGATATCAGTCAAATGCGCGCCGAGCGCGTCGGGATCGTCGGTTTCCATCGTAGCGAGGCGACGGCCCGCAAATCCAAGGCCGCCGAGGATCGCCTCAGCCATCGCGATCGTCTGCGTCAATCCGGTCACGTCGTGGCGCGGCTTGCCACGGAGCAGGAAGCGCACGGCAGAGACGCCATAGGCGAAGGCGCCGACGATCGCCTCCAGCCCGACCTGCGTGAGCTCGTTGACGGCAAAGGGAAGCACGTTCGCCGGCAGGCCGTCGCCATGCCGCGCGAGGGCGTCGATCAACCGCGTGCCGTGCGGGCTGTCGTGAAAGAGCAGCACCGCATTCGCGCCGCCGGCCTCGCGATAGGCGAGCAGCATGGCGCGAAGTTTATGGAGCAGCGTATCGGCGGGCGGCAGCGCGTAGGAGACCGCGCTGGTAGGGCAGGCCGCCGCGCATTGGCCGCAGCCCGCGCAGATATTCGGATCGATTGCGATATGATCGCCGACGGGCGTGATCGCCCCGGTCGGGCAAAGATCGAGACAGCGATGGCAGCCCGTACGCTTCGAGCGCGAATGGGCGCAAAGCGCCGGCGCAACCTCGACATATCTCGGCTTGTCGAAGCTGCCGACGAGATCGCGCGCGGTCAGCACCGCGCGCAGCACCGCGGCGGGATCTTTCGTGTCGGCGCGGAGATAGCCGTCGCGCAGGTCGTGGGCGGGAAACATTGGCAGACCGCCGGAAAGATCGAGCACGATATCGCAGCGCGAGGTGACCCCGCTTCGCGGCGAGTCGAGCACGAAGCGATCGCGCGAGGAGGGGCGGGGACGCGCATAATCGTCGATGACAAGCTCGAACGCGCCGAAATGTCCCTTCGCGGAGCGGATCGTGCCCTTCACGATCGGGAACACCGTGGCAACCGGCGGCACCGTGTCATCGAGCTGCTTCAGCATCACGGTGACGTCGAGGTGATCGGCAAGCAGGCGGCCGGCCTCGATCGCGGCCTCATCGCGCCCGTAGATCAGGATGACGCCCTCGCTCGACAAGGTGACGAGCGGATAGTCCGGGGCGGGGATGGAGGCGGATGCGAGCAGGGCGGCCATTTTTGCGCCGGCGTGCGCGCCGTCGCGGGACCAGCCAGCCGTCTCGCGGATATTGACGAAGCCGATCGCGTCAGGCCGCTCGCCGGCCTCGTCCGAAAACTGCGCCGCCTGCTGCGTGCAGGCGACCGTCAACACGCCTTCTGTCGCGGCCATGTTGCGGAAATGATCGAGCTCCGCCCCGCAGAGGTGGCGGAAGCTCTTGACCTCGCTGTTCGGACATGCGCGCCGGATTGCAGCCACGTCGAGGCGCATCGTGTCTTCGCACGAGCAGATCAGGATGGTCTTCGACGGCTGCTCCAGGTTAACTCCTCCGCCTTTCGGACGACGACGACGGACTCGCGCGGGCCCTTCGCCTCGTATAGACATTATCCATCGGGAAGAAAAGGAAAGCGGAGGACGGTCTGCCGTCGATCCCAGTGAGCCATGTTTCCACGGCGGAACCGATCCACCTGCCGCCGCCGTTCACATTGGTGCGATTGCGCGAGAGCGGCGACGCTTTTGCCCATGCATGCCGCATCGCACCGGAGAGCGGCGCCGGAACGCTCGTCTATGTCGGCCGCTTCGACCTCGCCGAGTTCGCCGTGGTGCTCGAGCCGGCCGAGCCGTTGCGCAGCGCGCGGCGTGCGTTCTACGCAGGCATGGTCGCGCTCACCGACGCGCTTCGCGCCTATGCACCGCCGAGCAAGCCGATCACGATCGGCTGGCCGGATGCGGTCAGGATCGACGGGGGGCTGGTCGGCGGCGGACGGATGGGTTGGTGTTCCGGAGCTGACGAGGACGCGCCGCCGCCCTGGCTGGTCTTCGGCGCGATGATACGGACGGTTGCCATGAATGATGACGATCCAGGCGTCCACCCGCTGGCCTCGGCGCTTGACCAGGAAGGCTTTGGCGAGGCGGGCGCGGCGCAGATCACGGAAAGCTTCGCCCGGCATCTGATGCTGGCGCTGGACGGCTGGCGGGTCGACGGCTTCGACAGCGTCGCGCGCGACTATCTCACGCGGATGCCGCGTGAAAGGCGGACGATACAGCGCATAGATGATTGCGGCGACCTCCTGACGCGCCGCATCGGGACGGAGACGATCGAACGAAGCGACCTGGTCCGGGCGCTCGCGGTGCCGTCCTGGCTCGATCCGGCCCTCGGAGGACCGCGCCTGTGAAACTCCTGCGCACGATCGCGCTCGATCCCTCGGACACTTTCGTGTTCGACGTGGCGGCAGAGCCGGGCGAATGGGCCGTTTCCGGCGCCTTCCGCTTCTGGGATTGCGATGGCGCGAAGCTCGAGGGCAAGGCCCGCGCGGCGTTTCGCGGTGGGTTCCTCGGGGTGCAATCCTGGGGCTGGTCGACGCTGGCGCAGATCGTTCCGGCGACCGCGGACGATTACCACGGCCTGGTCGATCTGCTGGCGAGGCAATTGGTCGATCGTTTCGGCGCGCCGGATATGGCGGCGGCGAAAACGGCGGCCGAAGAGGAGGTCGCTTTTGCCCAGTCGCTCTGCAGCCATCCCATCAGCTCGCTTATTGCAGTGCACCGTACCTCGAGCGACGGGGAGGTCCGCGAGTCGTTCCGCCGGCTGCAGCTTCGGGAAGGCCAGGGGCATGGCAAGGCGTTCTCGTTCATCGAGATGGAGGACGACGTCGAGCCGGACGGCGATCTCAGGCTTGCAGATCTCGGCCGGGAGCCGACCGTCCGATGAACGATTTCTGGATCTCCTGTGGTCACCACCTGCTCGATCGCGACGAGGGCGGCGGCCTGCGTGTCACGGACGAATTTCTCAAAGCCTATTTTGCCCGTCCCGAGCTGATGCCGCCGGACGACGCGTGCCCGGTCGAACGCCGGCTGCATCGCGATCTGCTCGCCGACCCGCGCCAGGCCGTCGGCGCCGGCGAGATCGCCGCGATTGCCGATGCTGATGCCAGGGAGAATTGGCAGTTCGTGCTGGCGTTCCGCGATCTTCTGCTGCGGCATCCGACGCTCGAAGCGGCCTATCTTGCCTGGCTCCGCTCAGGGGCGAACGATCTGCCGCCGCTGTTCGTCAACCAGCTCGTGCACGTCATCCTGCGCAACGCGCTCGACGGCTGCGACGACCCGTTCGTGCTGCGCGCGGCCGAATTGTTCTTCCGGATCCAGCGCGTTCTCCCACATGAGCACGCTTTGTTGCTGGGAGACGAGGAGGTCGTCGGCGGCCGGAGCCCGACCCCGGTGCTCTCGCTGATGTCGATGCTCGGCGCCACCACCGATGCGGTGGTCGAGGTGTTGGGCGAGGAGAATGCCGAGGCCTATTGGCACCGGAGCGACCAGTTCGACATGGCCCTCGACCTGACCGCCGACGGCCGCGGACCTGTAGCGCTGGCGCAGGCGATGACGCGTTGGGTCTCCCATCTGCTCGGCATCGATGTCGTGATCGAGCCGCTACGGGCGCTGCACGAGGCGAAGCTGAGCTGGTATGTCGGGCTCGATGCCGATGCCACGAGGCTCGGCGACCGTCTGTGGCACGGCGAAGAGCTCGGCGAGCGCGACGCCGATCGCGTGCTGGCGCTGTTCCGGCTGACGTTTGCGGATTCCAGCCGTGCCCTCGACGATGTCGGGGATGAGCCGGTCTACCTGATCCTGTCGATGACGGCGGATCAGAAGCTGCGGATGAAGCCACAGAATCTGCTGACCGGGTTGCCGGTGAAGCGGCTGGAGATGGCGACGTGAGCCCCGCGGCATTGCCGTCCCTCTCGATTGCCGTCGGCGTCGTAGTCGAGCGGCGCAAGGCCGACTCGCCTTGGGTCGATTTCATCTGGCGCGGAATTGCTGTCCTGCCGGACGAGCCGTCGACCGAGCCATGGACCGTGCTTCGCGAGCAGGACGGCACGACCCTGTTCTATGCCGGAAGTGCGACCATCGATCTCTATCCGTCGGAGACGGCGCGCTATCGCGACAATCTCGCCTCCGGCGGTCCGAGCATCTGGGTCGTGTTGTCGCCTGCGGAAGGCGTCTGGCCCTATGCAGTCACCGCGGTGACCGCCGACCCCGCCGAGGGCGAAGGCTTTACCGAAGCCGCCGACAATCTCGTCGAGGCCGTGCCGATGCCGGAAGTGCTGCGCGAGGCGATTGAAAGCTTCGTGGCCGAGCACCATGTCGAGCGCGAATTCGTCAAACGCAAGCGGCGCCGTGCCGATCCGGAGGCGCTGGCGCGGCGCGAACATGAAGGCGGAAAGGAATGAGTGAGGAGGACTTCCTTGCGCGTTGGTCCCGCCGCAAACAGCAGTCGCGAGCGGAGCCGGCGAAACCTGCCCCGGCGCAGCCGACGCCGCCGTCCGAGGACAAAGAGGACGAGACGGAGTTCGATCTGTCGAGCCTGCCGTCGATCGACGAGATCAATGCTGCCACCGACATCACGGCCTTCCTCGGCAAGGGGATTCCTCGCGAGTTGAGCCTTGCGGCTCTTCGCCGCGCTTGGGCGACCGATCCCGCGATTCGCGACTTCGTCGGGCTCGCGGAGAATGCATGGGACTTCAACGACCCGACGGCGATGCCGGGATTTGGCCCGCTGGATTGTTCCTCGGAGGAGCTGGCCGCACTGGTCGATCGCATTGTCGGCGGCGTGCGCGAGGCGGCCAAGTCTGCGGCCCAGACTCTTGCTGAGGCGTCGATCGAAACGGCGGATTCTCCGGCGGAATCGCATCAAGCCGATGTGGCACTTGTTTCCAATGTCGTCGAGCCGCCCGATGAGACGCAGCACCTGGCAATCCCTGCTGCAGTGCAACCGACAGTGGGTGAAAGACCTGCGGATTCTGCAGAGCCTGTGAGGTCCCGCACGCATGGTGGTGCACTGCCGCGCTGAACCACGACCAAAGACTATAGGTACAGGCTATGGCAGGCGATTGACCGTTGCTGGAACCCGGATTACGCTACCTACTGCTTTGTAACAAAAGCGATAATCAAGCAGACGGGACTGGGATGGGAGGTCCACGTGCGCGATGACGGACTTGATCGAGCGATCGATGCCGCAGGCGGCATCGCTCAGCTTGCACGCAAAATAGGCATCAGCCAGCCCTCCGTCTCGAATTGGACCCGTGTGCCCGCACAACGGGTGGTTGCAGTCGAAACGGCGACCGGCGTCTCCCGAAACGATCTGCGGCCCGATCTTTACGGTGAGCAAGCCGGCTCCGCCGAGCTCGTCGATCCCATCGATGCGGCGCGCGCGCAGGAATACGTCTTGCTCGCGGGCCTGCTGTCTGCGCCTCCGTCGAAGCGCCTGCTCGATCAGCTCGCCGCGCTCAGCGGAGACGCGACGCCGCTCGGTCGCGCGCATGCGGCGCTTGCCGAGGCCGCCTCGAACGCCGTCCCAGCGAAGGTCGAGCGGGAGTATTTCGATTTGTTTGTCGGGCTCGGCCGCGGTGAATTGCTGCCCTATGCTTCCTATTATCTCACGGGCTTTCTCAACGAACGGCCTTTGTCGCGCCTGCGCGGCGACCTGATGACGCTCGGCATCGAGCGTATCGCCAACGATTCCGAACCCGAAGATCACGCTGCCATCCTGTGCGAGATCATGTCGGGCCTTGCCGATGGCCGCTTCGATGCCTCACACGAGGCGCAGCGCGCCTTCTTCGAAAAGCACGTGTCGCCATGGATGGGGCGGTTGTTCGCCGACATCGAGAACGCGGGGACTGCCCGTTTCTATCGCGCAGTCGGCGCGCTCGGCCGCACTTTCATCGAAATCGAGACGGAAGCATTTACATTCGCCAGCTGACCGAGGGCGCTTCGGTCCGGGAGAGATGCGATGAGTGACGAGACGAGAGCAAAGGTCGGACGCCGCGATTTCCTGCGCAAGGTCGGCTTGGGTACCGCCGGTGCCGGCGCGGCGCTTGCAACACCGTTGGTCGGGTCCGCCCAGGCCGACAGTGAAACCAACGATGAGAAGCGCAAGGCGCGCTACAAGGAATCCGATCACGTGAAGACGTTCTACCGCGTCAATCGTTATCCGGCCTGAGAGGGAGGCTGCCCGTGCTTATCAAGCGAACACACCAGCGTTCCGATCGCCGCGGTTCCGTCGCCGAATCCCTTGCGGGGCAGGGCGGGGGACTTGATCGCCGCACGTTCCTGCGCAAGTCCGGCCTGGCCGGCGGCGCGCTCGCCGCGCTCGGGGCCATGCCGGTGGGCAACGTGCGAAAGGCGGAGGCGGCCGCCGCCGGCCCGCTCGCGGCCGGCGCCACCGTCAAGAAGAGCATCTGCACGCATTGTGCCGTGGGCTGCACGGTGACGGCGGAAGTCCTCAACGGAGTCTGGATCGGGCAGGAACCGAGCTGGGATTCGCCGATCAACCGTGGCTCGCATTGCGCCAAGGGCGCCTCGGTGCGCGAGCTCGTGCACAGCGATCGCCGCCTGCGCTATCCGATGAAGCTGGTGAACGGGCAGTGGACGCGCGTGTCGTGGGACACGGCGGTGAACGAGATCGGCGACAAGCTGCTGCAGGTTCGCGAGAAGTCGGGCAGCGATTCGGTCTATTGGCTCGGCTCGGCCAAGATGACCAACGAAGGAGCCTACCTGTTCCGCAAGTTGGGCGCGTTCTGGGGCACCAACAACACCGATCACCAGGCGCGGATCTGCCACTCCACCACCGTCACCGGCGTCGCCAATACCTGGGGCTACGGCGCGATGACGAACAGCATCAACGACATGCGCAACTCCAAGACGATGCTGTT
The DNA here is from genome assembly GCF_020194055.1 of Bradyrhizobium sp. NBAIM03. Lineage (NCBI taxonomy): Bacteria > Pseudomonadati > Pseudomonadota > Alphaproteobacteria > Hyphomicrobiales > Nitrobacteraceae > Bradyrhizobium > Bradyrhizobium sp. NBAIM03. The sequence continues at coordinate 28,479 of NZ_JADYVS010000006.1, read as the reverse complement.
TATCGGCAGCAACGCGGCGGAAGCGCATCCGGTCAGCATGCAGCACCTGCTCGAATCCAAGGAGCTCAACAAGGCGAATTTCATCGTCTTCGATCCGCGCCTGACCCGCACCGCGGCACATGCCACCGAATATGTCCGCATCCGTCCCGGCACCGACATTCCCGTGCTCTACGGCATGATGTGGCACATCCTGAAGAACGGCTGGGAGGACAAGGAATTCATCGCCCAGCGCGTCTACGGCTTCGACGACCTGCGCAAGGAGGTCGAGAAATGGAATCCGCAGGAGGTCGAGCGCGTCACCGGTGTGCCCGCCGCGCAGCTCGAGCGCGTCGCCAAGACATTCGCGACGGTCAAGCCCGCGACCATCATCTGGTGCATGGGCCAGACCCAGCACACGGTCGGCACCGCCAACGTGCGGGCGAGCTGCATCGCGCTGCTGATGACGGGCAACGTCGGCAAGGCCGGGGCCGGCGCCAACATCCTGCGCGGCCATGACAACGTGCAGGGCGCGACCGATGTCGGCCTCGATATCGTGACGTTGCCGTTCTATTACGGCCTCGCGGAGGGCGCCTGGAAGCACTGGTCCCGGGTCTGGGAGGTCGACTACGACTATCTCGTCTCGCGCTTCGACGAGAAGAAGCAGATGGAGACTCCAGGCATCCCGCTGACGCGCTGGTTCGATGCGGCGCTGTTGCCGAAGGCCGACGTCGCACAGAAGGACAACGTCAAGGCCGTGTTCGTGCAAGGCCACGCCAGCAACAGCATCACGCGCATTCCCGAATCGCTGAAGGGCCTGAAGGCGCTGGAGCTGCTGGTGATCGCCGATCCGCACCCGACCACCTGGGCGTCTCTGGCGGTCGAGGCCGGACGCAAGGACGGCGTCTATATCCTGCCCGTGGCGACGCAGTTCGAATGCGCGGGATCGCGCGTCGCCTCCAACCGCTCGATGCAATGGGGCGAGCAGATCGTCAAGCCGATCTTCGAATCCAAGGACGACCTCGAGATCATCTATCTGCTGGCGAAGAAGTTCGGCTTCGCCGACAAGATGTTCAAGAACATCAAGGTCGAGAACAACCTTCCGGTCCCCGAGGACGTGCTGCGCGAGATCAACCGTGGAAGCTGGTCGACCGGTTATTGCGGCCAGTCGCCGGAGCGCATCAAGGCGCACATGAAGAACCAGCACAAGTTCGACCTGGTGACGATGCGCGCCCCCAAGGACGATCCGGAAGTCGGCGGCGATTATTATGGCCTGCCTTGGCCGTGCTGGGGCTCGCCCGAGGTGAAGCATCCCGGCTCGCCGCTGCTCTACAACAACAATCTGCACGTCATGGACGGCGGCGGCGCATTCCGTCCGCGCTTCGGCATCGAGCGCGAGGAGAAGCTGCCCGACGGCACGACGCGGAAGGTGAGCCTGCTCGCCGACAAGTCCTTCTCCAAGGGCTCGGAGATCGAGGACGGCTATCCCGAGTTCACGCTGGCGAGCCTGAAGAAGCTCGGTTGGGACAAGGATCTCACCGAGGCCGAGATGGCGACGATCCAGCGGGTCAACCCGGCCAATCCGGATGCGGTGTCCTGGGCGCTCGACCTCTCCGGCGGCATCCAGCGCGTCGCGCTGAAGCATGGCTGCGTGCCCTTCGGCAACGGCAAGGCGCGCATGAATGCGTTCGGTCTGCCGGATCCAATCCCGGTGCACCGCGAGCCGATCTACACGCCGCGCGTCGACCTCGTCGAGAAGTATCCGACCTTGCCCGATGCCAAGCAGTTCCGTCTGCCCAACATCGGCTTCTCGGTGCAGAAGGCGGCGGTGGAGAAGGGGATCGCCAAGCAGTTCCCGCTGATCCTCTCCTCCGGACGTCTCGTCGAATACGAAGGCGGCGGCGAGGAAACCCGCACCAATCCGTGGCTCGCCGAATTGCAACAGGACATGTTCATCGAGATCAGCCCGGCTGATGCCGCCGATCGCGGCATCAAGGACGGCGGCTGGGTCTGGGTGAGCGGCGCTGAGAACAACTCGCGGGCCAAGATGAAGGCGATGGTGACCGAACGCGTCGGCAAGGGCGTCGCCTGGATGCCGTTCCATTTCGGCGGCTGGCTCGGCGGTAACGACCTGCGCAAGAACTATCCTGCCGGCACCGATCCGATCGTGCTGGGCGAGAGCGCCAACACGATCACGAGCTACGGCTACGATCCTGCAACCGGCATGCAGGAGCCGAAGGTCACGCTTTGTCAGATCGTCGCAGCCTGAGAGGAGCACGCACATGGCTCGGATGAAATTTCTCTGCGACGCTGATCGCTGCATCGAGTGCAACGCCTGCGTCACCGCCTGCAAGAACGAGCACGAGGTGCCCTGGGGCATCAACCGGCGGCGTGTCGTCACCATCAACGACGGCAAGCCGGGCGAGCGCTCGATCTCGATGGCCTGCATGCACTGCACGGACGCGCCCTGCGCGGCGGTCTGTCCGGTGAACTGCTTCTACACCACGGCCGATGCCGTGGTGCTGCACTCCAAGGACCTCTGCATCGGCTGCGGCTATTGCTTCTACGCCTGTCCGTTCGGCGCGCCGCAATATCCAAAGGTCGGAAACTTCGGCTCCCGCGGCAAGATGGACAAATGCACCTATTGCGCCGGCGGCCCGGAGGCCGACGGCAGCAAGGAGGAATACGCGAAATACGGTGCGAACCGGCTGGCCGAAGGCAAGCTGCCGCTCTGCGCGGAAATGTGCTCGACCAAATCCTTGCTTGCGGGCGACGGCGAGATCATCGCGCAGATCTACAAGGAGCGCGTCATGAAGCGCGGCTATGGCTCGGGTGCATGGGGCTGGAAGACCGCTTATCGCGAGGCGATCGAGTCCTGAAGTGGCAACAGAAGGGCGCGCAAATACCGGGGAGGACGTGATGGCGTCATTTGGAAGGTTCATTCGCCTGGCGTTCGGCGTTTGCACGCTGCTTCTCTTGGCGATGGCGGCGCCTGCGAGTGCTCAGCAGGTCAATCCGACTGCAAGCTCGGTCAAGGAGCAGCAGCTTCTGCAGGAGCTGAACCGGATTCAAGGGCGTGTCAGCATTCCGGATCAGCGGTCCGGCGTTCTCGAGCAGCCGCAGGGGCGGGAATGGCGGGAATTCCGCATGGTGACGCTGCCCTGGATCGGCGGCGTTGCCATCATCGGCGTGATCGCCCTGATCATGATCTTCTATCTCACCCGCGGCATGGTTCGGCTGGAAAGCGGCCACTCGGGCCGCACCATCGTGCGCTTCAACGGTTTCGAACGTTTCGTGCACTGGATGACGGCAACCTGCTTCATCATCCTGGCGATCTCCGGCCTCAACGTCACCTTTGGCCGGCAACTGCTTTTGCCGCTGATCGGTTTCGAGGCCTTTTCCGAATGGTCGCAATGGGCCAAATACGCCCACAATTATCTGAGTTTCCCGTTCACGCTGGGGGTCGTGCTGATCTTCCTGATGTGGATCGGCGGCAACATTCCCAGCAAGGTGGATATCGAATGGGCCAAGCGGGGTGGCGGCCTGATCGGGCATGACCATCCGCCGGCCAATCGCTTCAATGGCGGCCAGAAGATGATCTACTGGATCGTCGTGATCGGTGGTGGGCTCGTCGCGGCGAGCGGCTATGCGCTGATGTTCCCGTTCTACGGCACGGGTATCGAAAGCATGCAGATGGCCCAGATCGTCCACTCCATTGTGGCGGTCCTGTTCGTCGCGGCGATGATCGGGCACATCTATATCGGCACTATCGGCATGGAAGGTGCGTTCGCCGCCATGGGCTCGGGCGAAGTCGACGTCAACTGGGCGCGCGAGCACCACAGCCTCTGGCTCGACGAGCAGATGGCGCGAACGGGACCGAACGATGGGCAGCGGCAACCTGCGACCGCAGCGGCCGAATAAAGCGAGCCTGCCGGCCTACCGCAGCTCTTTCGCAAACAAGACGGAGCGGTCCTGCAGCTCCTGCTCGGGAAGCTTGTCGGCTTGGCCCGTCTGCATGTCTTGAATGGACGCCATGCCGGGCTGACCGAAGTGAGGTACTGCATGCGGCCTGAACACGCTATTGGCCGCACCGGCGAGAAGCATGGCTGCGATTAGCGAGAGCATGAGGAATTTCATGCGCGTCTCCGTCTGCCATCTCCACCCGGCACGATGAATACATCGGGATCGTCGAATCGGATGTGAGCGGCTTCACAGCAACGGGTTCCAGTTGCGTGGGTCGAGCTCCCCCTGACGACCGTCAACTTCGGCGTCAAACTGGATATCTGCTTGCCAATGCGAGCGCCCATCCCGCATCGGCGCGGTGATCCCGCTGACGCGGAATTCCTTCATCAGGCCCGCCATTTGGCTCGCATTCCGTCGGCTCGTCAGGGGGCAGACCGAAACTGGTCCGGCTCTTGCTCTTGCCAGTATGAGAAATTTTGATAAACGTCATACTGTAAGGGCGAGCGAATGGAACGAGCAGCGATGCGGACTTTGCGGGCGGTCGAGCCCGGAACGGTGGCGCTGCTTGGCGGGCTCGTCGCCGCCAACATCGCCGCATGGGCCTGGGCCTTCACGCTGTTCGGCGACCGGCCGACGGTGATGGCGACGGCCTTGCTGGCCTGGGTGTTCGGCCTGCGTCATGCCGTCGATGCCGACCACATTGCCGCGATCGACAACGTCGTGCGCAAGCTGATGCAAGGCGCCGAGACGCCGCGCAGCGTCGGCCTCTATTTCGCGCTCGGCCATTCCACCGTCGTCGTGGTGGCGACCATGCTGCTGGCACTGGGCGTCGTGAGCCTCGGCGGCGACAGCCTGCTCAAGGAGATCGGCGGTCTCATCGGCACCTCAGTCTCGGCGCTGTTCCTGCTTGCGGTTGCCGCGATCAACCTCGTCATTTTCGTCGGCCTGTGGCGGACGTTTCGCGCGGCGCGGGACCAGGGCGTTCACGATGCTGCGCAGCTCGATGCGCTGCTTGCCAGCCGCGGTATTCTGGCCCGGCTGCTCGGCCCGATGTTCCGCCTGGTGACGAAGCCCTCGCACATGTACCCGCTCGGCTTCCTGTTCGGCCTCGGCTTCGACACCGCGACGGAGATCAGCCTGCTCAGCATCTCCGCCAGCGAAGCCGCGCGCGGCGCCTCGCTCGCCGATGTGCTGGTTTTCCCCGCGCTGTTCGCTGCAGGCATGGCGCTGGTCGACACTGCCGATTCCGCGCTGATGGTGAGCGCCTATCGCTGGGCCTTCGTCGATCCCTTGCGCAAGCTCTGGTACAATCTCACGATCACCGGCGCCTCCGTCGCGGTTGCACTGTTCATCGGCGGGATCGAAGCGCTCGGCCTGATCGGCGAGCGGCTCGGTCTCTCCGGCGGCGCATGGGTGCTGGTCGAGGACCTCAACGAGTCGCTTGCCAATGTCGGCTTTGTCGTGATCGCGCTGTTTGCGGTCGCATGGCTCGTCTCGGTCGTGCTCTATCGCCGCATGTTCGGGAACGAGCCTCGCCGCGCCGGCACGAAAGTTTTGGAATGCACCGATGCGACCGAGGCGGCCTGAGCACGGTCGTCGCGGCGGCGCTTTGACGGCACTCTCGGTCCTGGCGCTGCTCGCGGATGACGGCCGCGCCCTCGCACAGAGCAATGACACCTCACGCGAACTGCCGCCGGTCGAGGTCAGTGGCGGCGCCACGCCCGGGCGCAAGATGACGGCCGCATCGCGCCGTGCCGCCAGATCGCCCGCGGCCGGCCGCCGCATCTTCGTGTCTCCCGCGACGACGCAGGCGTCCGATCCGCGCAGTGCCGGCTCGGGTCCAAGGGCCGCAGCCGGCATGGCCAGCGAGATCACTGTCTCCGGCGACGAGATCAACGCGCGCCCTTTCACACGGCCGGGCGAGGCGCTCGAAGCCGTGCCCGGTCTGATCGTGACGCAGCATTCCGGCGAGGGCAAAGCCAACCAGTATTTCCTGCGCGGGTACAATCTCGACCACGGCACCGATCTGGCGATCATCGTCGACGGCGTCCCCGTCAACATGCGCACCCACGCGCATGGTCAGGGCTATGCCGATCTCAACTGGCTGATCCCGGAAACCATCGCCGCAATGGACGCGCGCAAGGGACCTTACTTCGCCGACGAAGGCGACTTCGCCTCGGTCGGAAGCGTTCACATCGGCCTGATCGACAGCACCCGGCGGCTGGCGCAGGTGAGCGCCGGCAGCTTCGGTTACCGCCGTCTGCTCGGCATGGATTCCGCGAAAGTCGGCGACGGTTCGCTGCTGGTGGCCGGCGAGATCGGGACCTACGACGGCCCGTGGGACAATCCGGACAAATTGCGAAAGCTCAACGGCCTCGTGCGCTACAGCCAGGGCACCGCGACCGACGGCATGTCGCTCACCGGCATGGCCTACGTCAACAAATGGAACGCGACCGACCAGGTGCCGCAGCGCGCCATCACCAGCGGCTTGCTCGGCCGGTACGGTTCGGAAGATCCGAGCGACGGCGGTCATGCCAACCGCTTTGCGCTGTCCGGGCGCATCGCGCAGACCGACGACATCGGTTCATGGAAGGTCAACGCCTATCTGGTGAAGAGCCAACTCGACCTCTTCAATAATTTCACTTACTTCCTTGACGATCCCGTGCTCGGCGACCAGTTCCACCAGCACGACGACCGCTTGATGGCGGGCGCCAATGTCTCGCGCACGCTGGACGGCTCCTTGGCCGGCCTGCCGATGCAGACCACCTTCGGTCTGCAATCGCGTTATGATGCGATCGACCTCGCGCTCACCAATACGTTCCGTCGCGGCTTCATCGGCAATATCCGCAGCGACAAGGTCGGCGAGGGCAGCGTCGGGGTCTATGCCGAGAACACGGTGCGCTGGACCGACTGGCTCAGGACGACGTTGGGCTGGCGCGGCGATTATTACGCCGCCGACGTCATCTCTCTGTTCAACGCCGCAAATTCCGGTCGCGCCGATGCCGCGCTCGGCAGCCCGAAATTCAGGATGGTGCTTGGTCCGTTCAATCATACGGAATTCTTCCTCGGCGCCGGCTACGGCATGCACTCGAACGATGCCCGCGGTGCGACCACGACGGAGGATCCCACCGATCCCGCGACAAGGCTCACGCCGTCGCCGCTCCTGGTGCGCACCAGAGGCGCGGAGGTCGGGGTTCGCAGCAGGATCGTTCCCGGCCTCGAGAGCTCTCTCAGCCTCTTCATCCTGGACCAGGATTCCGAGATCCTGTTCTCCGGCGATGCCGGCGATACCTCGGCAACCCGCGCCAGCCGCCGCTACGGCTTCGAGTGGACCAACCATTACCGGCCGCGGTCCTGGATCGACATCGATGTGGATCTTGCAATGACGCATGCGCGCTTCCGTGGCCATGACGGCGAGCAGGCCGCGGTCTATGCCTCGCTCGCCGGCTATCCCGAGGCGCAAATCGGCAATGCGCCCGGCAACTACATTCCCAACGCCCCGGCGATGGTGGCATCGGCCGGAATAACGCTTGGCGAAAAGACGGGGTGGTTCGGCAGCGCGCGCTGGCGCTATATCGGCGCGAGCCCGTTGACCGAGGACAATGCGTTCCGCTCGCGGCCGACCGGCATCGCCAACGCGCGGCTCGGCTACCGCAGCGAGAACGGCTGGCGCATCCAGTTCGACGTGCTCAACCTGTTCAACAGCAAGGCGAACCAGATCACCTATGCCTATGGCTCGCTGTTGAAGACCGACACGCTCTACAATCTCTGCACATCAGGTACCGCGCCGGCGGCCGTTTGTCAGAACGGCGTCATGGACTACGTGCTGCATCCGGCGGAGCCGCTGACGTTCCGCGTCACTGTGGCCGGGACGTTCTAGGTTCATTGCGGGAGCGGTTCACCGGGCGAGCCTGCCAAGCAATGACCTTCACGGTTGCTCGGACATCGTCAGGCGGCCGCGTGCTGGAGGGCGTGTCCTGCGCGTGGCGATGGCCGGCACGAGCGTGGGCGATTCCCCGGCGAGACGGAGCGCAAAATAGGCAATGGTCGCTTGAAGGCCGTCCTTCAATGCCACCCTCGGACGCCATCCCAGAATCTTCTCGGCGGCATCGATCACGGGCTTGCGCCGTCTGGGATCGTCCTTCGGCAGGGGCTCGAAGCGCAGCGGGGACGCAGATTCGGTGCATGCCAGCACCTCACGGGCGATGGCCTCGATCGTGACCTCGTGCGGATTGCCGAGATTGCACGGACCGCTGACCGAGGCGGGGCTCTCCATCAGGAGCTGAAGCCCCCGCACGAGATCGTCGACGAAGCAGAAGCTGCGGGTTTGCGTGCCCTGGCCGTAGATCGTGATCGGCTCGCCACGCAGCGCCTGCACGATGAAGTTGGACACGACGCGGCCGTCATTCTCGAGCATGCGCGGGCCGTAGGTGTTGAAGATGCGCGCGACCTTGATCTCCGTCCCGTGCATCCGCCGGTAGTCGAACATCAGCGTCTCCGCGGCCCGCTTGCCTTCGTCGTAACAGGCCCGCGGCCCGACGGGATTGACGTTGCCGAGATAGGATTCCGGCTGCGGATGCACCTCCGGGTCGCCGTAGACCTCGCTGGTGGAGGCCTGAAGAATCCGGGAGCCCTTCTGCCGCGCCAGTTCGAGCAGGTTGATCGAGCCGAGCACGCATGTCTTCATCGTTCCGACCGGATCGACTTGATAATGGCGGGGCGAGGCTGGGCAGGCGAGGCTGTAGATCCGGTCGATCTCGCCCTCGATCTCGATGGAATCGCGCACGTCATGCTCGATGAAGCGGAAGTTCGGATGGTTGAGCAGGGGCCGGATGTTGTCGGTGGTTCCCGTGAACAAATTGTCCAGGCAGATCACCATGCTGCCGCGTTGCAGGAGCGCGTCGCAGAGATGCGATCCGATGAAGCCGGCGCCGCCGGCGACCAGGACCGTCGGCGAGCGGCGGGACGCGTGGATGCGGGTCTGGAGCGTCATGACGTGGCCTTTCAGAGTTGGGCGACCTGCATAGGGCGAACGACGGGGAGTGGCGCCGTCTTGCGGCGGCGCCGCGCGGCTGCCTCGGTGTAATAGGTCTCCAGCTGCCGTGCGCGATGGTCGGGCGTGTGATCGGCGAGAACCCGCCGCCGCGCGTTGTGGGCGATCGTGCGCCGTTGCTCTTCCGGCATGTCGCGCAGGATCTCGACGACCTCGCGCGGGCTGGCTGCCAGCAGGATTTCCTTCGAGGGCGCGAAGATCGTCTCGATCCCGGGCCACCGGTCCGAGATCACGGGCGTGCCGCAGGCGGCGGCCTCGAACAGCCGGACGCTGGGGGAGAAGCCCAGCGCCTTCATGTCGGCGCGGGTGGCGTTCAGCGTGAAACGCTGCGCCGCGTAGAACTCCGGGTGCTGCTTCGGCGAGAGGTGCTCGATCCGGGCGACGTTGGCGGGCCAGGCGATATTGCCCGGATATTGCGCGCCGGCGACGACGAATTGATCGCTCGGCAGCGTGCGCGCCGGAGCCAGCAGCAGCTCCTCGAGAACGGGCTGCCGGTCCTCGCTGTAGGTCCCGAGATAGCCGAGCGCCCATTTCGGCGGCGCCTGCTTCGGCGCGTAGATCTCCGCGTCTGCGCTGCAGTAAAGCACACGCGCGAGCGGACTGCCGTAGCTCTGCTCGATCAGGCCGGGCACCGGTCCGCCGGTGAACGACAGATAGAGATCGAAGCGCGGGATCATTGCCGCCGAGAGATAGTCGAGGCCTTGCTCGAGCCGCGCCAGAGTGACTGGCGTGTCGATGTCGTAGAACGCGGTGATGCCCCTCGCGTGCGTCGTGGTCCATTCGGCGAGCGCGATCCCGTCAGGAACATAAGAGCCGATGATCACCAGATCGGCATCGCGGATCAGCTTGCCGAACTGGCGCGGAACATCTTTCGAAGATTGGTACAATTCGACAGTCCAGGCAGAGGGCTTGGTCAGGTCGCGGTGATCCCGATACCAGGGCACGTCCCGCTCCAGGAACGTGACGCGGTGACCTCGTCGCGCCAGCGCTTCGATCAGGGCGCGGTAGGTCGTGGCATGACCGTTGCCCCAGGACGACGTGACCGAAAGACCGATGACGACGATGGAGAGGTTCATTCTGCTGCCTCGATTCGGGAACTGTGGGCGACGAAGAGATCGTTGAACTGGCGGGCGCGCTGCCGGTAGGTGTGCTGGCTGAGAATGCGGGCGCGGGCGCGGCGGGCGATCGACCGGGCCCGCTCGGGATCGAGCGCGGTGAGGTGCTCGGCCACCTCGGCGCCGTCGGCGGCGACCAGCACCTCGCGGCCGGGTTCGAGGAAATGATCGATGCCGGCCCACTCGTCGGTGATCAGGCAGGCACCGGCGCCGATCGCTTCGAACACCCGTGTCGGCGGCGAGAAGCCATAGCGCGCCATGCTGTCGCGATTGACGTTGAGCGTGGCGAGCCCGGAGCCGAAGAACGCGTTGTGATCGGCGGTGCCGACATGGCCGACCTTGCGCAGATTGGCGGAGGCGTCCTTGTCGTCCCAGCCGGAGCCGCCGAGCACGAAGGACTTTCCGGGCAGATGGCGTGCAACGTCGAGGAAGAAATGCTCGACGCGCTTCTCGCGGTCGGGCAGGCGGTTCGCCAGCAGGCTGAGATCGCAGGCGAAGCGCGGATTGGGCGGCGACGGAAAATGCGTGGCCGGATCGAGTGCGTTGTAGATAGGCACGCAGTCCCGCGCGCCCACGGATCGATACGCGGAGACGACGGGCTCGCCGCCGCCATAGGTCAGGACCATGTCGTAGTATGGGATCGCGCGACGCAGATGATGCTGCGGATCGCTTTCCATCGCCTCGAGCGTGGCGGGAGCATCGACGTCCCAATAGATCCGCGTCAGCCGCGAGGGCAGCGCGGCGACGGCGTTCTCCAGCTCGAGATCAAAGACGCCGACGCCGCTGGCCTTGACCAGCATGTCGGCCGATTGTGCGGCTGTGTCGAGCGAGCGGCGCCAGCCGTCGGCGGTCGCGGGATAGACCACCACCCTGGCCCAATCCGGCTCGTCGATGTCGCGATGCGACTGGCGGTCGAAGGCGTCGGGCTCGTAGAAGGTGACCTCATGGCCCAGCGCCGCGATCTCCTTCAGCATGCCACGGTAGTAGGTGGCAGCGCCATTCCAATAGGACGAGACGAGGCTGGATCCGAAGAAGCAGATCTTCATGCGACGGCTCCGATGTCGTGCTGAGGCCGTGCCGAACGGCTGGAATCCCTGAGGTCGGTGACGATGTCGATGAGCTGCTCGGCGCGGTGGCGGCAGGTATGACGATCCCTGATGACCTTCAGGCCGGTCTCCACCATCGCGGCAGAGAATTCCGGATCGTCGATGACGGACCGAAGCGCATGCTTCATCTGTTGGCCATCGCCAACGCTGAGATAAGCGCCCTCGGGGAACAGGCCTTCCTCATCCGACCAGGGTGCCGAAACCAGGGGAATGCCGCAGGCCAGCGCCTCGAACACGCGGATGGTCGGGATGCCCGGCAGCAGGGCGACGTAAGGCCCGCGCGGCACGTGAATGGTTGCGCGCGCGCCGGCGAAGGCGACGGGGGCCCAGTACGCCGGCAGCCAGCCGCCATAGCGGATGCCTGCGCTCCTGATGGTGCGGAGCGCATCATCCGAATAGCGCACGCCATGGACGCTGGCGCGGAGCTTCATCTCCGCCACGGGCTCGACCAGGAACTCGTTCAGCTCGGCGCTGCGCTCGCCGTCGCCCCAATTGCCGATCCAGACCAGATCGTCGGTCCGCTCGACCTGGGGCAACGGGTGATACAGCGCAACGTCCGCTGCCTCGTGCCATGTGAAGACCCGGTCTGCCCAGCCGAGCTTCAGATAGATCTGCCGAAGCACCTCGCCGAAGGCGAGCACGCCGTCGAATCCGTCGAGATCGAATTGCGCAAGCTCGTCGGGCGCGCTGACCGCACGGTGATGGGTATCGTGAAAGAGCAGGGTGAAGGACCCGCCTTGCACCCGCCTGCGCCCGATCTGCGCGATGAGATCGGGCGAATTCCATTCATGCACGATGACGAGATCCGCGCCATCAAGCGCCCGCTCGAGATCGAGGCTGGTGTCGTAGCGGCGGATGTCGATGCCGGGGAAGAGGGCGGGAATGTCCTCCATCGCATGACTCCCGCCTTCCCGGATCGCGTTCAGCCGGCTCCAGCCGTCGATGGGTTCGAACACGACGACCTCGTGTCCGAGCGCATGGAGCTCGCGCGCGTAGCCACGCAGGAAATGCGCGTTGCCGTTGTTCCAGCAGGAGGTGAAGGCATGATAGAACAGGACGCATTTCATGCGCGCACCTCGATTTGGCTGGCCGCCGCGCTCGTGCGGCGCGATGCGATCAGGTCCTGGTAGAGACCGAGATAGGCGCTCGTCATGCGCGTCAACGAATAGGTCAGGGATTGCTCATAGGCGGCGCGCTGCAGCTTTGCCCGGCCGATATCGTCAGCGCAAAGCTCTGCCAGAGCCCGATGCAGCGCGTCGCTGTCGGCGGGATCGACGAACAAGGCGGCGCCGCGCCACAATTCCCGGAACGTCGGGATGTCGGAGAGGACCAGCGCGCAGCCCGCGGCGGCGGCTTCCAGCACCGAGAGGCCGAACGGTTCATAGAGCGCAGGGCTGACGAAGATCGCTGCATGCTGCAAACGCGTCTCCAGCGCTGTGTGCGGCAGCTCCCCGAGCCAGCTGACACCCGCTGGCGGATGTGCGTCGATCGGACCAGCCACCTCGACCGGCCATTCCAGCCCGGGCGCGGCGCCGGCGAGCGCTTCGATGTTCTTGGCTCGGTCCCACAGCCGTCCTGCCGCGAAAATCAGGTCCTGCTTTCGCCCAGACGGGGCGCGTGGCGAAATTCCGTTCCAGATCACCGCGCCGCGCGATCGCGGCTGGTAGATCGCCGTGATGTCGTCGTGGAAGGCCCGGCTCGGACAGACCCAGGCCTGCGCCGCGTCGAGCGCGGCGGCGACCCGCTCGCTGTAGCGGCGCCATTTGGGCTCGCCAAGCCAGGCCGTATCGTGGCAGGCGAGTGCCCACGAATTTACGCAGGAATGCGCCACCAGCACTGTCGGGGCCTGCCAGGCAAAGGTCGCCTCGCGGAAGCTGTTGAGATGCACAACGTCGGGCATCAATCTGGCTTCCAGGTTTGCAAGCACGCGCCTTCCGTCGGAAACGTTTTGGCCCTCCGGGTCCTGCCATTCGAGTGCGAGGTCCGTCTCGATCAGGTGAACGCTGGTCTCGTGCAGCATCTGACGCTGATCGACGCGCGCCCGCGGGCCCAGCGTCACCAGCGTGACGTCGGCCCCGGACGCAGCGAGACTTGTGGCGAGGGCGCAGGAATAGGTCCACACGCCGCCAACCGTGTCGGTCGTCATCATGATCCTGATGTCGGCGCCACGGTTCATGAGGCCACCTGGAGTTCGAGGCTGTCGAGTGGCATCGGGCGACCGTTCTGCACGTCGCTGAACTGGTCGAACATCGCGAGATAGTGCCGGTGTGCGCGCTCCCAGGCGACATCGTCGGGCTCGCCCCAGAGCTTGCGGTAGTCGGGAGAGCCGGGATAGGGGTAGAGCGGCACGGGATCGTTGGCCCAGACGCCGGCATCCTGCATGGTGCGGCGCCAGCGCTGCACCACGGGATCGTCGTCCTCGGGCACCTCGATCAAATTGGCCTGCACGAAGGGGACGTGGCGGCGAGCTTCGACCAGCCGGTCGGCGAGCTGATCCGTCGTCATCTTGCAATTCTTGGCGAGGGCCGCGCGCCCTTCCACGGTGAGGCTCTCGATGCCGGCTTCGATCGAGACGCAGCCGGCGCGCCCGAGCAGGGCGAGCATGTCGGGCTTCCAGAGGTCGATCCGCGTCTGCACGCCGAACTTCAGCCCGCGCGTCGTCAAACCTTCCAAAAGTTCGCGATTGGGAAGAAAGATCTCGTCGATGAAGTAGACGTACTCGATGCCATGGCGGCGCAGACGATCGATCTCGTCGAGAATGACGGCGGGCGGCCGCTTGCGATAGGCGTTGCGGAAATTCTCCTTGGCGCAGAACGTGCAGTTGTAGGGGCAGCCGCGCGAGGCCTCCACCTCGGCGCCCGGTGCGGTCGGCGCGGCCTCGAAGCGGTGATGGTGGTGATGGTGACGCCTGATCATCTCGTCAGGCCAGTCGAGCGCGGGCTGATCGCTGAACGCGACCGCCTGCGGGCCGCCATTGGCCCGGAGCGAAGCACCGTCGGCGAAGCACAGGCCGGGAAAGTCTCGCTCGCCATTGGCGAGACGCAGCAGGGACGCCTCGCACTCGCCCATCACGACGATATCGACGCCAAGCTTCCTCAGGGCGGTCTTCGGCGTACTCGAACCATGCGGGCCGACCGCGATCAGGGTCGGCGCAAGGTCCCGCACCGCGATGGCGAGTTGCTGCGGCACGCGCAGCTCGGGCGGCGCGCAGCGCCAGAACAGATAGGTCGGTGCGGTGGTGAAGACGATCTGGTCGGGATCAAAGGCGCGCAGCTCGGCCTCGATCTCAGCGAGGGAGAGATCGAACATATGCGCATCGAGCAGCAACGTTTCGTGGCCGGCCGCCTTTAGATAGTGTTGGGAGATGCCGAGCTCGAGCGGCAGGTGAGGCGAGCGGCAGCCGAAATAGATGCTGCCCGAAAAATCCCAGTTCGGATTGATGAGGGCGACCCGCGTCATGCCAGGGCCTCGCTTCTATTCTGTGATCCGAAGCGGCTGTCGAGCCAGGTGTGGAGCGAGCGCAGGCCATCGGCGAGAGGCATTTGCGGCGTCCAGCCGAGCGCGGTGGCGAGCGCCCGCGTGTCGGTCACGTACCAGGGCTGATCGCCCGGTCGCCAGTCCGCAAAGCGATAGCTGACCTTGCGGCCCGTCAGCTCTGTGATGCGGTCGATCAACTCGAGCAGGCTGATCGCATTCGCAGGACCGCCGCCGAGATTGAAGACGCGCCCGCGCGCCAGCGCGATGTGGTCGAGCGCCGCGAGCCAGGCGCTCACAGCGTCCGACACGTGCAGCGCGTCGCGGACCTGCTTGCCATCGCCATAGATCGTCAGCGGATTGCCGCTTATGGCGCTGAGCAGGAAGTGTGCGATCCAGCCCTGGTCCTCAGTGCCGAATTGCCGCGGCCCGTAGATGCAGCTCATGCGCATCACCACGGTCTGCAGCCCGAACACCCGGGCATAGTCGTGGACGTATTGATCGGCGGTGCCCTTTGAGCATCCATAGGGACTGTAGAAGTCCAACGGCGCGTTCTCCGAAATGCCGCCGGCGAGCAGATCGTTGACCGGCGTGTAGCGACGGCCGGTGAGCGCGATCTCGCTGTCCTCGATCAGGCGCCCGTAGACCTTGTTGGTCGAGGCGAAGATCACCGGGGCCGAGGCGTTGTGCAGGCGGACGGCTTCGAGCACGTTCAGCGTGCCACGGGCGTTGATCTCGAAATCGGCCGAGGGATCGCTGACGCTGTCGGTGACGGCGACCTGGGCCGCGAGGTGCAGCACGGCGCGTGCCTCGCGCACGGCGTCGATCACCGGAATGGGGTCGCGGATATCGGCCACCGTGATCGCGACGCGCTCGCCATGCCGGGATTTCAGCCATTGCGCGTTCTCGCGCACGCCGGCGCGGGCGAGATTGTCCAGCACCAGCACACGGTCGCCGCGCTCGGCCAGACGGTCGGCGAGATTGCAGCCGATGAAGCCGCAGCCGCCGGTGACCAGGACAGGTCTGTTGTCTTGTTCACTCATCACGCGACCAACCCTCGTTGCAGCAGCTCACGGGTCGCCCGCTCCGCCTGATCGTCGGCGATCTGGTCGGCGAGGTACCCGGCGAGCTCTTCGAGCCCGTCCTTGAACGCGACATGCGGCTCGAAGCCGAGCAGGTCGCGTGATTTGCCGATGTCGGCGAAGCAGTGCCGGATGTCGCCAGCACGGTATTTCCGTGTGATCTCGGCAGCGATCTCGCACCGTCCCATCACCTGGGCAAGATCCTCGGCTACCGACAGAATGGTGCGGCTCTGGCCCGAGCCGACGTTGAAGACGTCCTGGGCGTGGTCGGATTCGAGCGCCATGCGGCAGGCGCGGGCGACATCGTGCACGTGGACGAAGTCGCGCCGCTGCAGGCCGTCTTCGAAGACGAGCGGCGGCCGGCCATTGAGCAGCCGCGCGGCGAAGATGGCCAGCACCCCGGTATAGGGATTCGACAGCGCTTGCCGCGGACCGAACACGTTGAAGAAGCGCAAGCCGACCGTCGGAATGCCGTAGGCCTTGCCCGTGATCAGGCACATCCGCTCCTGCGCATATTTGTTCAGCGCGTAGATCGAGCTCAAAGACGGCTGCTTGGTCTCAGGCGTAGGCACGGGATCGAGCGCATGGCCTGCATGATCCCGCAGTTCCCACTCTCCTTGGCGAAGCTGCCCGATCGGTCGTTCGTCGCAAGCCACGACGTTGCCGACGGCATCACGATACAGGCCCTCGCCGTAGATGCTCATCGAGGACGCCACAACCAGCCGTGCGACCGGTCGCTTCGCCAGCGCCTGCAGCAGCACGGCGGTGCCGAGCTCGTTCGTCCTGACATAGGGCTCGATGTCGTACATGCTCTGGCCGACGCCGACGGCGGAGGCGAGATGCAGGACCATGTCGGCGCCGCGCAAGGCCTGTTCGACGGCGACGCTGTCCGTGACGTCGCCGACCACGAGCTCGGCATCGTCCGCGAGATAAGCGGGCCGCTGACGGTTGCCGCCATGGACCTGCGGAGAGAGATTGTCGAGAAGGCGGACCTCATAGCCAGCCGCAAGCAGCACGTCGGCCGTATGCGAACCGATGAATCCCGCGCCTCCGGTAATCAATACTCGCGTCATTCACCGCTCCGTGCCGCATGGGACCGATCCGTTCGGGACCAGCCGATGATGAGAGTTGAAGCGCGCCTTTGCTTGGTCGGGCGACCTGCGCGCCAGTCACGTCTGGGAGTTAGAAGCGGTGCAAGGAATGTTCGTTCCTGCGAAACCTACAAACGAAAATTTCTCTAACCTGGATCAATAACCCAAGTGAATCCCAGCTAGAATCCCGGCTAGAAATGCGCGCCATGAAGTGGCGCCGGCAGGTCGAGATGTCTTGCAACCGTCGCGCCGATGTCGGCAAAGCCGGCGCGTCGGCCGATCGGAGCCGTTGACTGCGCGGTCCACGCCAGGATCGGGACCTGCTCGCGCGTATGATCGGTGCCGCTCCAGGTCGGATCGCAGCCATGATCGGCGGTGATGATGAGGAGATCGTCGCTTCGCAGCCGGCTCAGCAGCTCGGGGAGGCGGGCGTCGAAAGCTTCGAGCGCCGCTGCGTAGCCGGCGACGTCGCGGCGGTGGCCGTAGAGCGTGTCGAAATCGATGAAGTTGGCGAACAAAAGCCCGCCTTCTGCAAGGCCTCCAAGCCCATCGAGCGTGGCATCGAACAGCGCTGCATTGCCGTCGCCGCGCAGGTTTCTCCCGGTGCCGCGATGAGCGAAGATGTCGTCGATCTTGCCGATCGTGACGATGTCGCGGCCGGCAGTTTCTGCAAGGTCGAGGATGGTTCGCTCGGGCGGCGGAACCGAGAAATCGCGCCGGTGCGAGCTGCGCTTGAAATTGCCTGCGTCCGTTCCGACGAACGGACGCGCGATGACGCGGCCGATGTTCAGGGGATCGACCAGCCGTCTCGCGATCGTGCAAACGTCGTAAAGCCGCTCAAGCCCGAACGTCTCCTCGTGCGCCGCGATCTGGAACACGCTGTCGGCCGAGGTGTAGCAGATCGGCTCGCCGCTGCGCATGTGGCGCTCGCCGAATTCGGCGATGATGTCGGTGCCGGAGGCGTGGCAGTTGCCGAGGATGCCGGGCAGTCCGGCTTGTTCGCACAGCTTTGTTACGAGATCGCGCGGGAAGCAGGGCTGGATCTTTGGAAAATAGCCCCAGTCGAACGCGACAGGCACGCCGGCGATCTCCCAATGGCCGGATGGCGTGTCCTTGCCCCTCGATATCTCGCTGGCGCATCCATGGCGCGCACCCTGAACCCGGCCGTCGAGCCCGGGCGGGACGCGCCCCGTCGCAAGGCGGCAGGCCTCGCCGAGGCCGAGCACCACGAGATTTGGCAGGCACAGCGGCCCCTCCCGCTGCGGACTATTGGCACGCCCGGCCATGCATGCATCCGCAATGTGGCCGATGGTGTCGGCACCTTCGTCGCCGTAATTGGCGGCGTCGGGCGCGGCGCCGATTCCGACGGAATCCATCACCAGGATCAGGGCACGCATGTCGGCTCCCTGATCGGCGGGGAGACGCCACTAGAGGAGGCGAGACCGGTCTTCGTGCAATAGCGCTCGACCATCTGCGCGGAGAAATCGGCGAACTCGTTCACGTCGAGCGGCGGGCTGGTGTGATGCGGTTCGAGACCGCGGTGCTCCGGCGTGAAGCAGAACGTCACAGTGATCTCGAACTCGGCCAGCGCATCCATCTGGCGGTCGAACCAGTCCAGTGCGTTGGGGCGGAAGCTGTCGGCCCATGACAGGCCGGTCCGCAAGTGCCGCACGCCGAACCGTCGCATCCAGCGCACGGCATCATCGAGACGATGGTCCTCGAAATGAAACCACTGGCAGAGGCCCATGTCGGCGGCGTATTGGCCGAACAGCTCCGCCGCGGCTTTCGGCGTTCCATCCTCGCGCAGCAGGCCCATGTGGAAATGCCGGTAATAGGAGGACCCCTCGGCCTCCTTGTGCCGCGTGGTCGCCTCCCAGGCCGAAGGGAGATCATAGAGGCTGTACCAGTGGATGCGCGGCGCGCGGCCGATCAGAAGGTCGGCGGTGCGCGACAGGCCCCAGGCTTGCACCTCCTCGGCGCCGAACGAGGAGACGCCGACCTCGGTCACCCAGACCGGGAGCGAGGTGACGGCCTTGATCTCCTCGATCTTGGCCGGCCATTCTCCGATCTGCCATAAATTCCAGTCGAGCGGAAAGCCGTGCACGGCGACGGCGTCGACGTGGTCGAGCACGCCGCGCGCCTGCATGCTGCGCATGAAGGACGGGTCGATCGGCGAAATGCCGCCGAGCACGCGCGGCAAGGTCGGATGCGCGCTGCGCATAGCCTTTCCCGCCGCGAGGGCAAGATTCGCGAACATCGCCCAGTCCGGGTCGATCAGCAGGTCCCAATGCGACTTGTTGTTGGGCTCGTTCCAGATCTTGGCAGCCTCGATCATCGGCTCGCCTCCCGTGACGGATAAACCGGCCCGTCGACCTGCGGCCGCGTCGTGCGCTTGCACAGATAGACCTCCTCTTCCGGATGGGCCGCGATGGCAAAGCCGGCGCTGCGCAGCATGGCCTCGACGCAGGCGCGATTGGGCACCCACCAATTGGTGGGGTCGTCGGCATATTTGTGCTCGATGAAGTGCAGCTTCGGGTAGCCGGAGGAATCGAACTGATCGGTAGTCCAGAAGTCGTAATTCTTCTCGATCGCATCGACCCGGCTGTCGCCGCGCAGCATCGACTGAAACAGGAGGAGATCGCCGGCGACGTGCTCATGGATCAGGTCCAGCGCCAGCAGCGGGTGTCGCAGATGATAGAGCACGCCCATGAAGATCACGAGGTCGAACTTTTCGCGCAGCTGCCCGACATCATAGGCCGACATCTTGCGGAATTCGATCCTGAGCCCGTTCACCTCGGCCGCGAAGCGGGCCTGGGCCAGATATTCTTCGTCGGTGTCGAGGCCGAGCACGCGTTCGGCGCCGCGCCGCTTCATCTCCATTGCGTAGAAGCCGGCATTGCAGCCGATATCGAGCACGGTCTTGCCTTCGAGCCGGTCCGGAATGATGCCGGAGAAGCGCTGCCACTTCACATTGGGGTAGTCGCCGAGAAAGTGCGACGGCGCTGTCGGCACGCCCTTGAGGTCGAGATTGTGAAACCATGGCCCCAGCGCATCGACGCGCTGGCGGATTTCCTCGCGGGAGAGGGCGCCTCTGGTCATGCAATCGCTCCGTTATTCATTGAGACCGGCCGGGCCCCGTCCGATGAGGCGCGGGTCCGCGACTTGGAACGGCCCTCGACGCCCTCGGCGAGCAGGGCCATTGCCGTGCGATAGCCGTCGATGGTGCCGACATCGACGTAGGATTCGCCGGCCTTGACCCCGATGCCGTTGCCGCCGGCCGAAAGGTACGCATTGACCAGCGTCCCGAAATATTCGTCGCGGCGTTCGCGTGCGTGCCACAGCGCCTGGAGCTGGCGGAAGCCGTGGGCCGACATCTTGAAAGCACCCCAGATCCAGCGCGAGGCTGCATTCGGCTGCTTGACCTGGATCTCCGTCACCTGCTCGCCGTCCAGCACCACCGCATCGAAGAATTCGGGGTGCTCGACCGGGAACAGCAGGAACGAGAGGTCTGCCTCGGGCAGGGATTGCAGGGCCGCCTTGGGAAACCACACCGTGTCGGGCAAGCCGACCATGACGTCTTCGTGCCGCCCGACGACGGTGCTTGCCCTGAACACCGCGTCGCACAGGCCGGAGGCTTCGGGCTGCACCACATAGGCGAGCTCGGCGCTGCCGTAATGGTCGCCGAAATATTCGAGGATGTCGGACTTGCCGGGCGAGATCACGAAGCAGATCTTGTCCGCGCCGCCGAGGATGAGGCGCTCCAGCAGATATTCGGAGACCGCGCAGGGACGGTCGGTACCGTCGTCATGCCGGCTGCCGACCGGCAGCAATTCCTTCGAGAACGCAAGCGGCTGGATACGGCTGCCGCGGCCCGCGGCCGGAACGATGCCCCACATGATCAGGCCTCCTCGATTTGTTGCCGGCTGATGCGGCTCGACGCAATCTGCTCGAGCATCGAGATCAGTTCACGCGCCCGCTTGTCGGATGTGTGCTGGTCCATGGTGCGCTCATAGGCGCGCAGGGCCATGCGCCTGAGCTCGGCATCCGGCATCGCGAGTGCGGCAAGCGCGTCGTGCTCGTCGCGTGCGATCAGGATCTCTTCTCCGGGCGCGAAGAAGTCCGCTATTCCGGGCCAGTCGTCGCTCAGCAGCGGGGCACCGCAGGCCGCGGCCTCGAACAGCCGGCCGGACGGGCACCAGCCCATCTCCGCCATGGCCCGGCGGGTGACGTTGAGGGTCAGCCGCGATGAGGCAAAGAACGGCGCGTGCTCGGACGGCGGCAGGTGCCGCACGAAATAAATGTTGGGCGACCATGGGAAATCGTCCGGGTACTGCGCGCCGCCGATCAGGAAGCGGAGATCCTGGCGCGCCCGCGCGGGCGCAACGAAAAGCGCCTCGAGCGTGTGCTGGCGGTCTTCGGAGTAGGTGCCGAGATAGGACAAATCGGCGCGATAATGCGGCTGCGGCGCGACCGGATGGTGGATGTCTGTGTCGACATGCCCATAAAGCGGCCGCGTGTCGCGCGCGCCGAGCCTGTTGCGGAATTCGTCCGCAACGTGAGGCCCGCCGGTAAAGCTGAGCACCAGCGCGAAGTCCCGCAGGCCGCGCGGGCCGATATAGGGAACGGCCTCGCCGGCGATGAGCCTTGCCAGCGTGACCGGAGTATCGAGGTCGTAGAACACGGGAACGGCACGATCCTCAGCAAGGATCAGCTCGGTCGCGGCGATCGCATCGGGGCAATAGGAGGTCACGATCGCAACGTCGGCGTCACGGACCTCCGCGCTTGCCGCCTGCCGCACATCGTCCCAGTTCGCGAACAGTCGGAGCGCGCCGCCCGGCAGCTCGTAGAGATCCCGGGCACCGGAATAATAGGGCACGTCGCGCTCGAAGAAGACGACGCTGTGTCCCGAACGCGCGAGATGCTTGCAGAGGCCGCGCCACAAGGTGGCGTGACCGTTGCCCCAGGAAGACGAGATTGTCAGGCCGAAGATGATGATCTTCACGCCGTCACCCGTTGGTTGATCCTGGTGATCTTCATGCCGCTTCTGTCGGCGCGGAGCGTGCTGATGCTGGCCGGATCGATCTCGATCGAAAGAAACTGGTCGAGCGGCGTGCGCGAATAGTGCAGCAGCGCGGCGCGGATCGGCTCGGCGTGGCTGACGAGGACCACGGCGTCGAGATTGCGATCGCCACGCAGCTGCTCCAGATGAGCGACCATGCGGTTCTGAAGCGACCGCATGCTCTCGCCACCGGGCGGACGGCTGGTGCCGCGGCGCCCATTCCAGCGCGACCATCTGGGATCCGGCGCCAGCTCATCGAACGATCGTCCGGTCCATTCGCCATAATCGATTTCGTCGAGGGCGGGAACGATCTCGACCGGCAGCCTGAAATGCGCCGCGAGGATGCAGGCCGACTGCATGCAGCGCCGTTGCGGACTGGACTGAATGAGCGATGGCCGCGGCGCGATGGTGCCGGCACAGCGCGCCATTTCCGCACAGCCGAGATCGTCGAGCGCGACGCCTTTCATCCGGCCGCACAGGATGCGGCCGAGCAGGGCATGATGCCCGTGCCGGACGAGATGGATGATCCCAGCCATCACGCAAACGCCTTGTCGTCGATGAAGGCGCGTGTCCGCCGTCCGGCCTCCTCGTCGGTGAACTGCTGCGGCGGCGATTTCATGAAATAGCTCGAAGGGCCGGTCAGCGCTCCGGCCTGGCCGCGGTCCATGGCGAGCTTGGCACAGCGCACCGCGTCGATCACGACGCCTGCCGAATTCGGGGAGTCCCAGACCTCGAGCTTGACCTCGGCGCTCAGGGGAACGCCGCCAAAGGTCGTTCCCTCCAGGCGGATGAAGGCGAGCTTGCGATCGGTGAGCCACGGCACGTGGTCGCTCGGTCCGACATGGATGTTGTCGGGGTCCATGGGGACGTCGAACTGGCTGGTCACGGCCTGGGTCTTGGAGATCTTCTTCGAGGCCAGCCGCTCGCGCTCGAGCATGTTCTTGAAATCGGTGTTGCCGCCGACATTGAGCTGGTAAGTGCGGTCGAGCCGCACCCCGCGATCGCGGAACAGATTGGCGAGCACGCGATGCAGGATGGTGGCACCGACCTGGCTCTTGATGTCGTCGCCGACGATCGGCAGGCCGGCCTCCTCGAAGCGGCGCTGCCATTCGGGATTGGAGGCGATGAAGACCGGAATGCAATTGACGTAGCCGCAGCCGGCCTCGATGGCGCGCGCCGCATACCACTCGCTGGCACGCTGCGAGCCGACCGGAAGATAGGAGACCAGAACGTCGGTGCGGGACATCGCCAGCACTTCGGACACGTCGGCCTCCGGCACCTCCGCAATCGGAACGTCGTCGGTGAGATAATGCCCGATGCCGTCCAGGACCGGTCCGCGCTGCACGATCACGCCTGTCGGCGCGACGTCGGAGAAACGGTGCGTGTTGTTGGGCGCGGCGAAGATCGCATCGGCGACGTCGCGGCCGACCTTGTTGGCGTTGACGTCGAACGCCGAAGCGATCTGGATATCGCTGATATGGTAACCGCCGAGGTCTGCATTCATCAGTCCCGGGACCGGCTCGTTCGACTTGGCGTTCCGGTAGTAGGTGAGGCCCTGGACGAAGGAGCTCGCGCAATTGCCGACGCCGACGAGTCCGACGCGCACGCGGCGCCTGTGTTGGAGACGAGAATGCATGGAATGAAGCCCTCCGGAAGCATGCGGCGTCGGTGCAAGAGTCGGTGTAAGTACGTCGGCGAACGTGTGGAAGGTATGTTCGTTCCTGGGAAGGAGATGCGAGCGGCACGCCGTGGGCCGATTCATCGCGACAAAATGCGACGCGCTTAACATGGGATAAAGTCCCGTACCGCCAGCTCGGAACGAACGACTTTCATGATGAAGATGAAGAAGATGATGCTCGCCTCACGCGGACCGTTTCGTATCTGCCGCGAAGAACCAATCACTGCGGCCCGCGTTTGTCGGCCAATGGTTCGATGCGGTGCGGCGTTCATCGCACGCCTAGTGAACGAGGTGTGACATGACATCCAAGGCACAGAACAGCGAAGCCCACGAGACCACCGATCACAACGTCATCCAGAAATGGGCCGAAGAACGCGGCGGGAAGCCGGCGACCGTGAAGGCGACGGAGGAGGGTGGCCACGCCGGAATCCTGCGTATTGATTTCGATCCGCCGGATGAAGCGTTGGATCGCATCAGCTGGGATGCGTTCTTCGAGAAGTTCGATGAAGCCGGCATCGCGTTCCTGCATCAGGATCGAACCAAGGACGGCAAGCTCAGTCGATTCCACAAGTTCGTGCGACACTAGCGACCGCGACATGGCGGGCGGCTGGGCGGAAGCGATCAGGGCGGGCGATTTTGGGCGCGCCTGGCGGATCAACGATCGAGATTTGCTGGAGATCGCGCATCCGCCCAAGCACACTGGCCCGCGCCATCTCCAGCGGATCTGGCGCGGCGAGGACCTGCAAGATAAGCACGTGCTGGTGCGCTGCTATCACGGACTCGGCGACACCATCCAGTTCCTGCGCTTCATGAAGCCGCTTCGCGCGATTGCGCGCAGCGTCACCCTGTGGTGTCAACCCGAGCTGCTGCCGATGGTCGAGGGCGCAGCGGGCGTCGATCGCGCCATCCCGCTGCATGATGGTGCGCCCGAGAGCGCTTTCGAGGTCGACATCGAGATCATGGAGGTGCCGCACGCTATCAGAGCGCGCCGCGATGAGGTCGAGATGCGCGTTCCCTACCTGATGCTCCCTCCTGTTGCCGTACAACCGCTTCGGCTGCAAAGTCTGGCCGTCGGCCTGGTCTGGAAAGTCGGTGAGTGGGACAAGCGGCGGGAGGTTCCGGCCGTCTTGCTGCGCAATCTCGCTGGATCCGGCGTGACGCTCCATTCGCTCCAGCGCGGCGCCAGCACCGAAGAGCTCGCGGCGATCGGGGCACGGGACATCAGCACGCCTGATATCGTCGCTCTCGGCCATCGCCTGCGGCAGCTCGATCTCGTCGTCTGTGTCGACACCATGGTGGCACACCTTGCGGGCGCGCTGGGATGCGAGGCCTGGGTCTTGCTGCATGCCGATTGCGACTGGCGCTGGCCCCAATCCGGAGCGCGTTCGTTCTGGTATCCGAGCCTGCGGCTGTTTCATCAAACACGGCCGGGCGATTGGGTCGATGTCATCGCCGACGCCCGCAACGCGCTACGGGTGCGGCTCGAAGGAGGTCGAACGACCGCGGCGATGTGATTTCCAGACGTTCTTTCCAAGACATTGATGAGGAACGAGCGCCGCCCACGCGCTTTGGTGCAACGCCCTCGCAATGGAAAGACGCTCATGCAAAGTTCCGACGCCGGTGTGTCGACTGCCAGCCTGTCGCAGGTGACCGACGATATCTGGATCGTGAACGACAAGCCGATCAACGCCGCCGGCCTGCAACTGCCCGTGCGGATGACTGTCATCCGCCTGTCGAA
The DNA here is from genome assembly GCF_020194055.1 of Bradyrhizobium sp. NBAIM03. Taxonomy (NCBI): domain Bacteria; kingdom Pseudomonadati; phylum Pseudomonadota; class Alphaproteobacteria; order Hyphomicrobiales; family Nitrobacteraceae; genus Bradyrhizobium; species Bradyrhizobium sp. NBAIM03. Next base: position 3,144 of record NZ_JADYVS010000006.1, on the reverse strand, counting down.
CGGCGACCTCGTGCTGCATTCGCCGGTGAGATATTCGCCGGCTTTGCGCGAAGAGCTGGAGCGGCTGGGCACGATCAGATACCTGCTGGCGCCGAATATTGCGCACTGGATGTTCCTGCCAGAATGGCAAAGGCAGCTGCCGCAGGCCGCGATCTTTGCTGCGCGCGGCCTTGCGGCGCGCAGGCAGGTGCGGGCGGCCGGCCTCCGCGTCGATCGCGAGCTTGGAGACACGACGCCGGAGGAATGGGCCGCCGACCTCGAAACGGTGTCGGTGAATGCTCCGATGTTCTCGGAGGTCGAGCTGTTCGACAGGCGGAGCCGGACGCTGGTTCTGACGGATATCGTGCAGAACCTCGATCCCCACCACCTCAGCGCCTCGAATACAGCCGTGGCGAGTCTGCTCGGCATTGCCAAGCCGGACGGGAAGGCCCCGGTCTATCTGCGGCTGCTGCTCCGCCTCGGCGGCCGTTCGGCGCGGGCTGCGGGCGAGCGGCTCGTGAAGCTGGCTCCGGAGCGGGTGATCTTTGCGCATGGCGACTGGTTCGAAACACAGGGAACGGCACGCCTGCGGCGATCCCTGCGCTGGCTGCTTCCCGCGGACGTCTCGGGACGCGAGCACGGGCAGATGGTCGGCACGCGCGTCGTCATCACCGGCGCCTCCAGTGGAATCGGCCGCGCCGCGGCGCTGGCCTTTGCCCGCGAGGGCGCAAGCGTGGTCCTCGCCGCACGCCGCGGCGAGGTCTTGATGCGGCTTGCTGCCGAGTGTGAGGCGCTCGGAGGCCGGGCCCTGGCCGTGCCAACCGACGTCACTGACGCGGAGGCGGTGCAGCGTCTGGCCGGTGCGGCGGACGAGTCCTTTGGCGGCATCGACGTCTGGATCAACAACGCCGGCACGGGCGTGTTCGGGGCCTATCAGGACGCAGACATCGCGCTTCATCGCCGGACCATCGAGGTCAATCTGCTCGGCACCATGCATGGTGCGTTCGCGGTGCTTCCGATCTTCCTTCGCCAGAACCGCGGTGTCCTGATCAACAACATCTCGCTCGACGGCTGGGCGCCGACGCCCTTTGCCGCAGCCTACACCGCCAGCAAGTTCGGCCTGCGCGGCTTCACCGCAAGCTTGCGTCAGGAGCTCCGGGCTCATCCCGACATTCACGTCTGTGGCGTCTTTCCGTCCATGGTCGATACGCCGGGCTTCGTCCACGGCGCCAACGTTTCCGGACGAAGGCTCGATCCTGGCCCGCTGCTTTATCAATCCGAAGATGTAGCCCAGACCCTCCTGAGCCTCGTCCGCGCGCCGCGTGACGAGATGGCCGTGGGGTGGCCGGCGCGCGCCGGGCAACTGGCCTATGCGATTGCCCCTGAGATCACCGAGAATATCCTAGGAGCTGCATTCCGCTGGCTGCTGTCGCGCGCGCGTCCCGCAGCAAGGAACGAAGGCACCTTGCTCGAAGCGGGTCCGCAGGGCACGTCCGTCGACGGCGGCTGGCTGGTGCGGAAGCAGGTTCCGCCGGCCGCTGTGCTCAGCAAGGGGCTCGTGGTGCTCGGGATCGCTGCCGGCTTGGCATTCGCGGCATCGAGGGCGGGCCGTTCCAGACCCCGCGCGAGGACGCGGCGGCGCCGCTCCTGAGGCCCGCGGGCAGTTCCCTCGCCGAGGATCGACGGCGATGCCCGCCCGCCGGACCGCAGATGGCTCCGGCGCCGGAACGAAGCCCTGAGACCGCGCGTTCCTGCGGGAACACCCGAGGACCAGACGTTGCCGCGCTATCATTTTGATTTGGTGGATTCTGAAACCGTAGCCGACGAGGGAGGTGCCGATTTGCCGGACGACATCAAGGCTCTGGATGTCGCCGAAGAGATTGCGCGGCGCCTGCTCGAGGAGCGTCCCGAGCTCAAGGGCCGCCACCTCTCGATCCTCGTCACGAATGAGGATGGTGAGGAAATCGGCCGGATGCCGCTGGATGTAGTGCACTGAAGCCGTGATCTGACATGACGTTCATGATTGGGGTGATCGCCGACACACATGGACTGCTGAGGCCCGAGGCGGAGCGCTGCCTCGCCGGCGTCTCGCACATCATCCACGCCGGCGACATCGGCGCCCAGGCGGTGATGGACGGGCTTTGCCGCATCGCACCCGTCACCGCGATCAGGGGAAATGTCGACCGGGGCACGTGGGCTGAACGCTTTCCCGAAACACAAACGCTGCGCCTCGGCGGCCGCAGCTTCCACGTCCTGCACGACCTCAACGAGCTGACGATCGATCCTGCCCAGCTCGGGATAGATGTTGTGGTCTCAGGGCATTCCCACCGCGCGCGGATCGAAACCATCAACGGCGTGCTCTATCTGAATCCAGGCAGCGCAGGGAAGCGCCGCTTCAAGCTGCCGATTACGCTGGCAACGATGGAACTGCACTCCGGCGGGCCGCTGCGGCCGGTCATTCACGATCTCGACACGCCAGCAGGCCTCCGCTGCTAGTGCGTCTTCGATTTCTGCCACCGCTCCAGATCCAGCGGCGGCCGTTCCGGATCGATCTGTTCCTTCTCGGGATTGCCTTGCCAAGGCTTATCCGTCTGCCGGTGCGTCGGCATATCGGTCTTCCGGCGCGGATCGTCGAGCGGTGTCTCTCGCGGATCGGTTTCAGGTTCAGTCGCCTTTGGCATGTGTTTCCCCGTCGAGAGTTTCCCTGTCGAGCTCGCAGGATGGGCTGCGGCAGCACCCTCTGATCAACCCGGGACGCAGCGCGGTGTTCCCTGTCTCGCGCTGCGGCGATCGGCGCAGGAACGACCCCTGCGACAACTCATTGTTCTATTTCGACATTGCGAACCATCGACACAGGAGCAGCACATGTCAAAGATGCCTCCAGTCCCCGAAGAACAGCGGAGCAACAAGGGACCCGGTTCCGATCCGGCCGTCGAGCCGACAGAACGGGAGCCGGGCCGCGAGAATTTCGATACCCAGGGCCGCCACGGCAACATCAAGCAGAACACGACCAACCAGGGCTACCAGCAGGATCGATGATGCTCGACCTCAACAGATGCACCAAGAGACAGTCGATGAGCAGGACAGGTCTGGTGCTGCTCGCCGTGCTGGCGACCGCCTCCGCCGGAGCGGCATTCGGGCAGGGAGGTGGCGGCGGCGGGGGAG
>NZ_JADYVS010000059.1:0-8476 GCF_020194055.1 Bradyrhizobium sp. NBAIM03 | reverse complement strand
GAGCTGGTGCGGAGCCATCGGCATAGCGCAGCGCCAGATCCCGTCGCGGGTTGCAGGTGAAGGCAAACTCCGATGGTGTTTTCCATCCGAGTTGCGAGTGAGGTCGCGTATCGTTGTAGTCGGCCCGCCAATGTCCGAGTTCGACGCGGGCCTGGGCCAGCGACGTGAACAGCGTCTCGTTCAACAATTCATCCCGCCGCCGGCCGTTGAAGCTCTCGATGAAGGCGTTCTGCATGGGCTTGCCAGGCGTTTTAGTGCCATGCGACGCGGCTCTGGTCGGCCCAGGTCAGGATGGCATTGCTTTGAACTCGCTGCTGTTGTCACTAACCACCGTTTTGAGTTTGCTCCGCTCCATCGCCAGCCGGTCCACCGCGACCCGGCCCCCGAGAGCGAGGTTCGGCCACAAGCGCCAGGCATTCGCGGGTGCAATCATCGACCACGGTCAGCATGCGGAAGCGGCGGCCGTCGGTGAGCTGATCCGAGACGGAGTCGAGCGGCCAGCGGTCGTTCGGCACTATCGGCACTGTCATGGGCCTCGGCTCCCGATCGTCCGCTTGCGGCCGCCACGGCGACGGACCGCGAGCCTCTCTTCCCGGTTGAGCCGGAAGAGTTTCTTGTGGTTGACCAGATAGCCCTCCCGCTTGAGCAGAACATGCAGGCGCCTATAACCGAAGCGACGGCGCCTCGGCGATCGCCCTCATGCGTCGGCGTAGGGCGGCCTCATCCGCCCGGGACGTCTGGTATCTGATGGTCATGCGGCAACAGCCGATGGCTTTACACGCGCGCCGTTCGCTCATCCCGTGGGCATCAACGAGTTGCGCGACAGCTTTCCGCTTCCCCGCGGGCGTCACCACTTCTTTCCCAGGAGGTCCTTTAACGCAGCATTGTCCAGCATGGCGTCGGCCAAAAGCCGCTTCAGACGCGTGTTCTCATCCTCCAGCGTCCTCAGCCGCTTGGCCTCCGATACCTCCATCCCGCCAAACTTGGCTTTCCATTTGTAGATGCTGGCATCGCTGACGCCGTCCGGCACAGATCGGCAACCGACACGCCAGCTTCGTGCTCCTTCAAAATCCCGATGATCTGCTTCTGTATTCGGTCTGCTTCTGTCAATCCCTTAAGAGCGCGTGCCGCGGGTACCTTGCTTCTGTTCGTGGTCGGCAAAGCCGCCACACGATGGGGTTCGGTTGAATGGTCGGTTCAAGCTCTTCGGCGTAGTCAGCCGCCTGGAGGGCGGACGCCACGACAGATCATACGAACTCGACCATCCCCACGCCCCGCGACGGGCGTCTCTTGGGATGGCGATGGCGTCCTTACGCCACCGCCGTCCATCGGAATTCGGTTCCATCAATCCACATTCGGTGAAGGACGACAGCCATCTTTCTGGCCAGCGCGACCTTCGCACGCTTGCTTCCTTGCCGGTGGGCAACACGCACCGCCCAAGCCTTCATCGGAGACCATCGGGTTGATGGCCTGAGAACAACGTTGGCAGCTTCGAACAGGGCTGTGCGCGTCTCTCCATCTCCGACTTTTGTGATCCGTCCCACCCGATCAACCTCGCCAGATTGGTATCGCCGGGGCGTTAACCCGAGATAGGCACCGACGGATTGAGAATGCAGGAATCGCCTCGGATCGTCCACAGTGGAGCGGAAGGTCAACGCAGAGACCGCGCCGATCCCCGGCATTGTCATCAAGAGCCGACAAGCCGGGTCACTGCGCACGGCCTTCAGAACCAGACGATGCAGTCGGCCGTACTCCCGCATCAGCGCTTCGCGTCCGGCAAGCAGCGGATTCATGATCGCCTCCAGCAAGTCGTCATCGCCGACCAACTCACGAACTCGCGTCGCGAACAGACTCCGCGAGACGACTCCTACTTTGAGACCGAGCGGACGCAGAAGTCCGCGGATGACTTGCTCTGCGGCAGCGATGGAGCGGATGATATGCTTGCGAGCCGCGGCCAGCGTCCGGGCCCTTTGACTGCCGATGCTCTTGACGTGAACAGGGTTGAACCATCCCGTTCTCACCACCTGCGCGATCCCACGGGCGTCATTCCGATCGGTCTTCACCGGCATGGCCGAAAGTGCCGCCTTAACCTGGCGGGCTTCCAAACTGACGGCCGGCAGCCCCAGTTCGATTAGATTTGCGGTCAGCCATTCTGACGTCGGTCCTGCCTCAAGGCCCACCCGTTGAACTTGACCAGCCCATGGTTCGAGGTACTGCACAATCGATGGCGCATCCGCCAAGATGGTTCCCTCCCGGATAAGCTTTCCGGTCTCGTCCACCGCACATACCGCAACGGAATTCAGCGAAACATCGAGGCCGACGTAGATCATGACTTTTCTCCTTCGGATGGAGTTGGTCCATGATCGTCAGCCAAAACGTGCCGCGCAGCAAATAGGTCAGACGATCGGGACCGAATACCCCATCTCTTCCGTAAAGCGGCTGCCTCGGGCGTATTCCCGTTCGTGAAGTACCAGTCGGACACGCGAGCGGCCATGTCGCGGGCGGCGCGCGAAGAGCCGCCCTGGAAGATCTCGGGCAGCGGATCGAGCGGTTTCGGCTTCAGCGAGTACTCGTTGAACCGATAGAAGTCCCCCTTGAGTGTGAAGCTCTCTTCCCTCCAAATCCCGCGCAGAGCATTGATGAACTCCTCCGAACGCCGGTAGCGCTCATCGTGATCGAGCCAGGCTCTCCGATTGCGTGGAATTCACCGCGGAACCAACCGGACACAATATTCACCGCAACGCGCGCGTTGGTAAGCTGGCCGATTGTCGCGATCTGCTTCGCCGCTACGGCGGGATTCCATGGCCCGGGAAGGAGAGCGGCGATCATCTTGAGCTTTTCAGTCGCAGCCAGCAGCGCATGCGAGAAGCTGACCGGCTCGTGCTGCTTGTCGGCTCCTAACCCGCCGTGAATCGGATCTGACTGAGTGCGTAGTCGAAGCCCGCCTTTTCGGCGATCTGAGCAAGCTTCCGGTTGTAGTCGATGTCCCAGCTGGTACGCTGCTCGATCGAAGAAATCACGAGCCCGCCGGATACGTTCGGCACCCAGTAGGCGAATTTGATCGGTTCGTTGTTTACAGACTAGTGGTTTGTCCCTTGAGAATGACACTTACTGCGAGGTAGGCGCGGCCTGAGCGCGCAGCACCATGCGACCACGCCGATCACGGCGAACGGGCGCGACACTGCTGTTCAGCCAGCGTTTGCGTTATTGATTTCGAGGAGCTGGAGCGATCTCAGGCCAGATCGTCTCTATGAATTAAGACGCCGCTCAGGAACAACACGAACACAACTGGTCGACGAGCTTGCTCGGAATCGAATGCGTAACGTTGTCGAAGACGTAGTTGCGCATTGTCCGCGCTCCTGAGTGGGACCATCGCCTGATGATCAATCCTCTCAGAGATTGTTCGACCATGCGAGTCCAAGACGAACTATTTTTCGCCACGCGGGGAAAATCAGCTTCCTTTTGTTTAGCGGCGAACGCATCGTTTGTTGCTGTGTGGGTGCAAGCTGATCATTTCCTCGCCGCGCAGAAGGTCATTCAAATCGCCACGGCCGTACGGCGGCATCGGACCATCTGCACCAAATACTGCGGCTTCGGCCGCTGACTGGAATATTCCAATCGCATTCGCCGGCATCTGAGATCACTTGCTCTGCCGAAGAGATCGGAGACATCGAATTCGCATGGTCGGACCGGCTATTGCCGTCCAACATGCAAGCACGCTCGGCACTGGACGCAATCAAACGAACGCCCCAACGGATTCAGCGCAGAATAGGCGGGGTCGAGCGAACGGCAACAAGAGCCTGGACGGCCCGCCCGTTCATCCAACGCCGTCCTTGGCTGACCTAACGACGTTCGCTCCAGCCGAATTGCCTTCCCTGTCGCTCGAAGGCGTAGATCGGATTGATACCGCAATAGGCATATGTGCCAGAGGCGGTAGCCATGCACTGGCTATAGGTTGAGAACTGGCAGTTGCCCGGATATCCCCAGGCTCGGCCCTGCAAGCAATAAACGTCTTGCCGGGCCGGTGGGGTGTACGAATGAACCCGTGAAGCGGCGGTCGAGCCTGATCCAAAGCCGACGAGGATAGGAAGTGTTAGCACTCCGATAGCGAGAACGTAGCGCATGAGATCTCTTGCCTCCGTTAATTCGCTGAAGGATAGAGGATCCGAATAAAGCGGTTTGATCTTAATCAATGGCGGATGGTGGGTCCAGTCGGACTATCGTCAGCAAGACCATCACCCGTGGACAGAGACCCGAGCGGGATACTTGAGCAGGACGTTGGATATAAGGGTGGGGAGCAATGAGAGGGTTGGAGCGGATTATTCGACCCGTCCTCGGTCCTGGGCTAACCCGCCGGCATTTCGAAGCAGCCTTCCAGCGACACCGCCCGGCGAAACGCATCTTTTAACCGCGACTTGGCGCCTTCGCGCAGCAGAACACTCGTACAGCAGTCAAATCTAGGATCGTTTCATTCGCTCTGAGGCGTGTTGCCGGGCACCTATCCTCGACGATCGAAGGCCACAATTGCCTCGCCTCGACTGTTGCGCGGGCACTGCGTCACAAGGACACGACTTCTTTTTCATAGATGATTGTTAAATACTGTGCAGGCATCCATAGATTGCACCAAATTTATTCGCGAGGCTCCAATTCCCTTCGCATATTCTGGTTTAGGAGTGTCGGACCATGTTTGTGAGCATCACCACAGACCAAAGATCCCGCATCAATTCGCTCAGTGAGCTCGGCATATCGAGCGGGTCAAATCCGATCGTCAGCTTGAGCGAATTCACTTACAAGAAAGGTAAGACGATCTACATCGAGAGTGACCCAGCCGAGTACGTCTATCAGGTCAGAAAAGGCGCGGTACGGACTTGCAAGTTACTCCCCGATGGACGCCGTCAGATCGGCGCATTTCATTTGCCAGGTGATATTTTTGGACTCGAGAACGGCGTAGCCCACCGATTCACGGCGGAAGCAATCATCCAAACCACTGTTCGCCTGATCAGGCGGCAACATCTTGAGACGGTGGCCGAGACTGACGCGGTTGTCTGGCGCACTTTGCTCAGCCTGACTACGAATAACTTGCAGCACGCCGAAAACCATATGCTGCTGCTTGGACGCAAAACCGCTCTGGAGCGCGTTGCCGCGTTCTTGCACGAAATGGATGAACGGCTCACGGCTGCTGACGTTATCTCGCTGCCAATGTCTCGGCGTGATATCGCGGATTACCTTGGCCTGACCATCGAGACCGTTTCGCGTGCAGTATCGCAATTGCACAGTGATGGCGTCCTCGATTTCATCGGCAATACTCAACGCGAGATCGTGATTCTGGACCGGCAGCGGCTCGCGAGCGTTGACCTGCAAAGCTAAATCGCGGACGGCGTAAGACCCTTCGGTCGAGGCCAGGATCGCTCGCGCAGCAACTACCGGCTTTCAGACATAAATTGGTCCGCATCTCTGAGGCGCACCAGTCAGCTTTCGAGCACTATTTCCTGAACGCTACGATGTGCCTTCGCACGGTGCCGGTAAGCACCGCCGGATCATACAGACAGTTGAGCCAACCGGTCAGCATTTTGGCAACCCGTCCTTTGGAATAGACGCTCAGCCGTTCTCCAGTTCTACATCGCTGATATGGGGCCCACGTGGTGAATGGTCATTGTTCTGCTTCTCTCCGCGCAACTCAGTAGACCGAAAATCCACGCTCACGAAGAATATTCCCGTGTCGTTGGAGAGCCAGACTGTATTTCTGCGGGATCCAAGACATTCGTTCGAGGCGGCGCGCCATTCAAGGAAAAAAATCAGCTGCGCGAAATGGGTCATCGCAGAGTCGGGGCGGCGAACGCATGACGTGGATACGATCAATGCGTAAAACTGAATGCATTCCATTCGAGAAGCGATTCGCTCCGGCCTGTGCTTGAGGGGATCGCCGCGGGGGCGGTGGAGCGCGAGCGAAACCGCGTTGTCCCGTTCGAAGCGATAAAGCTGCTCAAAGCGGCGGGGTTTGGAGCCTTGCGGGTTCCGGTCAAGTTCGGTGGTCTCGGCGCATCGCTTCGTCAGACCTTCGATCTGCTCGTTGCACTTGCGCCTACGGACTCCAAGGCGCAGAGGACACACTTCGACCTGCTCGAGGACTTACGCCTGAACAAGGATGAGGCCACCAAGCGCGGTGGCTCAGAGCCATCGCGAATAGTGCGATAATCGGAGTCGCGATAACAGAGTTGGGCGTCGGCGCCGGCGATCGCTACCAGCCGGCGGTGACGTCGGACCAAGCCGGATTACAGCTCAATGGCAACAAAACATTGCACGACTGGCACCCTGTACGCCGATCACGTGATCGTAGCGGCTGACCAGAGCGGCAAGCGGATCGACGTACCTCTCGATACCGGCCAGCCCCGCGTTAAGCATTCACGATGACTGGGATGGCTTCGGGCATTTTTACCCCCCCCCCACCCGTTCAACGGTTCGATCCGCTTCTTAAAGTTGCGGATATTGGCGATCGTATCTTTGCTCTCGCTATCGACATTGAAACGGCCGCGAAGATTGTCTAACTGCGCGTCCAAATAAATCGAGAGGACATCCGCGATAGCGATATCGTCTATGTGGAGGATTCTTCGCTTTGGCGTGTGTTTAGAGCTGATGTAATCTCCTAGCTTTTCCTCCGCGGCCGCAATCTCATCTGCAGCGCAGCCTGTGCTGACATCCCGGCCGTTGTCTCTGATGATCCAGATTGCCCGGTGAGTGATTTATGCGCTCTTGTTTCGGCGGGCAGCCTTGAGCTGAAGTCGGGCGCCCTTGCTTCTTCGCGGCATAGCTCTCTCATCCGTCCGATATGAGCCAGCGTTGTAAATTCCTTGCCCGCAATCTTCTCGATAACCAGTCGATTACGGTCGCGCTCACGACGCAAACCCGCGACGGTCATTCCTCCCAAAGGAAATGCGACCTTCACAGCATCGGCAAGGCGAAGTGGAGTATCAGGTGTAATTTCAGGTTGCGTTCGACGCGGCATCGACGCCACAGCGGGGCTGTTAAAAACCGAACTAAGATGTCAGCGCCTTATTGAAAGTAAACCTTTCCTTCCTTCGATCGTAGGATTGGCAGTTTCATCGCAAAATTGACGAGACACAGCATAACTTGAAGGAGGGACTGACCGTCACTCGGCTTCCTGACTCTGCTTGCTGCTGGCAGTTCCGCCGCACTCGATATCGATCGTGCCATTCTGGATGAGTGGAATACGTGGAAGAGTAAGCGGGCGCCTTTATCTGAAGGCCTGGAGTTCTGAGATCAGCTTTCAGCCGATCGACGACGTGTGCGCACAGGTCCAGGGAAAAACCAACGAGCAGCGGCGGATCTCGAGACGAAGCTTCGAACCCTCAGCTTTCGGAGAAAGTTTTCTCGGTCTATTCAACAGTCCCGATCAAGGCTGTTGAAATGGCTCGAGCCAGAACTCGGCGGTTTTCTGGATTGCTCACCATTGTCGCGTGGTTGCCTGGAACCGGTACGGCACGAATAGCCCCAGCATCCACGACCCGGTCCCAGCCCTGGTTTGGCAAGTCGCTACTGGGTCGTTTGTCAAATGGTACCCAACGACTGACGAGAGGCTCACTCGCATAGAACTGATGTATTTCAATCGCGAGCGACGGAACGCGATACGATTGTAGCGCGCGGTGAAATGTCGCGGCCCTTTGATACATTGAAACGTCACTGCGAAGATCGTGATCTGGAGCTAACGCTCCTATTTGCTGCGCCTTTTCAAGCAACTCAGAGATGGAACATGGTTCGGTGTCGCGTTCCAGAACCTCGTGATACTCATCGCGCAAGATTCCACAACGATCCAAAACAAATTCTCGCGCCAAATTCTTCAGTGATCCGTTTGAAGAAGCCGCGGGTAGACTGACATCGATGAACGCCATGAATGACACAACTTCATCAACACTCAGTAACTGCTCGGCAATTGCATAAGCCAGGATTGCACCTGATGAGTATCCAGCAAAACGGTATGGGCCACGGGGCTGGATCTGTTTAATCGCAAGAATCACCTCCACGGCCATCGTCTCAAGAGTCGGTGGACGAACGTCATCCAAAGGGGGCCATGGCAGAGCGTAGACCGAGCAGTCTGCATCCATTTCCGCTGCCAAACCGAGGACATACGAACAATCCCCAAAACCTGTGGGGACAAAGAAGAGAGGTGGCTGCAATCCGGTCGCTCGAACGGGAATCACCGCCGTGTTACTGGGCTGCACCTGCAAACGAATCTTCGATGCAAGCTCCTTTAGAACAGGGGCTCGGAAGAGGTCGGTGGCGCTAAAACTCAGCCCAAGATTTAATGCTTGACTGAGCATCTGCACGGCCAAAAGCGAGTGGCCGCCCAGTTCGAAGAAGTGGTCGTTGCGCCCGATGCGCTCGACACCAAGGAGCTCGGCCCAGATCTGCGCCAGCGCCGTCTCGACCGCACCTTGCGGCGACTGGTAGGCCGCCAGCG
>NZ_JADYVS010000058.1:0-9322 GCF_020194055.1 Bradyrhizobium sp. NBAIM03 | reverse complement strand
TTGCCGAAACGAAAGCAGCTCAGGACGCTGCGGCCACACGCCTTCGTCAAGCGGACGCAGAATTCAAGCGAGCAAACGAACTAAGCACGCGTGGTGTACAGACGGCGGCGAATTTGGATCGCGCTCGTGCAACTTACGACGTCGCGCAGCAAGAGCTGGAGAGTACGCAGCAGCGGGTGAAATATTTGGAGACGGAACTTACGTCCGCTCGCGAGGGCGTCTTCATCGGGGAGTCCTATAACGACGCTCCCTCCTCGGCCCAACGTATCCGAGAGCTCGAGCAGCGGTTGGCCGAGCTGAATGTCGACAAGGAGCAGGTGAAAGCACGTATTGTACAGCTCGACCGGCAAGTCGATGCCGAGCGTCTTCGTGTCAATAATTTGAGCTTCGCTACCCTTAATGCCAGCGTCGTTGGTCTGGTCTGGGACATACTAATAGACGATGGCCAATACGCCCGGCGCGGCCAGGATCTCGTCAAGATCGTTGACTGCCGTACCCTGATCGTCACCGCGGGCGTCAGCGAATCTCTCTACGACGGTCTCTCGGTGGGAACGGCTGCGCAATTTCGGTTGTTTCGAGATGATCGTATTTTCAATGGAACCATAACCCGCCTTGGCGGATCCGGTGCGGCCTCACTCTACAACAATCTTGCTGTGGGTCCAAGTGCGCAACATCTCCAGCGCTTTGATGTCACTGTGACAGTTCCAGATCTTGCGGGAGATGCAGATCTCGGCTGCGCGATTGGACGCACTGGACGCGTGATCTTCACAGCTGGCCCAATCGCACAATTCCGTCGCTTTATAACGCGGCACGGGCTCTGATGCTTCTGGTGTCGCCACTCGTTGCTGCCTTCGCAGGCGTCGCCCTCATAATTGGGCTTTGGCTTACCGTCTTTCCGTTTCTCAATCCGATGAAGTGGTATTGGCGCGCTCTTCTCCGGGCGACGGCTGCCCTACTGTCTTGGCGTTATATGGCTTGGCGCTTCACCGAAACGTTGGCGCCGCTCGACTGGACTGCGGACGCGCTGTTCAGTTGGGATTCGTCATCCTCGAAGCTCTGACGATGCTTTCTGTCGTAGCGGGCTTTTGCAGAAGGCCGCCGCGCCAGAAGCTAAATCGGAGAAAAAGCCCTGAAGCAAGCCGCTCGCTCGCTACGGCGCTATGGGGGCGCGCTCCGCGAGCGGCTTGCTCCACATCCGCCAAAACAAACAAGGGGGTCACTTCTTCATGTCGCTACGGGGTTAAATCCGGACGTCGCTTGACAACCTAAGTAGCTGGTCGGCTTCCGAAGCCTGATGTCAAGCACGGTATCCGACCAGAAAGCCTGATCGAATGAGCAAGGTGGGATCAAAGGTTCAGAGCGGGCGCGGCGCCCTTCGGCGGCCGACCAATTCTGGTAGGTGCCAGCCGGAACTTAGAGCGTAAAATGGCCCGCCATTTTTCTCAGCCGGAGAGCAGCACAATGGACGCATTACCCCGCATCCAAGTCCTCCGGGATCTTATCGAAGAACAGATTGAAGTCGTCGCGGCGGCTATCTGCGACGGCAAATGCGCGTTGGAGGCCGAGCTGCGTTTAGAGTGGCTTACTCGCGAGCTGGTGATCGAAGAGAGCGGGGAACGCGTCTTCACGCACCAGAGCATAGCTCAACGGCTTTGGGACCAATATAGATGGGCCTCCCGCACGCGCCGTCGCCCCTACACTCTCAAACAACACTAAGAACCTTCTAGGCCGAACAAATCGGTTGGTCGGGCGGGCGAGTCTATTTGGTCGAAGAGACGTGGGAGCCGCGAGTGCCTGAAATCGTGACGCCAATCAGCCGTAAGCGTGCAATAGATTGGCTGAGCGCCAATCCGACCCGCCGTCGTGATGCGGCTGCCGCTGATCGTAAGCGGGCCGAACGCCTTTTGTCTGCGGCCTGATCGATCTGCAAAAGACCGAGGCTGAATACTGGCAGGCTGAGCGGCGTTAAGTCGCTCAGTCTGGCCTATCAATTTAGGTAGGCCACGCACGGCGGCTTTCTCGCTAAACCGCACTTCAGCTCCCAGCGGGTTAAGGTTCACGGGAAAGCAGGGTGTGGGTTAGCCTTTATGATCCGAGGGGCTAACTTCACGGGGCAGTGCGGATGCGGCAGGGATAGCGCCTCTATCTAAGCCCCCCAGCCGATAAAGGCGCCGAGTCGCATCCGCGCGGCTTTTGAGCCGACGAGGAAATCATGGCACCAAAGGCTAAGCCTTTAAGGCATTTGCGCGCGCGGGACATTGCTGAAGCGGTCCATTTCGCGACGCGACTATCCTACAAAAGGTGGCCGACGGGCGTGTGGTTTGAGCTAAGAGATCGGATGGTCAGAACAGCCGATGGGCAATTCTATCTTATCGAAGATCACCCCATTAAGCTTGACGGCCATGAAGTCGCACGGCCTTACAGTCTAGCGAGCGTCTTTGCGTGGCTGCATGATTGCCCACAACAGATTGAGCTTTGGAACGGCCCAAGCGGGCCGCTTTTCGTTTGTAAATTTTCCGCGCGGATCTTTGTCAGCTTTTGGAAAGCTAGCCCGAATACTCAGCCATTGAGCTTAGCGGCGCGTGGCAGGGACAGCGCGTGCCCCGGTGTACGCGAGGGGGCTAGAGCGCCGAGTCACGTCACCGCTAATCTCAATTGCAGCGCGGGCGCGGTAGGGACAACGCCCGATTCTTATCCTGACCTGGCGCCGAGCCGTGCCCGCGTTGCTTCCGGTCGCTGAGACTGATCGCCCAAGCGCCTGGCGGCGACCAGTCCTGGTAGTTGCGCCACGGGCTTTCCCGGACGATACTTTCCGTCGTCAGCTTCAGTCGCTTGACGCTGGCCATGTTGAAGTTGGCGGGGCGTGGTAGGGACAGCGCCTCTAATTCCAGCTCGGGCGCCGAGTCACGTTGCCGCTAACTTCTACCATAGGTCCAAATGGACGGTGATCATCAGCGTGACAAACCTTCGCCCGCAGAGCTGAGACTGAGCTGCTGCCGGTTTGATGGACACCCGGATTGGGTGTTTCATACAGCCGGAGGTTGGTCATGCAGAGACGTAAGTTCAGCCGAGAGTTCAAGATCGAGGCGGTCAAGCTTGTCAGGGAGCGCGGGGTATCGGTGGCGCAAGCCGGCCGCGACCTGGACGTTCATGAGAACGTATTGCGCAAATGGGTGAAGGAGTTTGGCTCCGATCCTGTGCAGGCCTTTCCCGGCCATGGCCAGATGAAGCCCGAGCAGTTGGAGATCGAGCGGCTGCGGCGCGAGGTCAACAAGCTGAAGGCAGAGCGGGACATCCTAAAAAAGGCCGCTGCCTACTTCGCGAAGGAAGCGACATGAAGTTCGGCTTCATTGCGAAGCACCGGGGCATCTGGCCGGTGGCATGGCTATGCGAAGCGATGGGCGTGTCGCGGTCGGGCTTTCATGCCTGGCTGAACCGGTCTCCCAGCGCCAGATCCCGAAGCGACGAAGCGGTCGGCCAGCAGGTGAAGGCCAGCTTCGTTGCCAGCGACCGGACCTATGGCGCCAGGCGTGTCTGGCGGGACCTGCTGGCTGATGGCGTCGAATGCGGCCTGCACCGGGTCGAGCGGCTGATGCGCCTGCAGGCCTTGCGGGCACGGCCACGGCGCCGGCGTCTGCCGAAGGATGAAGGCGATCGTCAGGTTGCGAACGTCCCGTCGAACCTTCTGGACCGGCAGTTCGCGGCCGAGCGGCCGAACCAGAAGTGGATCGCCGACTTCACCTACATCTGGACGGCCGAGGGCTGGCTTTACGTGTCGGCCGTGATCGATCTGTTCTCTCGTCGGGTGGTCGGCTGGTCGATGAGCGCCAGCATGACGGCGCAGTTGGTTGCCGACGCCCTGTTGATGGCCGTCTGGCGACGAGGCAAGCCGGATGCCCTGATGCATCACTCGGATCGGGGCAGCCAGTACGCAAGTGAACAGTTCCAGAGGCTGATGGCCGACAGTGGCATCGTCTGCAGCATGAGCCGATCCGGCAACGTCTGGGACAACGCGGCGATGGAGAGCTTCTTCTCGTCGCTGAAGACCGAACGCACCGAGCGCAAAACCTATCGTACCAGGAACGAGGCCAGAGCAGATGTGTTCGATTACATCGAGCGGTTCTACAACAGCATCCGCCGTCATTCGACGATCGGGTACGTCAGTCCGGTTGAGTTCGAGCGCAAGGTGGGATTAGCTTAACCGGGTGTCCATCAAACCGGCAGCAGCTCAGACGTTCGGAGCGGATACTACGCGCCGATCAGATCGCACCTCGGGGCCTCACTAAGGCCAACGCAGCCGCCTATTGCGGGTGCTCCAAGGACGCGTTAAGGGCTTGGTACCGGAGGCTATCCCCGGCACTCAGCGTTGGGATCGCAAGGCGATTGATTGGTATCTGGACCGGGCGTCCGGTCTGCCTACCGGGGAGACCGCATCGAGCGATCCGCTCCCAGACTGGCTGGCCTCAGAACGGAAGGCTGGCAGATAGGAGCGTACACGTCCAACCTTTTCAAGTGACTCTCGGGAGGCGCTCTATCAAAATTATACTACTGATCAGCCGGATCGCCAATGAACTTTATCCTTGCGACAATTAGGGGCACTCAGGGAGTGAAAGCAAATTGTCCGGTTGAATGCCATCGGCCTTCGTCTTGATGTACTTGTGCCCGTTGTGGACGGCCACAATCACATCGGCCGTGCGCTTTTCCTCGACATAGAACTCCCATACACCGTTTTCGATTTCTTTGATCGTGTGATCGACGGATTGCTTCCACCTAGACCCGTCCGGGTTTACTCCGCCAACGTTTTTGATTCGCTCGTGAGGGTTCTGCCTGTCAGTCTTGTTGATGCATTGAATTCGTATGCGGCTGGTCACTCGGGTCTCTCCCATCTGCAAGAATAAAGAGCCTCAGTGTGGACCTCGGCCGTGGGTTAGTGTGCCGACCAATCCTGGTAGGTGCCTTGCATCCTTCTCGGCGCCGAGTCGCGCCCCCATTGCCAGGCGACCGTGACTGTGATGCGGCAACCAGTTCTGGTAGTTGTGCCACGGCTTTTTGCGGTGGATGTATCCTACCGACAGCCTTCTTCCCTCCCCGAAGCTGGCGGTGGAGTTAGCGGCGCGCGTGGTAGGGACAGCGCTTCTACTTCTCTCAGATTGAGCGCCGAGCGACGTGGCCGCTAACTCCCAACCATGGGGCCAAAGGATGCATATATTCGAGCGGCACATCACGGCCCTACAGTCGCAAGCGCTTGAGGTGCTTGCAGCCAATCAGGCCCGGGCGGCCGATCAGTCTTTGAGCCTGGCAGATCGCCAAGTCGCGACATTTGATGCCGAGGAGGCTCGGGCAGTGTTAGGCATCCTCGACAGCGTGAAGCCCAATCTTAGGCCGAACGACGCGCGGCGGATCGCTGCACGCATACGCGCGCTTCTAGAGTGGGAGGGTTGAGTGCCGCACGACTCTCTCGGGGACAAAGGCGGTCAGCCCCGGTCTTCGGCGACGGTCTGGTCAACAAGGCCTGACTTAAACTCGTGAACATCAGCGGCGAAGGAGTTCGACTAGGCAGCTCTCCGGCAATTCATGTCCTGTAGGGTAGCCAAGGTCATTTCGATGAAACGTCAGCTTTCTTGACCAGCACTTTAACGTACGTATCCATCAAGTACACCGAGCGCCTGGCTGAGGCTGGCGTCGAGCCGTCTGTCAGCGTCGGAGATTCCTATGACAACGCTCTTGCCGAAACCATCAACGGTCTCTACAAGGCCGAGGTGATCCATCGGCGCGGGCCATGGCGCAGCTTCGAGGCCGTCGAGTTCGCCACTCTCGAATGGGTCGACTGGTTCAACAACCGGCGGCTCCTGGAGCCCATCGGAAACATCCCGCCGGCCGAAGCCGAGCAACGCTACTACGCCATGCTGGAACAACCAGCCATGGCGGCATAACTTAAACCAAATGGCCTCCGGCAAACCCGGGGCGGTTGATTATGATTTCCGGAAAGAGCTTCAGTGAGCCTGCGAACAAACCCCTTCGCCTTTTCCTTGGGTATCATCGTGACGACGGACATGCGCCCGTGCGACCCTTGCTTGCGGGTGCTCAACTTGGGCGCCGCTCGAGCAGGATGGCGCCGATGAGACGCAACCTTCGCTCGCAGCATCGAGTGCAGGCCGCTTAAACTCTAGCCCCTGAGGAGCCCGACGCTCCTTTCGCCAGCCGCCTAATCAGCCTCAAATCGTTTGACAACGGACAACGGTTGCCCCGCTTGTGCGGCGCCATCAACCGGTCGGCCCTCTGCTGAGATGTTTCGTTGTCGTGCAGAACTTCGAGACTACAGACGCGAGCGATCGCCACGACGCGGCGCGAGATTCGCTGATGGTTCATGGATTTTGCTTTTAGCTCTGATGCAGGTAGCGGACTGGCTGCCGGGGTTCAGAAACCGTAATCGTGACCGGCCAATGTGCTTTTGGGGCGCCCTTGGACACGGGCGCACCGTCCCCGCCGAACGGGGCTGTTAGCACGCTGGCCCATTGATGGCCACTGATGCTGGTTTCTGAGACCCAAGCCTATGGTCGCATACAACCTAGACGGTTGCAATGTTAATTATTCTACTCTAGGCGCAACGAAACCGCGCGCTTCCGTTGCAAGGCTCGACGCTGAAAGAACTTGGCCTTCCATTTGTAGATGCTGGCGTCGCTGACGCCGTGCTTGCGGCATAGATCGGCGACCGATACGCCGGCCTCATGCTCCTTCAAAATCCCGATGATCTGCTCGTCCGAAAAGCGGCTGCGCTTCATGCTCTGGTCCTTGTCATGGGCCAGAGCGAACTTCAAACTGGATTAAGCCCGTGGGGCAAGGTCAACGATACAACCGAGTTCAGCTATCAACGCGAAAAGTCAGAAGCGATCGGCATCACCAAAAGCATAAACAGTGGACGGGATAAGGCAGGTCGCCTCAGATCGCACACGGTTTGCGGCATCCTGATGCATTCGAGCCTCGCGGTTACAATCGAAGGGGTGCCGCTGGGGTTGGCGGCCGTTAAGTTCTGGACCCGGAAGAAATTCAAGGGGTCGGCAGCGCTTAAAAAGAAGATCAATCCGACCTGGATTCCCATCGAGAAAAAGGAAAGCGTCCGGTGGTTGGAAAATCTCAAGCAATCTACACAACTCTTGGATCATCCGGGACGATGCATCCATATTGGTGATCGCGAGAGTGACATCTACGAGCTTTTCTGCGCAGCACAGGAGATCGGAACTCATTTCCTGATCAGGACCTGCATCGACCAGCTTGGCTGGAGATGGGGATCACACGATCGCCGACGAAATGGACGAGGTCGCCGTCAAAGGGCTCCATCGCATCGAAGTCAGAGACAGCAACGACGATCCCGACCAGGCCATTCTTGAGGTTAGGTATCGCAAGATTCGCGTCCTGCCGCCGATCGGAAAGCAGAAGGCGCTATCCCGCTCTGACCTTGACGGTGATCCGTGCCGAAGAGCGCGGGACGCCGAAAAACAGAAAGAAGATCGATTGGAAACTGATCACCTACCTGCCTGTTGGTTCCCGCACCGACGCCATTGAGAAGCTGGAATGGTATGGTTTGAGATGGAAGATCGAGGTGTTCCACAAGATCCTCAAATCGGGCTGCAAAGCTGAGGAGTCGAAGCTTAGGACCGCCCAGCGTCAACCTGATCTCGCTCTTTTGCATCCTGAGTTGGCGGGTCTTCTGGATGACGATGCTCAACCGTTCCGCCCCAGACGCGCCACCAACCCTCGCGTTCGGCTGGGAGGAGCGGGGGACCATGAAGGCCTCAAAAGTTTCGGACGGCCAGAAGGCGTTCATCCTTAAACAGGGCAACGACGGGGTTGCGGTGGCGAAGATCTGCCGCAAGGCCGGGATCAGCCAGGCGACCTATTACAACTGGAAGAAGAAGTATGACGGTCTGCTGCCAACCGAGATCCGCCGGCTGAAGCAGCTCGAGGAGGAGAACGGCAAGCTGAAGAAGCTGGTCGCGGACCTGTCGCTCGACAAGGAGATGCTGCAGGACGTGATCCGCCGAAATGTATGGTCTGCCCCGCCTGTGCAAGGCTCTTGGGCGATCCGACTTCGACAGTCTGCGTAAATGTATCCGGCCTCTCGCGAGTGGGCTGCGGTTGCAGCCAGGCCATAATGAGATCAGCACGCCGCGTTCCCAGATAGCTAATCGGTCACTGGCCCGTTTTCGGCGAACGGCGGATTGCGCAAACTAAGCGCCTCAGTTCGCGCGGGACGGATAGCTCGCAATCTTGCGAGTGAGCTGCCAAAGCTCGACCCTGTTGGTCTCGGCTAATTGCTGTGCTCGCTGCTTAGCCGCTTCCTCATCCGCGCAAATCAGCCTTACGCAGTGCACTATATTCCCGTCGGGCTCGAACAAGTAGACCATGAACTCCTCGATCGAAGGACTTCCAGTCACGCGCCGGCCGTGACTTCGAAGGTTATTGCTTGGTCTGATGGCGCTGCGTGCATGTCTTTGGTGGAGGTCGTCTTCGCTCATGCTTATTTGATCGCGACACCGGCCGGCGTATTGCCCAGTTGCAACGTTCCTGCATGGACATCGCTCGGATCTTATTCCCCACTGGTTGCGGGCGGCGATCAGAGCCAGCTCCATTTTTTCCTCAACAATGGTCGACGTATCTCGACCGATACTGTCTAGGTGGTTCAGGGCCATCGCTTTGAAACTATGGGCTAGGCGCTCCTCGGTATCGTCGCGTGCATAGTCTATAATAGTATCCAGGGGGGGACGATTTCAGCCCGTTGCTCGGTCGGGTTTTGGTCCTTCAAGCAACGTGATCGCTCGAATAAAGGACTCCTCAATAGGGATCATATCAGGTTTCCTTTGACTGTGATAGGAAGCAGTGATTCCAGCTCGCACCGTTGGTGAAGATTCAGCGGATTGAAAGGCGGGGAACTTCAAGCGGCTTGCCGCTCCTCTTTAAGAAGTACCAGGCAGAGGGTATCTGTAGATTTCTTCGAATTTTCCGTCGACGACATTCCCCACGGCCCATTCCGTGAACAACACCGCGTCATCTAAAGCCACCTTTTCGGCTTTGCCCGTATCGATGTTGAAGTATTCACGGTGATGCCAATCTTGTTGACCTGCAACGAACGCCTTGTTCCCCACGCAGACCAAGGGCACGCCCGCTGCAGAACCTGGCACGGCAGCGCTCGACAGGGCCGGCCTCAGAAGCGCGGTCGGAAAGTGGATAAGTGTTCGGTGTGAGATTGCGCCCTGCTGATGCCACGCGATTTGGTGTTGTGGGGCGGGCGTGGCGGGAAAGTCGGCGCGGATCTCATGTGGTC
>NZ_JADYVS010000057.1:0-10041 GCF_020194055.1 Bradyrhizobium sp. NBAIM03 | reverse complement strand
CACCTGCGGTCGCGGATGGGCCATGATCGGCACTGCCGGCAGGCTCGTCGGCCACTTCTACATACACAATGGCGACGATTCGGCCTTCGTTTGCGAACACAGCTGAGTTCTTCAACAGCCTGCTAGGGGGATCGGTGTTGACACTGAGAACAATGCAAGCGCTGCGCCAACTGCAAATTACTGAGAGTCGCATTGTTTCGCCGTGAGCAGCGTCGGCTTGTGGACACGACGTTTCGACCCTGACAATTGTCGCGACGAAACGAATGGTTGAGAGTGGGCCCGACCCATCAGGCGTCCAGAGTGCCCTACTAGATTTGGGAGTCATCAGCCTTCTAGATCAGAACTATTAGGATCGCCATCGAATGGACCCGCCACTTCTGGGAGATGCCCCACGGCGTGGTTGAGTGCACGCAAGACCTACAAGGCAGACGCGATGAAATGCTATCGGGAATCAAGTAGTCCGGTGACAACCAACTATAGCGTTTGGGATTCGCCAACTGATCAGGCCTGAGGCCCGCGGCGAGGCGCCCGGATTCTCTCAAGGAGCTCGGTGAATAGACAGTAGTACGCGGGCCGACCCTCACCAGCGCAAACCACATTCGGCTGTGACGGGCATTGGTGGATCGAGCGTTTACAGTTTGCCCATAGCTCCGCTTCTCGGTCATGCCCGAGCACAATAGGATCACGCGCTGAACCGCACGCTCGCCTTCTATGTGCGGCTTGGCACATATCGGCGCCCCTCTGAGAGGAAGGGCTGCTCCATGTTCGGCGCGAGTATACATACTGCTGTCGGAGATTTCTTGCCCCCGCGGAGTGAGTTCGTGGCAATGGCTGACACGGCTGGATTCGGCCACACGCTCCATAGTCCCCGGATCAGCAGGCGACATTGCCATTCCTAGCAAGAGCCACTCGTGGCCACACTGTCTTGCTGCGGAGTAGTCCAGTGTCGGATACTTTCGCCGTCTGGTGGAGGGGGGCACCTCGTGCAGGCCTCGCCTCGAAGTGCGGCCGGGTCATTGGATACTCCGTGGAGTTGGTCACTATTCCGGTGACCTTTCCCGTGCATGGTGGTGTCGGTTGTTATGCTGGTCAGGAAATGGCGACACGCTCCGGAGATCGCCGGGCGAGAGAATCAGCCGCCGCGCACGCACGAGCTGCTCCGCGGCTGCCGCGCCGTACTTGTCGGACTCGGCCTGATCACCGCGATGCTGAACGTTCTGTATTTGACAGGCTCGTTCTTTATGCTTGAAGTGTACGACCGCGTCGTGCCAAGCCGCAGTGTGCCGACGCTGGTCGGCCTCTCGGTGCTGGCAGCCAGCCTCTATCTGTTGCAGGCCTTCCTAGACGTTCTGCGCGGACGCATTCTCATCCGTATGGGCGAGTGGCTTGACCGTATGTTCTCGACGCGAGCCTACGACGTCGTCGCGCGCTTGCCACTGTGCGCTCGGGCGAGCGGCGACGGACTGCAGCCTGTGCGCGACCTCGACCAGGCGCGCAGCTACCTCTCCGGGCTTGGCCCGACGGCTCTGTTCGACCTACCCTGGATCCCATTCTATCTCACAATCTGCTTCCTGTTCCATCCAATGGTCGGGATCACGGCGATGGTCGGCTCGCTCGTGCTGATTACGTTAACCCTTTTCACCGACCGACTGACACGCGCGCAGACGAAGGAGACGACCCAGCGCGTGGCGCAGCGCAACGCACTGGCCGAGGCTAGCCGCCGAAACGCTGAGGTGCTGCAGGCCATGGGCATGCGCGGGCGGCTCGCCACGCGGTGGGCAGAGGTCAACGACAGCTACATGGCCTCCCAACGGCGTACGGCTGATATTGTTGCCGGCTTCGGGTCCATTTCCAAGGTCCTGCGCATGGTCCTGCAATCGGCTGTGCTTGGCGTGGGCGCTTATCTGGTTATCCGCCAAGAGGCAACCGCCGGAATAATCATCGCCGGGGCCATCCTCACCTCGCGCGCACTCGCACCTGTCGAACTGACCATCGCCCACTGGAAAAGCCTGATTGGGGCCCGCCAGAGCTGGACACGTCTGCAGCAGTATTGGGCGCAGCTCCCGGCCGACGAGGAGAAGACACCATTGCCGCCGCCGTGCACAGTCTTCACTGTCGAGGCCGTCTCAGTGCTGCCGCCGGGCGAGCAGCGCGTGGTCGTGCATGAAGCCTCGTTCGCACTGAAGCCGGGACAGGGCCTCGGCATTGTCGGCCCGAGCGCCTCGGGGAAGTCGTCGCTGGTGCGGGCGATCGTCGGCGTGTGGGCGCCTATGGACGGCAAGGTACGGCTCGATGGCGCCGCCCTCGAGCAGTGGAATTCGGAGGCGCTCGGCCGACATATCGGCTATTTACCGCAAGACATCGAGCTGTTCGCGGGCACGGTAGCCCAAAACATCGCCCGGTTCGATCCCGACGCTGACGCCGAGGCGACGATCGCCGCCGCAACCGCGGCCGGTGTGCACGAAATGGTGTTGCGACTGCCGAACGGCTACGATACGCACATTGGCGAAGATGGCTCGACAATCTCGGCTGGGCAGCGCCAGCGCATCGCGCTCGCGCGGGCGCTCTACCGCGATCCCTTCCTGGTAGTGCTCGACGAACCCAACTCCAATCTCGACGCTGAGGGCGACGAGGCCCTGACACGAGCCATGATGGCAGTGCGAGCGCGGCGCGGCATTGTCATCGTCGTCGCACATTGCACCACCGCGCTCGCCGCGGTGGACCAGCTGATGGTGATGTGTGAGGGGCGCGTCCAGGCGCTTGGGCCGAAGGATCGGCTGCTGGCCAAGATGACCGAGCGCTCGGCACCGGTGCCGCGTAAGGTGGCGATCGAGGAGGCGAGCCAATGAAGCGCGAGCCGTTGGACGTGGTTCCGCTCTCGATCCGCCAACACATGCGCGCCGCCCTCGCGGGTGTCGTTGTGCTCGCCGGCGGCATAGGCGCCTGGGCAGCTACCACCGAACTATCCGGTGCGGTCATTGCGTCCGGCATGCTAGTGGTCGACAGCTATATCAAGAAGGTGCAGCACCCAACTGGCGGCGTCGTCACGCGACTCAACGTGCGCGAGGGCGCCGAGGTGAAGGCCGGTGACGTGCTGGTGCGGCTTGATGAGACGGTAACGCGCGCCAATCTTCTGATCCTAATTAAAAGCCTGACCGAACTGGCGGCGCGCCAAGCTAGGCTCGAGGCAGAGCGCGACGACGAAAATCACCTCGACTTTCCCGCCGAGCTTGCCGCGCGCGCCTTAGATGCGGACGTGGCGCGGGTGATCGCCGGCGAGCGCAAACTGTTTGAGCTTCGGCGCGCCGCTCGCGCCGGCAATAAAGCGCAACTCAACGAGCGCATGGGCCAACTTTCGGAGCAGATCCGCGGGCTAGATGAACAGATTCAGGCAAAAGATCGCGAGACAACGTTCATAAGCCGTGAACTCACGGGCGTCCGCGAGTTGTGGAGCAAGCACCTCGTCCAGATCACGCGCGTCACGGCCCTCGAGCGCGACGCAACGCGCCTGCACGGCGAACGTGGCGCGCTTGTCGCCGCGATCGCCGAAGCCAGAGGACGGATTACTGAGACTACGCTGCAGATCATGCAGATCGATCAAGATCTCCGCACCGAAGTGGGACGAGAACTCGCCGAGATTCGTGCGAAGACCGCGGAACTGGTCGAGAAACGAGTGGCCGCTGAGGATCAGCTGAAGCGCCTTGACATCCGCGCGCCACAGGATGGCAAAGTGCATCAGCTAGCAGTCCACACTGTCAGCGGTGTCATCACTGCCGGCGAGCCAATCATGCTGATAGTTCCCGCCCGAGACTCCCTTGTCGTAGAGGTCCACATCGCTCCGCAGGAAATCGATCGCGTATCATTGGGCCAGCCCGTGCTGTTGCGTTTCACAGCTCTCAATCAGCGCACCACTCCGCAGCTCAACGGCGAAGTGGCCCATGTGTCCGCCGATGTCACGGTAGATGAGAAGAGCGGAGCAAGCTTCTATCTGGCCCGCATCGCCGTACCAAGCGGGCAGCTCGCACGCCTAAATAGCGTGAGGCTGATCGCCGGAATGCCCGTCGAAGCCTTCATTCAAACCGGTCAGCGCACAGTCATGTCTTACCTTGTCAAGCCGCTCTCGGATCAGTTGATGCACGCCTGGCGTGAGCGGTAACGATGCACGCAAGATAATGGTTCGGAAGCAGAAAACAGAGCCGGTCCCGGAAATCTGCACAGGACGCTAAGTGGAGTTTCTGCCTGACGGCGGGCAAGATTGACCCGAGAATCAGGAGAGACGATGAGCAGACGAATCCGCCGGCACCACGCACCGGCATTCAAAGCCAAGGTGGCGCTGGCCGCGATCAAGGGCGAGATGACGCTGGCCCAGCTGGCTGAGCATTTCGACGTGCACCCGAACCAGATCACGCAGTGGAAGAGCCAGCTTCAGGAAGCGGCTGCCGATGTGTTCGGCGCCGGCGGAGGCAACAGAGCAAGCGAGCCCGCCGTGGACGTGAAAGCGCTGCACGCCAAGATCGGGGAGCTGACGCTGGAGAACGATTTTTTAGAAGGCGCGCTCAGCAAAGCCGGCCTGCTGAGCGCAAAGCGATGATCGACCGTGAGCATGACCTGCCGATCACCCGTCAGGCGGAAGTTTTGAAGATCAGCCGTGGCAGTGTCTATTATCTGCCGCGCCCGGTGTCGCCCGCCGAGCTCGCGATCATGCGACGGCTCGACCGGCTGCACCTGGAGTTTCCTTTCGCCGGTTCGCGAATGTGGCGAGACCTGTTGGCTGCCGAGGGGTGCAAGATCGGCCGCCGGCATGTCAAGACGCTGATGCGGCGGATGGGGATAGAGGCGCTCTACCGCCGGCCGTGTACCACCAAGCCCGAACTCGGGCACAAGATCTATCCGTATCTGCTGCGCGGGATAGAGATTACACGCCCGAACCAGGTCTGGGCGATGGACATCACCTACAGTGCGCCTCGCCCCACAGTCGGGGGAGCGTATGACTGGAATGCAAATGAGAAAGGTAGGACTGAGAAAAAAATCTGACTTGTTCCCTGCTGTGAGGGGACATGAGCCCAAGCGGCGGTGACCTGTCGTCAACTGGCAGGGTGACGTAGCCCGCAGGTCAAGGGGATTGAGGCGAAGCCGTTAAGCCGAGATGGTCCCCGAGGCTGAAGTATTGGAAGGTTGAGGAACACGAACCGGTTCACCCGCATCTGAGGGCTGAAATGTCGCCTCCGTCTACACGGCTTAACAGGTGGAATGCTGATGATGTCGCCGGACAGTTATGACGGCGTGCATCCGAACGCGAGCCCAGATGTAAGACGCTCGCGAGGGGTCATGGGGAGAACGCAGCCAGACCATGGCATCGGCATCGACTTGCGGAAAGCAAGGGAAAAGACTGCGACCGGCAGCCTCACCAATACGATGACGTCCAGCATATGAACGAGGGAAGGCATGATGGAATGCCCACGATGCTTTGCGTCGCAAGGGAGTTGACCCTGATGTCCATCATGCTGGCGGAGTTCTCGTAGTAGTCGGCGGCAGGGAAAACCTGCCACATGGCGAAGGGGAACAGTTCAAACTGCTTGGAGTGCAAACTACCTGACCGAATGAGGTGAAGACCTTTGATAATCAGTGAAATGCAGCACAAGCTCGCGACATGGGCCGAGAGGGATCCGAACCGAAGGTTCGATCGCCTCCTTCGGCTGATTGCCAACCGGGAATGGCTTGCCGAGGCCGCTCGGATTGTTCTGGCGTCAAGTGGCGCACGAACATCGGGCATCGACGGAATAGATAAGCAACGACTGCAGGTCAGATTGGATGAGCATCTGGATGACCTGCGGAAAAGCCTGCTGGACGAGAGTTATCGCCCCCAGCCGGTGAAGCGGATCTATATCCCGAAAACCAACGGCAAGCTACGCCCACTGGGTATTCCGACGCGCCGGGCATAATACACCTCATACAGTCTGCGTTGGGGATGGTGGGTGAAGATGGCTTGAAGTCGCAACCCATTTTCGGAGACGCCGGTCGACGCAATCGTCGATGGTGATTGCATATGGCGCATTCGGCTTGCGTTGCAGCGCCGAGACTATACCACGTTCGATCCAGTAATGGACGACCCACAGGCTGACGCCAAATCTCTCGCAAACCTGACTGACGTTCAACGTTCCGGCGGGAAGAGATGGGCCAGTGATACGATGCTTGTGGCGGATCCATCGAATCATGCTGACAGTGAACGGCCTGCCGGTCGAGCTTGTCTGGCCATTGCTTTTGAGTTGCGCGACGATCTCATGATCATCATGTAGTTCCGCCATCGCGCGGATTTTGGCAACGAACTCATCGGGATAACGAACTGCTTCGGGGCGGTTCGGCCGCTGCCGGACCTCAATTGTCTCAGTAGCCCCACCTTGCCAGCGAATTTGCAATCGCAGCAGTTTGGGCTCTGGACCCTTAGCGACGGTGATGTCGCGTATCAACAGGCGGAGCATGCGCTTGCGGTCACGAGCTGAAGTGCTTGAAGCCTTCCACAGTCGGGGGAAGTCCCTGCCAAGCTGCAGTATTTGCTGCCTCTGTTCGGTTGTGATGCTACGCAGGTTCTGGCGCTCAAAATTGGCCAACTCAGTCTCGAGCTCGAGAAGCCGCTCCATTGCATCGTTCCAGCGCTTCTCGAGCGTACTGGTAACCAACCGATTGCTGGGGTCTGCTTCTTCATAGCGTCGTTCTGCCAAGGCACAATCATAACGGGCCCGGTCTATCCTTCGTTGCCATTGCGCAGCAATTGACCTATCGCGCTCCTCCAAGCTTGTCAGCGCTTGCAACGCCAGTTTAACCGTCAGTGGCGTGACGGCGGTCAACAGGCGCTCTGCAATTGCGTGATCAAGCGGTTTTGATGGCAGAGACATGCAGTGCTGCGACGCCAGTGCCTCCCGACGCCTCCAATTGCATTCATAGATCGGGTAAAGACCGCCATTGCCGGCGTAGCGCACATTTAGACGCCGTCCGCAAGCGCCACAAAGCAATAAACCTTGCAGCAAACAAAGTCCCTCTCGAGCGGGTCCGGCGATAACTTCGCTATTGGTCCTGTTCGCCGCCAAGTGTTCGCGGTTGGTAAGGAATCGATCCCAGGTAATATAACCAGCATGGTGATCGGGAATGACAACACGCCACTCATCTTGTGGCATGCGGCGCAACTGAGTTTGGATCTCACCGGTAGGGCCAACCTGCTTACAAGATTGATATCGGCCAAACACGTAAGTGCCGGCGTAAGAAGGATTGGCAAGGACACCGAGCACGCGTGAATGCGTAAGTCGTCCCCAGATCAGCTTGCCGTCCCAGACGCCGCCATAGGCTCGGCGTGGAAAGACCAGGCCGAGTTCATTGAACCGTTTAACTACGCCGTAGGCGCTGCTCTCTTGTTCAAATAGTTCGAAGACTGTTCGAACCGCGCCTTGCACTTCCTGATCGGGGTCGAGGGTGATCCTGTCACCGTCGAATACCAAACCGACCGGCAGAGGGAAGTGCAGTTCACCTTTCTGCGCCTTGTTGAGTTTGCCTCCGTGGAGGCGCGCGCGAATGATGTGCAGCTCTGCCTGAGCAAACGTACCCTTCATGCCAAGCACAAGGCTGTCGTTGAAGTCCGCCGGATTGTAGCAGCCATCGCCGTCGAACACCAAGGTGCGTGTCACCGCGCACAGCTCCAGCAAGCGATGCCAATCCTTGTTCGAGCGGGCCAGGCGCGAGGCTTCCAGAGAGAAGATCGCGCCGACTTGGCCCATTGCCACATCGCTGACCAGCGTCTTGAAGTCGTCGCGATTGGTCGCCTGCTCGCCGGAGTGACCGAGATCCCGGTCGAGGATCCGGATCTGCTCCGGAGTCCACCCGAGCGACCTCGCTTGGTCGGCTAAGTTGTACTGGCGCTCTGTGCTCTCTTGATTGAAGCGGACTTGCCCCATCGTCGACTGACGGATGTAGATGCAGGCCTGCCGCGCGAGATGATGATCGGCAATCTTGGGATTGATCATGATCGGGTCCTTCCACATCGGGCGGCGGAGCGCCTGCAGCGAGATAGGAGTCGATCATGTTGGCGATGATGGCGCCCGCCTCGGCAAAGTCGAGGGCTGCGACCGCCGGATCCATCTAATCGAGACTTTCGCGGCGACGCAGAAGCTCGGCATTGATCGCGCAAATCTCGTTGAGCATCTCCTGGAGCTTGCGGTAGTTGGCGAGAAACTCGGCCACCTGAGAATACGCGCCATTCGGCACATAGCCGAGCCGCGGGCGTTCGCCGGTTCGAGCGATTGTGGACAGGTAACGCTTGGGGCCGTGTCCCGGTCCGTCGACGCAGTGGCAGCTGGGTCGGCCGCAGCGCTTGTAGGTCTCGATGAGCGACCCGCGCACAATCTGCTCGATCGGCGGCAGGGCACGCAAGAGCTGGTGGCGGCGCTTTCGCAGGGCCGCGGAAGAAGGTTTCTTCATTTGCGGACCGAATCGAATTGATGTCCGAGTGATTCAGAAGCTGAGTCATTGGTCAAGCCTCATTTCTTGTGCTTCAACGAAGAGGCGAATTCGGCGAGCGCAAGCAGACCAAGGGCGTCGATGAGCAACGGCTGCTGGCCATTGATAGGCTCGCTCCGAGCACCGGGAAGCGCCCAGTCCGTCCAGTCGCGTGGGACAGCAAGCGATCCGATCTCGGCGTGGCGCAGGCTCAAAGTCTCTACGCCAGAGACCTTTCTGACCTTGAGGACAGCAAATCGCTGACCACGAAGTACATGGAAGGGATGGGTTATCTCAGCCGAACCCAAATCCTGACGGGGCTGAAGTGCAGTTCGACGTAACCGTGCCGACGGTCGGGGACCGCGTCGCACAGATGGTGGTCAAGCAGTATCTGGAACCGGGGTTGGATCGAGTGTTTGATCCCAACTCCTACGGCTATCGGCCGGGCAAATCAGCGCATCAGGCGATCGAGCAAACGCGTAAGCGGTGCTGGGACTATGACTGGGCTTTGGATCTCGACATCAAAGGCTTTTTCGACACGATCGATCATGCCCTTCTGGTGAGAGCGCTTCGGAAGCACTGTCAGGAGGCCTGGGTTTTGCTGTACGTCGAGCGATGGCTGAAGGCTCCGGTGGAAATGCCCGATGGGACTATCCAGAAACGGGAGGCCGGAACACCGCAAGGTGGAGTGGTAAGCCCGCTGCTGGCGAATCTTTTTCTGCACTACGCCTTCGATGCGTGGATGCGTCGGACGTTTCCGAGCATTCCGTTCGAGCGCTATGCCGATGATGCAATCTGCCATTGCCGGACACGGCAGGAAGCAGAACATCTGAAGGCTGCG
The DNA here is from genome assembly GCF_020194055.1 of Bradyrhizobium sp. NBAIM03. Lineage (NCBI taxonomy): Bacteria > Pseudomonadati > Pseudomonadota > Alphaproteobacteria > Hyphomicrobiales > Nitrobacteraceae > Bradyrhizobium > Bradyrhizobium sp. NBAIM03. The sequence goes on along the minus strand of NZ_JADYVS010000057.1, from coordinate 716 downwards.
CTAGAAAAGAGATTTGCCGACTGTCATCTGACACTGCACCCGCAAAAGACCCAAGTGGTTTATTGCAGGGACAGCAATCGACGTGGGACACATCCGCAGATCCACTTCACCTTCCTTGGCTTCACCTTCCAACCCCGCAGGGCGAAGAATCGCTGGGGAAAGCTCTTCACACGCTTCCTTCCCGCAGTTGGCCCGCAGGCGCTCAAACGCATGCGGGAGCGGATAAGGAGCTGGCGCTTGCCACAGCACGCGCCGCTTCCGTTGACTGATATAGCCCGAATACTCAATCCGATCCTTCAAGGGTGGTGGCAGTATTATGGGCGTTTCTATCCAACGGAGATGTGGAAGCTGTTCACGTACTTTGACGAACGTCTCGGAGTGTGGCTCCGGCGGAAGTACAAGTCGCTCAAAAGGCACCGGGGACGGAGCTTGCGGCGGCTGAACAGCATTGCGAAGCGCAATCCCTCATTCTTCGTCCACTGGGCGCGCCTTGGTCACGCAACGGTTGGGTGACAAGAGCCGGATGATGCGAGAGTATCACGTCCGGTTCTGTGAGGGGCTGAGGGTGAAACTCCCTCGGCCCACTCGACAGTTCTTCACCGGCGAAGAGTTTTTCCAGCACGTTTTCCCGCACGAGCGCTCGGACCTGAGCCATTGGCGCAAGCGGCTCGGCGACAAGCTGGAGCGATTGTTGGCCGAGAGCCTCCGGGTGGCGC
>NZ_JADYVS010000056.1:0-10058 GCF_020194055.1 Bradyrhizobium sp. NBAIM03 | reverse complement strand
CCGGTGCCCCGCCCGTCGACTTCGGCGCGGGCCCGAACTCCGGTCCCGACTGCCGCGAATCCGTCGGCTGGATGATCCTGCTGGTGCTGCCGAACGGCTTTGACGGCAGCGCGCGGCTCTCGCGATAGGGCAACGACTCCGGGCCGTGCATCTCGTCGAGATGCGGCTTGTGCACGCGGGAGCCCTTAGCCCCGCCGGCCTTGAGCGCGGTTGCGGCACTCTTGTTCTTCATGGCGCTGACCGGGAGGTTGGCGGCATCGCCGTATTTCTTCGCTCCTGCATAGGCGCCCGCCTTGGTCGCGACGGTGCGCTGCTTGGCGGTGGGGTCGTCGACCACGGCGAGCTCGGTCGCGCGCAGGCGCTTGACCTCGTCGCGCAGGCGGGCGGCTTCCTCGAAGTTCAGATCGGCGGCGGCCTCGCGCATCCTCGTTTCGAGATCGGCCAGCACGGCCTCGAAATTGTGGCCGATCGAGATGACGTCGTCGGTCATGTCGTGGCCGCCGACCTCGACCAGCACGTGGTCGCGCTCGTAGACCGAGTTGAGGATGTCGCCGATCTGCTTCTTCACGCTCTCCGGCGTGATGCCGTTGGCATTGTTGTACTCGACCTGCTTCTCGCGGCGGCGGTTGGTCTCGGCGATGGCGCGCTCCATCGACCCCGTCATCTGGTCGGCATAGAGGATCACCTTGCCGTCGACGTTGCGCGCGGCACGGCCGATGGTCTGGATCAGCGAAGTCTCGCTGCGCAGAAAACCTTCCTTGTCGGCGTCGAGAATGGCGACCAGGGCGCATTCGGGGATGTCGAGACCTTCGCGCAAGAGGTTGATGCCGACCAGCGCGTCGAAGGCACCGAGACGCAAATCGCGGATGATCTCGATGCGCTCGATCGTGTCGATATCCGAGTGCATGTAGCGGACGCGGATGCCCTGCTCGTGCAGATATTCGGTGAGGTCCTCCGCCATGCGCTTTGTGAGGACCGTGATCAGTGAGCGATAGCCCGCTTGCGCAGTGGCTCGCACTTCGCCGACGAGGTCGTCGACCTGCGTGCGCGCGGGGCGAATATCGACGGGAGGATCAATCAGTCCGGTGGGACGAATGACCTGCTCGACGAACACGCCGCCGCTCTCGTTCAGCTCCCAGCTGCCCGGGGTTGCCGACACCGCGACGGTCTGCGGCCGCATCATGTCCCATTCCTCGAAGCGGAGCGGGCGGTTGTCCATGCAGGAGGGCAGGCGGAAGCCGTATTCGGCCAGCGTCGCCTTGCGCCGGAAGTCGCCGCGGAACATGGCGCCGATCTGCGGGATAGTGACGTGGCTCTCGTCGGCGAAGATCAGCGCGTTGTCGGGCACGTATTCGAACAGCGTCGGCGGCGGCTCGCCGGGGCGACGCCCGGTGAGGTAGCGCGAATAGTTTTCGATGCCGGCGCAGCTGCCCGTGGCTTCCATCATCTCGAGGTCGAAAGTGGTGCGCTGCTCCAGCCGCTGCGCTTCCAGCAGGCGGCCCTGGTTGTGGAGCTGGTCGAGCCGCTGCTTCAACTCCGACTTGATCGACTTGATCGCCTGCACCAAGGTCGGCCGCGGCGTCACATAGTGCGAATTGGCGTACATCTTGATGAATTCGAGCTCGTCCTGCTTGTGGCCGGTGAGCGGATCGAACTCCTCGATGCTCTCGATGGTGTCCCCGAACAGGTTCACGCGCCAGGCGCGGTCTTCATAGTGCGCCGGGAAGATGTCGATGACGTCGCCGCGGACACGGAAGGTACCGCGGGTAAAATCGGCCTGGGTGCGCTTGTACTGCAGCGCGACGAGGTCGGCGATCAGCTGGCGCTGGTCGATGCGCTCGCCCTTCTTCAGCGCGAAGGTCATCGCGGTGTAGGTCTCGACCGAGCCGATACCGTAGATGCAGGACACCGACGCCACGATGATGACGTCGTCGCGCTCGAGCAGCGCGCGCGTCGCCGAGTGTCGCATGCGGTCGATCTGCTCGTTGATCGAGGAATCCTTTTCGATGTACGTGTCCGTGCGGGGCACATACGCTTCCGGCTGGTAGTAGTCGTAATAGCTGACGAAATACTCGACCGCGTTGTCCGGAAAAAAGTTCTTGAACTCGCCATAGAGCTGGGCGGCCAGCGTCTTGTTCGGCGCCAGGATCAGGGCCGGGCGCTGCGTCGCCTCGATCACCTTGGCCATGGTGTAGGTCTTGCCGGAGCCGGTGACGCCGAGCAGCACCTGCGAACGGTCGTTGCGATTGATGCCCTCGACCAGCTCGGCGATCGCGGTCGGCTGATCGCCCTTGGGCTCGTAGGCCGACTTGATCTCGAACCGGACACCGCCTTCGGACTTCTCCGGGCGCGGCGGCCGGTGTGGCGTCCACACCTTCATGGAGCCGTCGCCCTTGCGGAACTCCGGCCGGCCCTCGCGGATCAGCGATTCCAGCGCATCCGCGGTGGCCTTGACGCCGAGCGCCTCCATCTTGGACCGCGGCGGACGCGCCAGCGCCTCGGCATCGTCCTCCTCGGTGGGCAATCCGAGCTGCCGCGCCAGTTCCGGATCGAGCGTCGGAATCGTGGCCGCAGTTCCGTAATTGGCTTGCGGCGCATCCTCCAGTCCGGCCAGCTCACTGGACTGACGGGCGCCCGGCGGCTGCGGATTGGGCCGCAGCGGCATCGGCCGCGCCGCATCTTGCGGAAACTCCTTCGGCGTCGAAGCCCGCGCGCGATGCGCGGCGGCCTCGCCCCCGGCGCGGCGGTCGCGCGAATTGTCCGGCGGCGGCTGCAGGCCGGTGCCCGATCCCAGGCCCGCATCGCCGCGATTGATCGCGGGATTGAGCAGTTCGGCCAGCGCCGGCCCGATCGGCTGCACGTCGGGGCGATGAGCTTTGGATTTGGGAGATTTGCCGGATTTTTCGGAGGATGCAGGTTTCTTCGCCATGAGGCGAATATGGGACGAGTCCGCCCCGCAATAAAGGGTGAATGCCCGTGGCCGTGCAGGCTGCTGACAGCAGGTTGGCAGCAGCCCTGCGGTTCACGCCGCCGGCAGCGGCCCCTCGTCGTCTCCGGCCGCGACATTCGGCTCGAGGATGTCGAGATGAATGCCGCCGCAATCGGTGCAGCGCATGGTCCAGTACTCGCATCCGGCGCGGCCGCCGATCACACGGAGCACCGTGAGATCGCTGTCGCATTCCGGGCAGTTGGACAGCACTGCGCGGGCGTAGATCCGCGGCCGCGCTGCATCGGTTTCGATGATGGACATGACCGGTTCCCCCTTTTTCCGCCGCCCTGTCTCTGATCCGCCTGCGGACCGCCTATTCGTCGGCGTCGCCGGCCCGCAGCCGGAAACGATCGATGTGGTGCTTGGCATCGGCAATCGCGGCATCGCGATCGGGCCAGGCGAACCCGACTTCCATGGCCGGAAACAGCACGCCGTCGATGGCCACCGGGCTGAGATCGGCACGGCGGATCCGCGCGTGCCACAGCCCCTTGCCAGCTTCGAAGGATTCGATGTCAAAGCCGTCGTAGAGGGTCGTCATGAGTGTAGGTCCCACGTTTCTTTTCGGAGGGTCACGAGACCACGTCTGCGGATTTTGGGATGTGAAGCCGTTCACAAGCGGGCGGCTTTTTTGCCCGCCTTCAGTTCCGCGCTGCAGCACGGCCGATCCGGCGCGGCCGGGCGGCGGGTTCCGATGCCGCCCGCATGATCCAGCGGCGGAAGGCGGCAAAGTCGCGCTGCTCGGTCTGGAAGCTGCGATAGAGCAGGTACCAGCGCATGCCCTTGGGCACCGAGAGGTCGAACGGCGCCACCAGCCGGCCGGCCGCGAGATCGTCGTCGATATAGGGGCGGATGCCCATCGCGATGCCGAGCCCGTCGGCCGCGGCCTGCAGCGCCTGGCCGTAGAACTGGAACTCGGGCCCGCGCGCGTTGATCCTCGCTGTGCCCGCCGCTTTCAACCAGATCGGCCAGTCCTCGGGTGAGTGCGCGACGCGGATCAGGCTCGGTCCCTTCAGGTCGGCCGGGCGCTTCAATCCGCCGGCAAGGCGCGGCACGCAGACCGGGGTGAGGTCGCCGGCGAACAGCGGCTCGGCGACGAGGCCGGGCCAGTCGCCGGTGCCGAGCTTGATGCCGCAATTCCAGTCCTCGCCGAACGGCACCGTGGCGCCGCCGGTGGTGAAGCGCACCTCGATGTCGGGCTCCTCGCTGCGAAACTCCGACAGGCGCGGGATCAGCCAGCGCATCGCAAAGGTGTGGCCGACGCCGATGGTGAGCACGCGCACGCTCGCCGGCGCCGTCACCTGCGCCGTGAGGCTCGCCAGCGCATCGAAGATCGGGGTCAGCCCGCTCTGATAGGCGCGGCCGGCCTGCGTCAGCACTAGCCTGTTGGCCTTGCGCTCGAACAAGGCGACGCCGAGCCGCTCTTCGAGCAGGTGCACCATGCGGCTGACGGCGGCCGCCGATACGCTCAGCTCCAGCCCGGCCGCAGCAAAGCTGCCGGTCCGCGCCGCCGCCTCGAACGCCTTGATGCCGTTGAGAAACAGCAGCCGCCGCAAATGACCCACCCTCAGGAAAGCTGATGCCAGGGCAAGATAACTCAGTTTGCGGAAGAGGCGCAAGCGAGGCACAAGAATGAGAGTAATTCCAAGTTGTGTTTCAGGCGGCGACCGCGATCTTCGCCTCTCCCCGCTTGCGGGGGGAGGGAGTGATGCAGCGTTCGTCCCTTACGTTGAGGTACCACCGGAGAACTCCCTCGTGACGCCCATCATGATCGCTGCCCTCGGATTGCTGATGGTGGCCACGGCATTCCTGTCGGGGCTGTTCGGCATGGCGGGCGGGCTGATCCTGATCGGCGTGCTCTTGGCGCTGATGCCGCTGCCGACCGCGATGGTGCTGCATGCGATCACGCAGATGGCCTCGAACGGCTGGCGCGCGTTCCTGTGGCGGGCGCATATCCGCTGGCGGCCGGTTGCGAACTATATGGTCGGCGCGGCCGTGGCACTCGCGGCGTGGTCGCTGACCCGCTACGTGCCGGACAAGCCGACGGCGCTGCTCTTGCTCGGCATCACCCCGTTCATGGCGCGGCTCCTGCCGGCGAACATCAAGCCGGATCCTGATAGCCTCTGGCAGGGCACGGTCTACGGCACGATCTGCATGGGCCTGATGCTGATGACCGGTGTCTCCGGCCCGCTGCTCGACACCTTCTTCCTCGGCGGCGATTTCGGCCGGCGCGAGAAGGTGGCGACGAAAGCGATGTGCCAGGTCGTCAGCCATTTCACCAAGCTGATCTATTTCGGCGGCATCATCGATCAGGCCGCGGGCCTCGATCCCGTGCTCGCCGTCGTCGCGATCGCAGCCTCGATGCTCGGCACCACGCTGGCGCGGCGCATCCTCGAAGCCATGACCGACCAGCAGTTCATCGCCTGGTCGAACATGCTGATCACCACCATCGCCTGCTACTACATCGTCCACGGCGGCTGGCTGTTGCTGCGTGCGCCGGTTCTGGCCGCCTTCGATAAGGGAGGTTTGCAATGAGCGAAGTCGCCGATCCGCTGGTGCTGGACTTCGTCGAATGGGTGGCGCGCGAGCCACGCGCCTACGCCGAGGTGATCGCGACCTGGAAGACCTCGTGCCCGCGCCTCACCATCTGGGAGGACGCCGCCGAGCGCGGCTACGTCGCGCGCGAGACGATTGCCGGTCTCGGGCTGGTGATCGCGGTGACGGAAGGCGGCGAGAGGCTGTTGCGCGCGAACGGGCGGTGACGCGCACACCTCTCTCCACATCGTCATTGCGAGCGCCAGCGAAGCAATCCAGAATGTCTTTCGCGGAAGCAGCCCGGATTGCTTCGCTGCGCTCGCAATGACGGAGCACTGCTCAATGTCGCTCAAACTCTACGAACTCGTCGGCACCGATCCCGCGCGCCCCTTCAGCCCGTATTGCTGGCGCACCCGGATGGCGCTCGCGCACAAGGGCCTTGCGGCGGAATCGCTGCCCTGGCGCTTCACCGAGAAGAGCGCGATCGCGCCGCACGGCTCGGAGAAGGTCCCGGTGCTGTTGCATCATGACAAGCCGATCGTCGATTCCTGGACTATTGCGAACTATCTCGAGGACACTTTTCCGGATCGCCCGTCGCTGTTCGGCGGCGAGGGCGGCCGCGCGATGGCGCGCATGATCAATGCGTGGGGCGACATCGCCATCGTCGGCGGCATCTTTCCGCTCATCATCGCCGACATCCCGAACAATCTGAATGAGGTCGATGCCGCCTATTTCCGCAAGTCGCGCGAGGCGCGCTTCGGCGGCAAGACGCTCGAGGAGATCATGGCGGGCCGCGATGCGGGCGTCGTCGCGTTCCGCAAATCGCTCGAGATCATGCGGCAGACGTTCAAGACGCAGCCTTTTCTCGGCGGGCAGGCACCGAACTACGCCGACTACATCGTGTTCGGCGGATTCCAATGGGCGCGCGTGGTCAGCCCGTTCAAGCTGCTCGAAGCGGATGATCCAGTCTATGCCTGGCGCGAGAGGCTGCTGGATGCGTTCGACCGCATGGCGCGGAAGTCGCCGGGACATGAGGTGTAAACTTCGTAGCCCGGATGGAGCGCAGCGAAATCCGGGGCCGGTGCTAGCGGAACGATTCCCGGATTACGCTTGCGCTCCATCCGGGCTACGCGCCGCCGCTTTCCGCAAGCACTCCCGGCACAGGCAGTCGTCGCCCTCGAGCGGCATCGGCAGTTTTGCCGTCTCCTCCGCGCACCAGCAATTGCCTGAGAGATCGCAGCCGAATTCGCTGCCGCAACGGGAACAGGTGAGACGGCGCGCAAGTGCCGGCGCTGACGGGATTTCTTTCGGATTTGTCATGTTTTACGTCGAAGCTTCGCCGTCATTTTCATGGCGGGCTCATCTGCCGCTGCAGTATATTACGCGCCGACCGCGTCGAAAGGAAAGCATCTCGCAGCGCGCGAAGGACAGATCATCGATGGCCCGCGATTCGCAAGCCGCTCTCGTCGCGCTCAACCGCTTCGGCTTTGGCGCCCGCGGCGGTGCATCGGGCGATCTCGTCAACGCAAGCTCCGATCCGCGCGGCTTCGTGAAGGCCGAGCTTTCGCGTCCCAATGGCGTGCTGCTGGAAGCGCCGGGCCTGCAATCGACGCCGCAGCTCGGGCAGGCCGTGTTCGCCTATCAGAACCAGGTCAAGCAGGCGCGTGAGGCGGCGAAGGCTGCTCCGCCCGCCGAGACGCCGCCCGCCGATCAGAACGCGCCCTTGCGCCGCAATCTCTCGCTGAATGCAGCGGCAGAGATCACCGGCCAAATGGCCGATGCAAAGCCCGCCGAGAACACCGTTCGGCCCGAGGCCATGCAGCCGAACGCCGCGCCGCCTGCTGCCAAGCCAGCGCCGCAGCCGCTCAATGTCATCCAGAAAACCTTTCGCGCCGAGGCACTGGCGCGGCTGCAGCGCGCCACGCTCGCCGAGTGCGGCTTCACCGAGCGCCTCGTCGCGTTCTGGTCCAATCATTTCTGCATCTCCGCCAGCAAGGGCGAGCTGGCGCGGATCTGGGCCGGGGCGTTCGAGCGCGAGGCGATCAGGCCGCACGTGCTCGGGCGCTTCGCCGACATGCTGAGGGCCAATGAAGGGGGCCCTGTGGGGCGTCTCGCCTTCCTGCTCGGCGGCCTCGACGGCGCGCTCGCCGAATTCGAAAGCGGATTAAGGGATCGCTGGCGCGACACCGTCGTGGTGGTCGCCACCGAGTTCGGCCGCACCGCGCGCATCAACGGCACCGAGGGGACCGATCACGGCACCGGCACGATCGCCTTGCTTGCCGGCGGCGCGGTGCAAGGCGGCCGGGTGATCGCGGACTGGCCCGGCCTCAGGCTCGCGAACCTGTATGAGGGCCGTGACCTCAAGCCGACCACGGATCTGCGCTCGGTGATCAAAGGCGTGCTGCAAGATCAGTTCGGCCTGTCCGATCGCACGCTGGCCGAGACGGTGTTCCCCGACAGCGCAAGCGCAATGCCGATGAAGGGGCTTGTGGTCTGACTTAACCTCTCCCCGCCCTTCTGCGGGGAGAGGTCGGATTGCTCAGGCGCGTGCGCCTGAGCAATTCGGGTGAGGGGCAAGGCACACTATTCCCGAGAGGGGAGTCCATCCGATTCCCACATTGACCGTGCGTGCATCGCGCACATCGCCTACAATCGAGACCGAACTCGCGGAGGCAGCCCCTCACCCCACCCTCTCCCCGTAAGAACGGGGAGAGGGAGCGAGAGAGCACCGCATCCTGACGATCGCGCCCACAGGAGACACCACCCCATGTACATCGCCATGAATCGCTTCCGCGTCGCCAAGGGCTCCGAGGCTGCCTTCGAGCAGGTCTGGCTCACGCGCGACACCCATCTCGACAAGGTGCCTGGCTTCATCGAGTTTCACCTGCTGCGCGGGCCGGAAGCCGAGGACCACACGCTGTACGCCTCGCACACTGTGTGGGCGAATTATGCGGCGTTTGAGGCCTGGACCAAGTCGGAAGCGTTTCGCGCCGCGCATCATAAGGCCGGCGACAACAAGCCGCTTTATCTCGGCCATCCCCAGTTCGAAGGTTTCGAGGTGATGCAGACCGTGGGGCGCGGCGCCAAGTAACGCTGCCAAGTAACGCTGCCAGCAAAAAAATGCGGCCCCTGTCAGACGCGGCGACTGACGGGGACCGCTTGGGGCGCATGATCGGTGACGGGGGGCCTGACCAGACGCAGGGGCAGCCTAGCCTTGCTGTGTTACGCGCGGGTGACAGGTTGGAGTTATCCACAGGCTCCCGGCACGCCTCAGAAGATCTTGCGATAGACGATGAAGCCGGAGCGCTCCGCGACCTTGTCGTACAGGCGCTGCGCCGTGAGATTGGTCTCGTGCGTCTGCCAGTAGACGCGCGGCGATCCCGCCAGCTTCGCCCGCTCGTAGACGCCATGGATCAGCGCCGAGCCGACGCCCTTGCCGCGCGCGGCCTCTGATGTGAACAGGTCCTGCAAATAGCAGGACGGCTCGATCGCGGTGGTGCTGCGATGGAACAGATAATGCGTCAGCCCGAGCAGGCGGCCGTTGTCCTCGGCGACCAGCGCATGCATCGGCTCATAAGCATCGAAGAAGCGCTGCCACGTCATCCCAGTGATCTCGGGCGCGAGCGCGGTCGGACCGGAGCGGCCGTAAAAGGCGTTGTAGCCGTCCCACAGCGGCAGCCATTGATCGTAATCCTGCCTGGTGACGGCGCGAATGATGAGCGACATGTGAATTTCCGCGATCTCGGAGGTGCGCGATGAAGGGATGCCCTTCATACGTGATGATCCTGCTGCCGATCAATCGCACACTCGCCTCACTCCGCAACGCGCAAGTACTGGATCAGCTTGCGGCCGGTCGGATCGCGCAGCGAGCGGTAGTAGTCGGCGCGCGCCGGCGCATCGGTGTGGCGCACGAGGTCGGTCACGGGCGTGTAGCTCAGCATCCGCCCGCCGTCCGGCAGTGCGGTGCAGACGAAGCGCAGCACCTCGCCGTTGCGCAGCGCGACGTTGATCGGCGTGGCATCGCCGACCCGCACCATCTCCATGCGCTGCGCGATGAAAGTGCCGAGCTCGTCCTCGGGCAGCGCGAACGCGCCGGTGTCGCGGCCGTGATACATCAGCGCGATGAAGGGTGGCTTCGCCTCGGCGACCTCGTCCGGCACCGCAAAATAGTCGCGGAACGCGCGGTTGATGAATTCGGCCCGGGTCTCGGCATCGAGCAGCACGATGCCGATATCGACCTTGTCGAGCGCGGCCGACAGCCGCGCGGCAATGGCGTGGCTGCGGCGCTCGGCCGCGAAACTGCCGAGCAGCCGCTCGCGCATCAGCCCGGTGATGCCGGCGGTTCCGAAAACGGTGACGGCCAGGAGGCCGAGCGGCGCCAGATCGGCGGCGCCATGGCCGGAGACGCCGTGGCGGTTGAGGAAGAACAGCGCCGCGCCGATCACCGCGACAATCGCGGTCGTCACGGCGGAGGCGAGACCTGCGAGCGCGCCGGCGAGAGCCACGATGGCGACGAACAGCGGGGCGGGCGAGGGGG
>NZ_JADYVS010000055.1:0-11215 GCF_020194055.1 Bradyrhizobium sp. NBAIM03 | reverse complement strand
GACCCGCACCTAATTCCACCCCCCGCCTAACCCATTGATCTTGCAACCCCCGTCTACTGTGCATGGGGTTGTTTTCGAACTTTTGTTGTTCCATGCCATCACGCGAGGCGTTCAACCGCCCCGGCACCCGATCCGCCGCCGTCCACCAAGCGAGACCAACATGCACTCTTCCGCCAGCGGCTGGGGCAACGGGCTTCTCGGCGTCATCATCTTCAGCGGCTCGCTGCCGGCGACGCGCGTCGCCGTCGGCGGCTTCTCGGCGCTGTTTCTGACCTCGGCGCGCGCCGTCATCGCGGCGCTGATTGGTGCTGTGGTGCTCGGCCTGCTCCGGCAGGCGCGGCCGCAGCGCCGTGATCTCGCCTCGCTCACCATCGTCGCCATCGGCGTCGTGGTCGGCTTTCCCCTGCTGACGGCGCTCGCGCTCCAGCACATCACGTCCGCGCGCTCCATCGTCTTCATCGGCCTGCTGCCGCTGTCGACCGCGATCTTCGGCGTGCTGCGCGGCGGCGAGCGGCCGCGGCCGCTGTTCTGGCTGTTCGCTTGTCTCGGCAGCGCCACGGTGGCCGGCTTTGCTCTCGCCGGCGACGACGCGGCCTCGCTTCAAGGCGATCTGCTGATGGTCGCCGCGATCGTGCTGTGCGGCCTCGGCTATGCCGAGGGCGCCGCGCTGTCGCGCCGCCTCGGCGGCTGGCAGGTGATCTCCTGGGCGCTGCTGCTCGCGCTGCCCTTGATGCTGGTGCTCGCCGTGCTGACGTGGCCGCCGGTCTGGAGCGGCATCGGTGTGCCCGCCTGGATCGGGCTCGCCTATGTCTCCGTCTTCAGCATGTTCGTCGGCTTCATCTTCTGGTACCGCGGGCTCGCCATCGGCGGCATCGCCCGAATCGGCCAGCTGCAGCAGCTGCAGCCGTTCTTTGGCCTGGCGCTCGCCGGCCTTCTGCTCGGCGAGCCGGTCGCAGCAAGCATGATCGCCGCGACCGCAATCGTGGTCGCCTGCGTCTTCTTCGCGCGGCGGTTTGCGTGAGCCTGTCGCCTCACGCCTCCCGCCAGTGTCATGCGGCCGCCGAACCTTGATCTAGATCAATGCCTGTCCCGACTCGGTGTCTGCCTTTACTTGCCTGAACAGCGAGGGAGGACGTCATGCGAACTAAATTGTGGCTGGCCGGCGCCGTTGTCGCCTGTGCAGCATTGACCTCGGTGCAGTGGTCGGCCGAGGACGGGCTTTCAGTCTCGATCCAGAGCGCGGAAGCCCGCGTCGGGCGGCCGGCGACGCCGGCGAGTGTCGCGGGCGTCGCGCGTCGAACGACCCGCCGTGCCGTGGTCGGTGGCGCGGCCGTCGGTGCAGCAGCCGCAGGAGCCGCTATCGCGGCGCCGACCTGCGCTCGCGTGCTGGTCAACGGCGTCTGGGTCTGCCGCTAGGCCTCACTGCTGCCCCATCACCGTTCGCGTCAGCGCGGCCTTCGCGAACTTCTTCAGCGGCATCGGCTTGCCGAACAGAAAGCCCTGATTGGGGCCTTTCGATCCCGGGTAATAGCGCGATCTGCTGGGCGAGGAAATCGACCAGCAGGCGCACGCGCGCAATGCCGGACCGCTCCGGCACGATCAGCATGTTCAGCGGCACGGGCGGCGGCGAATAGTCCGGCAGCACGCGTTCGAGGCTGCCGTCCGCGAGCAGGTCGCTGACCAGCCAAAGATGCGCCGGCGCAATGCCGCGGCCGGCCGCGAGCGCCTCACGCGCGGCAAGCCCGTGATCCAGGCGCAGCCGCCCGGTGAAGGCTATCGCATGACGGCCGCCGCGGCGCCCCTGCAGCACGAGGACATCGCTGCCGGCGATGTTGGACATCCGAACGCCCTCGTGATCGGCGAGGTCCTGCGGGCGCGCAGGCCGGCCACGCGCGGCAAGATAGTCCGGTGCGGCCACGAGCAGCCGCCGCGACTGGCCAAGCGACTTCAGCTTCATCGAGCTTTCGGCGAGCGGCCCCAGACGCAGCGCGACATCGACGCCTTCCCTGACGAGGTCGATCCGCTCGTCGGTCAGGCTGAGGTCGACCGACACCTCCGGATAAGCGTCCTGGAAGGCGAAGATCAAGCGGCTGACGTGGAGCACGCCGAACGCCGCGGTGCAGGAGACCCGCACCGTTCCGGCCGGCGCGCCGCGCGTCGAGCGCGCTTCATCACCGGCCTGCTCGACGAGACGCAGGACATGCACGCAGTCGGCGTAGTAATTGCGACCCTCCTCCGTCACGGTGACCCTGCGCGTGGTCCTGGTGAGCAGCGGTACGCCGACCGCCTGCTCCAGCTCCCGAATGTGCCGCGTCACCGTGGACTGGCCGACCCCGAGCTCGCGCGCGACCGCGGATAGGCTTCCGCGCTCGGCGACACGCACGAAGCTGCGCATGCGCTCGAGCGTAACCTCCGGCCTATCCATTTTCCGGCACAATCTTATCCATCGGCTACGTCTATCGGATCGCGGGCCACCGCGCTATCTGCCGAGCCACAATCCTCAATCCAATGGTGCCCGAACATGAAAGTGTTGATCGTCTATGCTCATCCTGAACAGCGCTCGCTCAACGGCTCGCTCCGGGATGTCGCCGTCAGAGAGCTCGAGGCGCAGGGGCACGAGGTGCGGATCTCCGACCTCTATGCCGAGGGCTGGAAGTCCGAGGTCGACCGCGGCGACTTTCCGTCGCTGCCGGTCGATGCGCGTCTCGCGGTCGCCGCGGCATCCAAGCAGGCGTTCGAGGCGGGCACGCTGACTGCCGACGTCAAGGGCGAGATCGAGAAGCTGCTGTGGGCGGACGCTCTGATTCTGCAGTTTCCGCTATGGTGGTTCAGCATGCCTGCGATACTCAAGGGCTGGGTCGACCGCGTGTTCGCCTACGGCTTCGGCTATGGTGTCGGCGAGCACAGCGACAAGCGCTGGGGCGACCGTTACGGCGAAGGGACCTTGGCCGGCAAACGCGCGATGCTGATCGTGACCGCCGGCGGCTGGCTGGACCATTATTCCGCTCGCGGGGTCAACGGGCCGATCGACGACCTGCTGTTTCCGATCAATCACGGCATTCTCTATTATCCGGGCTATGACGTCCTGCCGCCGTTCGTGGCCTATCAGGCCGACAGGTTCGATGAAGCCGCTTTCGGCGCGACGGCCGAACGCCTGCGCGAGCGGATGAGAACGCTCGCGACGACTTTGCCGATTCCCTATCGGCGCCAGAATGGCGGCGATTACATCATTCCGAGCATGCAGCTCCGCGCCGGGCTCGAGTCTCCCGGAGCGCGGGGTTTCGCGCTCCACCTCGATTCCGCTCACGAAGGCGGCGCGCCGGGCAAGCCAGGAGCGATGCGGTCAACGGCAGATCTCCGCGAGGAAACGGCGTAGCGAACGCGGTCATCCCATCACGGTGCGCGTCAGCGCGGCCTTCGCGAACTTCTTCAGCGGCATCGGCTTGCCGAATAGAAAGCCCTGCACGACATCGAAGCCGATCTCGCTCGCTGCGATGAGGTCGGCGCGGCTCTCGACCCCTTGTGCTACCGCGCGCGCGCCGAAGGTCTGCGCCAGCTCGACGATGTGACGGCACACCGTGCGCTTCAGCCGATCGCCGCCGCTGCCAGTGACGAATTGCCGGTCGGCCTTCAGCTTGACGAAGGGAATCTTGTCGAGGTCCATCAGCGACGGCCAGTTGGCGCCGAGATTGTCGATCGACAGCCCGATATTGTGCAGGCCGACCTCGCGCGCGACCTCGGCCAGGAAATCGAGCTCGCGGATCGCCTCCTCGCTGTCGATCTCGACCGTCAGCCCGCCGAAGGCCGGATGCGTCGGCACGCGGCGGCAGAGATCGCGCACCGCCTGCGGTTCCCTGAGATAGGCGGCGGGAAGATTGATCGACAGGTCGACCGGACTTTGTTGCTCCAGAAGATAGTGCCAGTCCTGCATGGCGCGATCGATCACGAACTCCGACAGCTCGCGAAAATGCGGATCGTGCGGCTCCGGGATGAAATAGGCCGGCGGCACCACGCCCCAGGTCGGATGCCGCATCCGCACCAAGGCCTCGGCGCCGTTGCGGACCAGCGTGCGCGCGTCGATCTTGGGCTGGTACCAGAGCTCGAGCCAGCCGGCATGCAGGGCTTCGCCGACATGCACGGCCGGGCTCGGCGCCGGCTCATCCGGCAGCAGCATCGCAACGCGCTCGCGCAGCGTCTCCGCGGCAAAGGGCGTGGTCAGCGGCGGCAGCATGGCAAGGCCATATTCGTCGCCGACCTGCCGCACGGCTTTGACGATGATCGAATCGCGGGCGCCGACGGCGAGAACCTTGCCGGCAAATGCCTCACGCACCAGGACTTCGAGGAATCGTCCCGGCTCGATGCCGTCGGCGGCGACGCCGAGCAGGATCAGATCCGGCAATTCGCTCGCGAGCACCGTCTTCAGCTCGTCGGCGCTGGCACATTCGCAGGTGACGAAGCCGAGATCCTCGAGGATCTCGCTGAGGAACGCGCGCAAGTGACGCTTGCTGTCGGCCACGCAGGCGCGCGGCGTCACCTTTCGCCGTCCGAAGGTCACAGGCCTTCGTCCGACGAGTTCAATCATCCCATCGTTCATCGTACACCACTCCCGTTCCGTGACGGTTTCTTAAACGCGGAGCGTGGGTTCAAATAAGGAGAGCTTCACATCGTTCTTGAATTATCTGAGTAACGTTAAGCCCTGCAATTCGAGCTAATTTGTCGACGAACCCTTTGGGTGCACGCGCGCGGTTGTCCCGCGGCGGCGATGAAGCCGGCGCAACGTGAATCGGCGGCGGCTTTCACGCTTGCGTCTTCCCGCGATGCGCGCACCGCCGCCTTTCGCTCGTGACGGTCATGCGACAACGGGTCCGCGCCGGCGGCCGAGAATGTGAAGCACATCACACGCGCGTTGCCGCGCTCGCGCTAAAGCTCCCCCGAGCCGGTGGAGGGCTGTCGAGGATTACAGCTATGTCGATGCGGCGAATGATGTATTGGTGGTTCAGGTTCGTGCTGTCAGGGCGATTCATGGATCGCTTCCTGTGCCTGCCGCGCTAGCCGCGCGGCGCACGGTTTTTCGCGGCCGAACCGGGTCTAGAGCATGATCCGGAAAAGTGTGCAGCGGTTTTCCGGAAAGATCATGCTCAAACGCTTTAGGTTTGCCCGATCAATTTGCGGAACGCCGCCGCACCGTCCTGCATCGCGTCGCGTCCCTTCCAGGCCAGATAGGTCAGCTTGCCACTGAGCGTATCGTGGCTGCGCAGCCGCCGCGAGCCGAGAATGTGGCCGACATTGTCGGGGAAGCGGCTCACCTCGGCGGAGACCAGCGCCGCGATCGCATCCATCAATTGCTGGAGGCGGACGCCCCATTCGCATTGCTCGATGCCGTCGATGCGGACCTTGAGCGCATATTCGGTGTCGTAGATGTCCGCGAGCAGGTCGCGGGCGATCAGCACCCGGTTGTGCCGGAGCGCGACGCGAAGTGCGAGACGCTTGTCGTCGAGCCGGTCGAGAACCATGGGAACGACGCAGGCATAGGGGGTGGCGGCGACGTCTGCGGCGGCCTTGCTCGCAGCGGCTCGGGTAGCAAGCCGCACCAATTGCCAGGACGTCTTCAGGCGTCGCGCCACCAGCGCCAGCGCGAAGGGCAGCGCCTGGGGATGCGCCTTCTTGAAGGCATCGAGCTGCGCGGTGATCTGGGCGACCTGGCCGTCGTCGAACTTCGCGATCTTGTCGGGCAGCTTCGCGTTGAACTTCGGCAGTGCATCGCCGGCGCGCAACACGTGCAGCATCTTCACGACGTCGTCGAAGGCGGTGCGCGAGGCCGTATATTGCCCGAGCTTGGCGCGCGCGGATTCGGCGCTCTCGGGCGAGGCGAGGGTGCTCTCGAGGACCTTGACGACCTTGATCTGGAAGGTCGAGGCGATCTTCTGGACTTCCTTCGGGTTGTTGGCCGCGACCTGGTCGCCGATCGCCTTGATGTAGTCGCGCGCCATGGTCGGCAGCAGGTCGCGGCAGATCCATTCCCAGATCGGGGTGAGGGTATTGCGCGAGATCCGCCCCATGTTGGCATGCTCGGGCGCGCCATCGATCAGCAGCAGCTCGAGCGGCGCGAAGAAATAGCGCGACGGGCTGGTGGCGCGCGCCTGGGTCGATCCGTCCTTGCGGAATTCGGCGCGCAAGCGGGCCTGGATGTCGGCCGAACCCGGCATGTCGATGCCGCACAGCTCGAGCCGTTCGAGCTCGCTGAGCAGACAGCTGCGCGACAGCGGCGTCAGCCTCTGCAGAAATTCCGATAGCCGGTCGATCTCGTCCATGGCACGCAATCTTTCGCAGCGTGGCCCGCGGGCTTGCGGGCCCAATGCGTGGAGGCATTTGCGCGCTCTCAACCTCCCTAGAGAAGCAAGTCGCCGTTAATTAATCCGTAAAATCCGGGGGGTGGATGTCGGAGCAAGGCGTTCGCCGAGGAGCTTTCCCGTTCCCACCCCGCGATTTCGGCAGAAAACTCAACCGCTGCATGGTCGCGTGCGGCGCCGCGCAAGCACAAATTGTGCCGAAGTCGTCATTTCAGCGTAAAACCGTCTAAATCACCGTAGTCATACGGAGCAAAAAGTTAATCACAGACCCGCGCCGGTTCCGCTAAACGAGTGACATGGGGTCACAGAATGATACGGCCACCGATTCGCGGCCGTCGGCATGGCACGAGAGCAGCGCTGCTTCAGCTGAAGAGCTCGATTTCGCCCGCCTGAGCGCCTTGCGTGCCAAGGCGGCCGACGAAATGGCGGCTGCCATCGCCCGCGAGCTCAATGGCCCCCTGACCGCGCTGCTGCTCTACATGGGCGAGATCAAGCACCACAGCGATCAGCTCGTCCCCGCGACCGGCGATCGCGCCTATTTGCAGCGGGTGGTGGAGAACGCGCTGGCCCAGACCGAGCGCGTTTGCGGCCTGGTCAAGCAGCTCGCCGGCCCGCCCAAGAGCGGCTCCAAGGGCGGCTTGCCGAGCCCGTCCGAAGAAGCGGAATCGAAGGCCGTCCGCGTGCTGCAACCGCCGCGGCCGCCGAGCGCCAATCTGATCGGCCCGTCGGGCCAGAAGCGGCTGACCAGGCGCGAGCGCGAGGTGCTGAGGCTGATCAGCGAAGGCTACTCGAACAAGCAGGGTGCGCTTCGCATGCAGATCAGTCCGCGCACTTTCGAGAGCCATCGCGCCGAGGCGATGCGCAAGCTCGGTGCGCGCAACACCGCGGACCTCGTCCGTGCGGCGCTGCTGCATTCGATCGACTGAGGCCGGGCCCGTCGCCCGCCGTCGGGCGAGACCCGACGCCTATCTCGAAAGTTGGGAAATCCGTGGCGCTCAGAAATAGTCTTCGGCGAAGGGACGTGCGCGCGAGGTGGGACGCAACGGCTTGATCTCTTCCTTCGGCGCGCTCGGAATGATCGTGATGGTCCAGCGGGGGGGCATGCTCGATTCCTGCTCCAGCACCGAGCGCACGAAACCGGTCACGGTCGAGCCGCCGGCCTTCACCGTCGCCATCCGGCCGTTGAACTGTGCGATCCGGAAGCGACGAACCTCCTTCTGGTCTGCGGTCTCGTAGGTGAACATGGAAAACCCTCCTGGTTTTCCGGGACTATCGCCAGCTATGATTAGCCATCTGTGAAAATCGCAAACCGTAGAAGTACGGCGGGAATGCACGCGCGAGTAGTCCGGAGCGTTTTCACGCGAAGCAGCGCGACGAGCGCGCATCCCAAGCGAGCTAGCCTTGCGGCTCCTGCGCATGCGCGGCGGCGTAGGCCGCATCCATCAGGTCCAGCAGCGCGCGGAATTCGGTCTCGCCGAGGCTTTCCGCGGTTTTCTCCAGCCGGAGCGCCAGCGCTGCGAGCCTGAGATAGCCGAACGTTCCGGCCGCGCTCTTCAACGAATGCGCTTCGCGCGTGATCCTGGCGTGGTGCTGCGCGGGCGAGAGCGTGCGGAACGATTGCAGGCGCGCGCAGGTCTCGCTCCAGAACACGTCGCGCACTTCGCCGGCACCGTCCTCGCCGATCTCGCGCACCAGCGCTTCGTACGCGCGCGGCTCGCGCGCGGGTTCGGCATCGATCGCGTTCGCAGGCGCGACGGTGACGTCAAACATGTCTTGCCTGCCCTGATCCCGGTTCGTGTCGCGCGGCACGCCGCCGCGCGAGGCATGTCGCGTGTGTACGGCCTTCGAATTTCAGTTCTGGTAGCAGGATGGCTGGTGTTTGCAGGCCGGCATTAGCCCGCGGTTTACCAAGCGACCGCGGCGTTCAGGGCGGGCCGAGCAGCCGGTCGTACTGGGCCTTCACGGCGGCGTAGCATTCGCACGCCGTCTGGCGCAGCCCGTCCAGGTTGGTGATCTGGATGTGTCCGCGGCTGTAGTGGATGAAATTGGCCTGCTGCAGGGAGTTGGCGACCAGCGACACGCTGTTGCGCCGGGCCCCGATCATCTGAGCCATGGTCTCCTGTGTCAGCAGCAGACGCGACTCGCCCGACATGTCATGCGTGTGCAGCAGGCAGCGCGACAGCCGCGACTCCACCGGATGAGCGGCGTTGCAGCCCGCGGTTTGCTGCACCTGGGCGTAGACCGCCAGCCCGTGACGCGCAAGCTGCGTGCGCAGGGCGCTGCTCTGATCGGCGGCCATGCGCAGGCGGTCCAGATCCACCACCGAGGCGGCGCCGGGAACCAGCACGATGGCGGTGTTCAACGCACACGCATCACCCTCGATGGCGAGCGTTCCGAGCAGGCTGCCACGGCCGATCATGGCGACCTGCACATGCTCGCCTTTGGCCAGTTCAACCACCAGCGAGATCACGCCGCGGTGAGGAAAATAGGCGCGCATGAGCGTCTCGCCGGTCTCGACCAGCACCGCCCCGTGGGGCAGATCCACAGTTCGCAGGTGCGGGCGGATCAACTCATAATCGTCTGCCGACAGTGCGGACAGGAAACCGTTGGACGGACGCGCCATGCTTTCCAAAGCTGCCTCCTCCGTACCCTTGCACCTGGGAATCGCACGCCTGCACTCACGCGGTGCGCGGGTAAGTTCCATCATCCTCGCGGCGGGATATATTGGCAATTGAGACAAGTTGTCCGCCCTGGCGATGCATCGACGCTGCGTGCACGTCGGAACACAGAGATCGCATCGTGCTCCCGTCACGCCACGACTCCCATCAGGCGCAGGTGATGGGCCTTCACCGCCGAATAGCAGCCGCAGGACGTCGCCAGCAGCGCCTTGGGATCGATGATCTCGATCTGGCCGCGGCTGTAGCGAATGATGCCGGCGCGCTGCAGCGCATGCGCGACCAGCGAGATCGCGTTGCGGCGGACGCCGATCATCTGCGCCAGCGCCTCCTGGGTCAGCGGCAGGATTTGGCCGTCGGACAGGTCGTGGGCGCGGAGCAGCCAACGCGCGAGCCGCGCCTCGACCAGATGCAGCGTATTGCAGAGCAGCGATTGCTGCACATGCGCGAGCATGACCTGCTCGTGGCGGACCATCAGCTTGCGGAGGCGTGCGCTTGCGGTCGCGACCGCGCGGAAAACTCCGATTTCGATCACGGAAGCAGCTCCTGGGAACAGCACAACCGCGTCCATCGGCGAGATGCCGTCGGCAAGGGCCGCACCGGCCCCACGACGCTGTCGCGGCCCAGCATCGCAATTTCGATCGTCTGTCCTTCGGACAGGCTCACCCTGATCGAAACGCATCCACCATGCGGGAGGTAGACATGTCTCGGTGCAGTGCCGATCTCGCCCACGACAGATTTGCTGACCATTTCAACCGTCGCGAGGTGCGGACGCAGCAGATCGAAATCCGCGGCATCGAGCAGTTGCAGCAGCTGGTTGGGCGGGCGGCCGCTCACGGTCATGCAGGTTAATCCGGCGGGTTCGATGGACGCTGGGCGCGGCGGCCTTCGTCACTCAGTTGCACGGCGCGCAAATACTAATCTGAAGGTTGTGGTGTCGTCCATATACCCGTTAGAGGGCAGACAACCTGTCTCATTTGCGGCGGAATTAAGTAGCGCACGCTGATTCGTTGACGAGGCGGCCGTCCTGCAACGATTGCGCAGGGAAAAAGCGGCAAGGGGGCCTCAGGAGCCGGAAGGCATTGCAGTCGCGCTGGCCATTGGGCCGGCTCGCGTCGCCTCGACCGCGTCCGCAAAAATGTTAGTTTCATCTCTCATCGAAAGCAAAGGAGAAAGGCGTGCCCCACGGTTCGATTGTTGAATCGCCGGAACGGGAAGCTCAATCCGGGCGAGACGATCTGCGCCATATTCTCGTCGTCGACGATGACCCGATGGTGTGCATGGCCATCGAGGTTTACCTCCAGCGCAACAATTTTCGGGTGACGATCGCCGAGGGTGGTGAAGCCGGACTGCGCGCCCTCGAGCACAAGCAATTCGATCTGATGATCATCGACATCTTCATGCCGCACATGCGCGGGTTCGAATCGATCCGGATTTTCCACGACCGGGCTCCGGTCATTCCGCTGATCGCGATGTCCGGCTACGCCTTCGCGAATTTGGACTCGCCCGCGCCGGACTTCCTGCGGATGGCGTTGGAGCTCGGCGCCGCGCGCTGTCTGCGCAAGCCGTTCACGCCGCACGCGCTGCTCGCCGCCATCAACGATTGCCTGGCAGAGCCTCGCCCCCGCTCCGACATTGCCACGGCCGTGCAGCTCGGTTAGCGCGACACGAGCCGCTTTCCCCGCGGGGTAACGCTTCGTTTACCTCGAGCGTGGACCGCCTAGATCCGGCAACGCCCAAGCACTCGCGCGACGAGGGCGCGGCCGGCTTGCCTCGACCGCCTCTATCGTTCTTCACGAGCAGGACTTTCTCGCACGCCGCGTCGCGCGATTAGTGGCTCGTTCACCGCGCGGCTCCCGCCGTTGCGGCGCGGGGATGGTTTTGCCGAAAAGCGCTGCAACACGCGGCAGAACCGCAAACTTCTCTTCAAAATCCGTAGTAGCACGGAGGATGAAATTAACGGGACTGTGAAAGGGGATGTCTAACGATCCAGGATAGGGCGTCCGTCCGTGCCAAGGGTGGCTCGGACGTCGCGTTTGCGGCCCGGGTCAGTAAGGCGTAGCTCATGGATGATCTGTTGCGGGAGTTTCTGACGGAGACCAGCGAGAGCCTGGACACCGTGGACAATCAGCTGGTGAAGTTCGAGCAGGAGCCGAACAACGCCAAGATCCTGGATAACATCTTCCGCCT
>NZ_JADYVS010000054.1:0-11602 GCF_020194055.1 Bradyrhizobium sp. NBAIM03 | reverse complement strand
CCCGCATCCCGCTTCCTCCCCGGCATACGCCTCAGCCGGAGAACGCCCGTGACCCGCCGCCGCAAGATTCTCCTTTTCGCCTCCGCCATCGCCGCAGCCGGCCTCGCGCTCGGCGCGGCTCGAGCCCACGACGTGCCGAAGGTCGCGACCGGCTTCGTCGCCGACATCCTGTGCGCCGAGACGTTCGTGTCCGGCCTCGATCCCGGGCGCAACTTCGCCGAGACCACCGACGCCATGCCCGGAGCGGGCCTGATCAGCTGGGCGATGGAGTACAGAATCGACCGCGTCCGCAAGGATGTCACGGTGACGCTGTTCGGCCTCGGCCGCAGCCACGCCATCTATCGCGAGGGCCTCGGCTGCACGCTCGAGCACGGCGCTGGCATTGCCTCCGTCGAGCCGCTGCCTGACGACAAGCGGCCCGCGTTGCTTCCCGCGATCGCCGGCCCCGCGATCGTGCCGCCGCAGAGCCCCGAGCTCGGCGCCGCGCTCGACCGCGCCTTCGCCGAGCCCGCTCAGCCGCCTTACCGCCGCACCCGCGCCATCGTCGTGATGAAGGCCGGCCGCGTCGTCGCCGAACGCTACGCCGACGGCATCGGCCCCGAGACGCCGCTGCTCGGCTTCTCCATGACCAAGTCGGTGGTCTCGGCGCTGATCGGCGTGCTGGTGCGCCAGGGCAAGCTGAAGCTCGACGGCCCCGCACCGGTCGCCGCCTGGAAGGATCCCGACGATCCGCGCCATGCCATCAATGTCGATCAGCTGCTGCGCCATACCGCGGGCCTTGCGCTTGGCAGCTCGCTGCAGGCCTCGCTCGGCTCCGCCTTCGAGCCGGTCAACCGGATGAAATTCGCCGAGAAGGACATGGCCGCCTATGCCGAGAGCATGCCGCTCGCAACCGCGCCCGGCACCGTGTGGAATTATCACGACGGCAACACGCTCATTCTCTCGCATCTGATCCGCGATGCGGCCGGCGGCAAACCGCAAGACGCGCTGCGCTTTGCGCGCCGCGAATTGTTCGCCCCGCTCGGCATGCGCAATGTGGTGCTTCAGCTCGACGGGGCCGGCACGATCGAAGGGTCGAGCGAGATGCTCGCCTCCGCCCGCGACTGGGCGCGCTTCGGCCAGCTCTATCTCAATGACGGTGTCGCCGGCGGCAAGCGCATCCTGACGGAAGGCTGGGTCACCTATTCGGCGACGGCCACGCCGAATGCGTGGGTCGGCATCGGCGCCGGCTTCTGGACCAACCAGGGCGACAGCTTTGGCGCAAACTTTCGCGTGAAGCACGGCTGGCCGCGCGATGCCTTCTTCGCCAAGGGCACGATCGGGCAGTACACCATCGTGATCCCGTCGGAGCAGCTGGTGATCGTGCGGCTCGGACGTTCCCCGAACGCATCGCCGCACGTCGATGGTGTGTTCGACCTCGTGCGCGATGTGGTGGCGGCAACGCGCGAGAAGGGGAGGCTGGCGGGAGGGGATTGAGGTCTTCTTACCCTCCAGGGGGGAAGCGGAGCGCCGCGGTGAACTTACCTCCCCAATTCCGTCGCCTGCGCCACGCGGTCGAACCGCTCCAGCGTCATGATCGCATCCGCAAGCTTCTCCGCGCGCGCGTTCAGCACGGGGCGGGCCAGCGTCAAGAACTTCTGCTGCATCGCCTGCGTGTCCGGGAACGAGGTCGGCTCTCCGGACGGATCGGCATAGAGCCGCTCGTGCACGCCATCATCTGTCGTGATGCTGACGCGCGCGCCGAAGGGATGGGTGCGGCCGATCTCGAGGCGATCGTCCTGCACCACGTCGAACTTGTCGGCGAGCGCGTCGATGGCGGCATCGCCGAGCCGGTTGTAATCGTCCCAGCCGAATGAACCCTGGTCGAGTGCGAGCGCGCCGGTGAAGAACATCGAGAACTGGCCGCCGACGACCGAGCGCGGGTGCCGCTTGGTCGCGGCGTCGCCGGTCAGCGTGATGCCGTTGCGGTGCAGGCCGATCTCGACGCGCTTGACCTGCTCCGGCGTCAGATTGTGCTCGCGCCGCATCGCGATCAGCGCGTCGATCGCGGCATGGGTGTAGCGGCAGCTCGGATAGGGCTTCACGCCAATCTTCATCGTTTCGTAGGTCTTGCCGAGCTCGGCGACTGCCTTGTCGGGATGCGCATCGTCGGTGTAGCCGGCGAGCAGGCCGTGCTTGCCCTCGACCGATTCCGTCGCACCGACGAAATCGTTGCGCGCGAGCGTCGCGGCGATCACCCCGTTCATCGCGGCGGCGCCGACCTGGTAGCGCTTGTTCCAGGCGCCGTTGACCAGAAATTGCAGCGAGCCCGCGGCCTGGCTGCCGGACACGCCAAACGCGGCAATCAGCTGCTTCTCGCTCAGGCCGAACAGCTTGCCCGCCGCCGCGGCCGCGCCATAGGTGCCGGCCGTCGCCGTCGGGTGGAAGCCGCGCGCGTAATGCGAGGTCGGATCGAGCGCATTGCCGAGGCGGCAGCAGACCTCGTAGCCAGCAACGATCGCCGTGAGCACGTCGCGCCCGGAGGCGCCGACCATCTCGCCGACAGCGAAGGCGGCCGGCACCACCGGTGCGCTCGGATGCAGCGAGGAATCGGCATGGGTGTCGTCGAAATCGAGGGAGTGGCCGAGCGCGCCGTTGAGCAGCGCCGCGACCGCCGGCGTCCAGGTCTTGGCATCACCGAACACGGTGGACTCGCCCTTGGTGTCGAGCGCCAGCGCCTCCAGCATCTTCAGCATCGACGGGGTCGATTCCGCCTCGCGTCGCGCCCTGATGGCGCTGCCGAGGAAGTCCAGCGTCAGGACCTTGGCGCGCTCCAGCACCTCCGCCGGAATATCCTGGTACTTGAGATTGAAGACATAGGCGGCGAGCGTTGCGGTTTCGTGAGCCATCGTGTTTCCTCGATTTGGCGCGCAAGTTAGGCGGGCTGATTTGGCCTTTCAAGCGGCCTTGCGTCGGCGGGGATCAGCCATGCTTTTGCTTAGGCGAAAAGGATCGGGATATTCCGCATGACGCGCGCAAGGCAGCTGTTCGACCGGATTCGAGCGCGGCGGACGCAATTGGGGCTGGCGATCCGGGTCACGGTCGCCGCGACAGCGGCCTATGCGATCGCGACCGCGCTGCATCTGCTGCTGCCGCTCTGGGCGGTGCTGACCTCGCTGATCGTGACCCAGATGAGCGTCGGCCGCTCGCTGAAGGCGACGCGCGACTACATGCTCGGCACCATCGGCGGAGCCCTCTATGGCGGCGCCATCGCCATCCTGATTCCCTATTCCAGCGAGGCGGGCCTGCTCGGCCTGCTGGTCCTCTCCGTCGCCCCGCTCGCCTTCATCGCCGCGATCAATCCGAGCCTCAGCGCCGCCACTGTCACCGCCGTGATCGTGCTCCTGGTTCCGACCCTGCATCATGCCGATCCCCTGACCTCGGCGATCGATCGGGTCAGCGAGGTCGGCGTCGGCGCCGTCACGGGATTGCTGGTCTCCTTCCTGGTGCTGCCCTCGCGCGCGGTGCGGCAGATCCGCGCCAGCGCGGCGGTTCTGCTCGAGCTGATCGCCGATGCCCTCGCCGAGCTGCTGGCAGGCCTCACGCGCGGCCGCGACAACGACGCGCTGCACCGGATCCAGGACGGCATCGGCACCGCGATGGTCAATCTGAATGCGATCGGCTCCGAAGCCGAGCGTGAGCGCGCGGCGCGCTTGTCGAGCGGTCCGGACACCGGCCCATTGCTGCGAACGATCCTGCGGCTGCGCCATGACGTCGTGATGATCGGCCGCGCCACGGTGGTGCCGCTGCCGGTGGAAGTGCAATTGCGGCTGGCAGCGCCCCTGTCGGAAGTGTCGACCGTGATCGCCCGCTTCCTCCGCTCGGCCGCTGGCGCCTTGCGCGAGGGCGTCGGCGCGCCGCCGATCCATCCCGTCCATGTCGCGCTCCAGCACTATGCCGAGGCGGTCGCGTCCGTCCGTCAGGATGGCCTGATCCGCGGCCACGCGAGTGACACAGCCGAGCGCTTCTTCGCGCTCGGCTTCTCCCTGGAGCAGATGCACCAGAATCTCGGCGACCTCGACCGCGTCGTCGGCGAATGGTCGGAGGCCTCGACAGATAAAACCGCACGCGTTGCGGAGTGAGTTCGGGCGCGTCGTCGTCAACGTCGGCTTTCGACAGTAATGTGCGTGTGCGAAGCGCGGCGGTGATCGGCGGTCTGCGGCTCTAAGCCGCTCCACGCACAAGGTTCCATCGGGTCATGTTGCTGACGCATTCTCTGTTTTAATCGGCGGCAAGCTAAACACGACGTGAGACCACTCCGGTTCTCACAACGGTCCGTAGCCAGGGGTTGGCTCGAATCCGCAAAACGTTCGGCAAGTTCATGAGCGCTGTTGCGTTCGCTTGACCACGTTTGCGGTTCTGGAACCGGACAATCTAAAAAATCACAGGACTCATGATGCTCTTCCGCTCGAGCGCCGCAGTTTGCGGCGCCCTGGTTACGCTTGCCTTCTCTGTTGCCGTTGCTCGAAGTGAAACGCGTGGGGATCACTCAAGTGCCGTCGTCGATGCCGCCTCCGGCGATGCGATTATTGGCGCGGCGTCCACCTATAATCCGTTCAAGCCCGGCAAGGAGGAGGGCGGTCCGCAGACGGCTTCCGGCGAACGTTATGATCCCTCCGCCTGGACGGCTGCCATCAAGACGAGCCTGCGCCGGAAATTCGGTGGGGTCGGATTCGGCGCGAGGCCGAAATATGCTCTCGTCGAGGCCGTGGGCAAGAAGGTCATCGTCAAGATAAACGACGTGGGACCACTAAGACCTGGCCGCATCATCGACCTCAATGAGCGAACGATGCGCCATTTCGATCCGAGCATGGACCTCGGTGTCATTCCTGACGTGAAAGTCAGTCCGCTCGCTGGCGACAATTGG
Organism: Bradyrhizobium sp. NBAIM03; assembly: GCF_020194055.1. Classification (NCBI taxonomy): domain Bacteria; kingdom Pseudomonadati; phylum Pseudomonadota; class Alphaproteobacteria; order Hyphomicrobiales; family Nitrobacteraceae; genus Bradyrhizobium; species Bradyrhizobium sp. NBAIM03. Next base: position 6,696 of record NZ_JADYVS010000054.1, on the reverse strand, counting down.
ACTGCAGGGCCGGTGGGCTGAACAGGGCGTGTTCGTTCAATGTCGGCCCGCACAGTTCATCGGGCCGTCTCCACGATGCGTCCCATCATGTTGCGGACCACGAGCTTGTGGAAGGGCATGATCAGCGCAAGATAGGTCCGGCCGAGCAGGTTGTGCGTGCGCACCAGCGTGGTCGAGGTCACATGGCGGCGCGCGGCATTGCCTGAAACGTCGACTACGATGCGGAAATCGAGGTGCGAATCATCGAAGCCCGCGACCAGCTGCTCCGGCGTCTCGCTCAGCACCGGAAACAGGCCGATCATGCCGCCCGGCGCCGGGGCGCCTTCGCCCGATGTCTTCAGCCCGAACGGCCTCACCAGAATGTTGCGCAGGCGCAGCAGTGCGTCGATCCAGCGCGGCCCGTGCAGCACCATCCTGGTGCAGGCTTCGCGGGCATTCACCGCTGCGGCGCCGATGTCCACGCAAAACGCGTCGATGAACTGCGCGCCGGCGAGCAGCGCATCGGCATCGACTTCAGGCGCGACTTCGCGGACCGTCCCGATCATCCCGCCATTTTGCGCGTCAGCATCCGGAAGCGCAAGATCAGGAGCCCGGCATAGACGAACGTGCCGATCGAGAATCCGATCCAGACGCCGATCGCGCCCAGCCCTGTGTGGAACGCCAGCAACCAGCCGATGGGAAAAGAGACGCCCCAATAGCCGATCGCGGCGAACAGCAGGGCCATCTTGGTGTCGTTGATGCCGCGCAGCGCGCCGCCCATGATGGTCTGCAGGCCGTCGGCGATGAAGAAGCTGGCCCCGACCAGCAGCAGCGTTGCCGTCAGCTCGACGGTGGCCGCACTTTCGCTGCCGGCGCCGAAGAACAGCCGGCCGAGCTGATAGCGACCGATCACGATGGCGATCGTCAGCGCGGAGACCAGCGCGAGGCCGAGCACGGCTGCGACGAGTCCTGCGCGCTTCACCGCCGCCGGATCCTTGCGGCCGAAGGCATGACCGACCCGCACGGTCGCCGCCATGCCGATGCCGAGCGGCACCATGAACAGCACGGCGGTGACCTGGAGCGCGATCTGGTGCGCGGCAATCGCGGTGGTCGAGATCAAGCCCATCAGCAGGGCGGCCGAGGAGAACAGGCCATATTCCAGCAGCAGGGAGAACGAGATCGGCGCGCCGATCGAGATCAGCTGGCGCATCAAGGGCCAGTCGATCCGCCAGAGGCGGGCGAGCGGATGATAGTCCGCGAACGGCTTGCGTAGCCCGGCGATCGCGAGCGCGGCGAGGAAGGTGCCGAGATTGACCAGCGTGGTCGCAAGCCCCGCGCCGAACAGGCCGAGCTCGGGCAGGCCGAACAGGCCGTGGATCAGGGCATAGACCAGCGCGGCATTGACCGGGATCGCCGCCAGCGTGATCCACAGCGGCGCCTGCGGCCGGTTCACCGCGCTCATCATGCTGCGCAGCGCGATGAATCCGAGCGCCGGTGCGATGCCCCAGGCAAGGCCGTTCAGATAGTGCTGCGCCAGCGCGGCCGAGTGCGGCGTTTGACCGAGCGCGAGCAAAATCTGCTCGCCATAGAGCGGCGAGGCCATCATCGGCAGCGAAATCAGCAGCGCGGCCCACAGACCGACGCGCAAGGAGCGCCGAATGCGCCTGACGTCGCCGGCGCCGAACGCCTGCGCCGCCAGCGGCGACACTGCGGACGTCAATCCGAGCCCGAAGGTGAAGCTGACGAAATAGACCGTATGGGCCAGCGCCGCCGCGGCCACCGCCTCCTCGCCGAGCCGCCCGATCATCGCAAGATCGGTCGTGATCATCGCGATCTGGCCGAGCTGCGTCAGCATCAGCGGCACGGCGAGGCGCAGCGTCTCGATGAATTCTTCGGCAAGATGGTTCTGCCGTGCGTCCAGGCGTGCCCGGTACCGCCGTTTGGTATCCAAAAGCTCGGTCATGCCGGGGACATAGCAGCCTCGATCGGCGAAGTAACGGCAAAGAAATGTGAGGGCGGGTGCCGCTGAAAAAAGGCGGGGGCTCAGGCGAAGGAAAGGTCGGGTTGCACCGTATTCGTCATGTGCGGCGAATCTGGGCCGGTCTCACATTGGGAATTGAGTATGATAACGAGATTTAGACTGACGTTCGCCGCACTGTTCATCGGTTCTGCCATCCTGGGTGCCGGCGCCGCTGCAGCGGCCGACCTGAGGCTGCCCGCAGCACCGCCGGCGCAGGCGGCGTCGGCAGCCCTGCTGAGCTGGGCGGGGCCCTATTTCGGCGTTCAGGCCGGCTATCTTTCGGGCCGCTCCGAGATCTCGCTGCCCGCGACGGGTGAATTCCACTTTGTCGATCCGAAGGGCGCGATCGTCGGTGCAACGGCGGGCTTCTCGGCGCAATGGGGCCGGATCGTCGCCGGGCTCGAGGGCGACGTGAACTTCGTCGATGCGCGCACGACGATCGATACCGGCTTTGCGCCTACCCCCGCGGTCACGCAGCTTCAATCCGCGGTCAATTGGAACAGCCATCTCCGTGGACGGATCGGCTATGCTTTCGACCGCACGCTGCTGTTCGCCGCCGGTGGCCTTGCCGTCGCGGGCGTCGAGAGCAAGGCGTTCGACAATGGGATCGGGGCCGTTGCGAGCTGGAGCGATACACGGATCGGCTGGTCGATCGGAGCGGGCGGGGAATTCCGCTTCGCACCGCAGGCCTCGGTCCGGCTCGAATATCTCTATGACAATTACGGCTCGAAGACGCTGGCCGCCCAGACGGTCGGCGCGACGACCTTCGGCGCGCGCGAGTCCCGGCTCGACACGCACACGGTGCGAGCCGGAGTCTATTGGCGCTTTTGATGCTCGGTTGGAGGCGGCTATCGCCTGGTAGGATCGGTTCGCAATTCTCGACTACGATGTCCGCAGGCCAGAGCAACAGATCGATGTGATGGAAGAGCCATCGGACGAGGCCTTGATGGCGGAGGTTTCGGCGCAGCGGCAGCATGCGTTTCGCGTCCTCATGCGGCGCCATTTGCCTCGGGCGCTGCGGGTCGCGGAGCGGATCGTGCGCGACCCGGCCGAGGCCGACGATATCGGCCAGGAGGCGTTCATGCGGGTCTGGACGCACGCAGCCTCGTTCGATCCGCAGGTTGCGAAGTTTACGACCTGGCTCTACCGCATCGTCCTCAACCTGACCTTCGATCGCACGCGGCGGCGAACGTTCCTGCCGCTCGAAGACGCCGGCGACGTACCCGACATGGGACCGCACGCCGTCGAGCGGCTGATCGCGGATGAGGAGCTCAGTCTTCTCAATCGCGCGATGGCCGGCCTGTCGGACCGGCAGCGCGGCGCGATCGCGCTCTTCCACATGGAGGGATTGAGCGGCGAGGAGGCCGCCAAGGCGATGGACGTCAGCGCCAAGGCGTTCGAATCGCTGCTGGGCCGCGCCCGCACGGCGCTCAAGGCAAATGTTCAGAAAATACAGCAGACGGGGAGCCACGTATGACGCCCGAACAGTTCAGACAATTGGCCGAGACATGGGGAGGTGACGTCGAGCGCTGGCCCGCGCCGACGCGCGAGGCCGCGCGGCGGATTGCGGCGACTGCGGAAGGCGCTGCGGTCCTGGACCAGCAGTCGCGCTTCGACCGGCTCCTTGCCGTCGCCCCGGAGATCGAGACGGCGCGGGCGGACCGTTCGAGCTTTCTTGTCCTGCAGAGGCTCTCCGCCATGCCGCAGCAGCATCGGCCGGCATGGTATCGTCGCCTGCTGCGCTGGCCGGCGCTCGTTCCCGCCGCAAGCCTCGCCTGCTCCGCGATCGTGGGCGTGTGGCTGGCGGGAACGATACCCTATGTCCATACGCCGTCGGATCCCCTGTCCGTCATGAGCGGCGTCTTCGACATCTACGCAATCGGCTATGGATCGGTGCAATGAAGTTCTGGCGAGAATGGTCCACTCCCTGGCGGGCGCTCATGCTGCTGTCGCTGTGCGTCAACGTCGTCCTGTTCACCTATGTCTCGGTGCAATGGCTGCGGCCCGGCGGCTTCCGGGCCGGCGCGGGCGTGCCGCTCCGCATGATCGAGCGCGTCGCGGAGCGATTGCCGGCGGAAGACGCGGAGGTCCTGTGGAGCATCTATCGCGGCAAGGAGGCGGAGCTGGCCCCGCTCCAGGCCGAGTACCGGCTCGCGTTGATGAAGGCGATGAAAACGGCGGCGCAGACGAATCTCGACAAGGCCGAGCTGGAAGCAGCCGTGAAGGATGCCCGCGACAAGCGCGTGAAGATTGGCGACCTCGTCGTCTCGACCTTCGTCGAGATGCTGGAACGAATTTCAGCGAAAGGACGCCGACAACTCGTCGGCGGCTATTTTCGCTGAGCCTCGCAAAGTGAACGAGGGATTCGGCCCGTCCAGACGTATCACCTACATCGATGTCTGCGAATTGGTGGAGATGATATGGTGCAACGATTTGACAGGACGGCAAGCGGACCAGTGGTGAGGTTCTCGCATCGGACGGCCGTCTACGTGCGTGCGGGTCTTGCGGCCGCGAGTCTGATCGCACTTCTCGTGTTGTTTCTTTCGCAAGCCTCCGCAGGCGATGCGCGGAGTGAGGCGAAGCAGGCCTGCAAGGCAGACTATTCACGGTTCTGCGCCGGCACCATGCCCGGGAGCGGCCGCATCCGCAAATGCCTCGGCGACAATTACGCGAGCTTGTCCGCGGCCTGCAAACAGGCCTTCGACGCGAATCCGCCAAAATAGAACAGGTTAGCTCCGCTCCGGTACGCGCTTGATCTTCGCACCAAGCGCGTTCAGCCGCTCCTCGATGCGCTCATAGCCGCGCTCGATCTGGTCGGCGTTGTTGATGGTCGAGGTGCCCTCGGCGCAGACGGCCGCGAGCAGCATCGCCATGCCGGCGCGGATATCGGGCGAGGTCATTGTGGCGCCGTGCAGGCGGCTGGGGCCGGCGATGATGGCGCGGTGCGGGTCGCACAGCACGATGCGCGCGCCCATCGCGATCAGCTTGTCGACGAAGAACATCCTGGATTCGAACATCTTCTCGAACATCAGGATCACGCCCTCGCATTGCGTGGCCGTGACGATGGCGATCGACATCAGGTCGGCCGGGAAGGCCGGCCAGGGCTGGTCCTCCAGCTTCGGCACATGGCCGCCGAAATCGTCCTGGATCTTCAATGTCTGGTTGGAGGGCACGATAAGATCATCGCCCTCGATCCGGCAGACGATGCCGAGCCGCTCGAAGCCCATGCGGATCGAGCGCAGATGCTCAACCCCCGCGCGCGCGATGCGCAAGGGCGAGCGCGTCACGGCGGCAAGCCCGATCAGCGAGCCGACCTCGATGTGGTCGGGCTGGATCCGGTACGTCGTCCCGCCGAGCGTCGCTTGACCATGGATGATCATGGTGTTGGTGCCGATGCCTTCGATCCTGGCGCCGAGCGCGACCAGGAAATTGGCGAGGTCCTGCACATGCGGCTCGGAGGCCGCGTTGCGCAAATAGGTGATGCCGTCGGCGGCGACCGCCGCGACCAGCGCGTTCTCGGTGGCGGTGACGCTCGGCTCGTCCAGGAACACGTCCGCGCCCGCGAGCTTTGGCGCGCGGAATTCGAGCCGATCGGTCGCGGTGACCTTGGCGCCGAGCTGCTCCAGCGCGAGCACATGCGTGTCCAGTCGCCGGCGGCCGATGACGTCGCCGCCCGGCGGCGGCAGCATCACCTCGCCGCAGCGGGCGAGCAGCGGCCCGGCGAGCAGGATCGAGGCGCGAATGCGCACGCACAGCTCGGGGTCGAGGTCGGCGGCGCGGATGCTCTTGGCATGGATGTGAAGCGTGTTGCGCGCGGACCATTCGGCCGACGCGCCGACCGAGCGGACCAGCTCGACCAGCGTCTCGGTGTCGCGGATCCGCGGCACGTTCTCCAGCACGACCGGATGCTCGGTCAGCAGCGCGGCGGCGATGATCGGTAGCGCCGAATTCTTATTGCCGGACGGCTCGATCGAGCCCGAGAGCCGGTGACCGCCCTCGACGATGTATTGGATGGGCGCCACGGGGTTCTCGCTGTCCTGTTGAGTGGGAGGGCCTGTTTCGGGCGGAAACTACAGAGATTTGAGCGCGGGAGCAATTGTGCCGGCTGGGACCCGCACACGTCCGTCCGTCACTTGTGGCAGGACCCGCCCTCAGAACAACCCGATGATACTCCCGACCACATAGAGGAACGCGATCAGGATCAGGACGCCCATCAGGAAGAAGGAGATTTCGATGGCGATGGCGCCGGTGCCGAGTGCGGCGGCGACAGCGGCAAGGAGCCGTTCCTCCCGAAAGATTAGCGAGAGCACCGACAGCAGGATGGCGAGCAGGCCGAGCGAGATCGCCGTGACCGATGCGATATCACTCCAGCTTCGTCCAGCCGATTTCTCGAGGTCCGGAGCCTTGAACTCCACGCCCTTCACCTTCGCGACGATGCGGTCCTTGATGCGATGTCCGGTGTCGACGATCACCTTGTCTGCCGGCGGCGGCGGAAACACGATCGGCACGACCCAATGCGGCAGCACTGCCGCCATCAACGCCAGCACACCGACGATGCTGCCGATGATGCCGAGGCGGCGTGAGGGCATAGCGGAACTAGGCGTTGCAGAGGCGGTCATGGCGCGAGCTTCCCGGCCGGAACTGGCCTTGCGGGGTCATGCCGTTTCGTCGCGATGGCGGGTGGGGAGGTTCAGGGG
>NZ_JADYVS010000053.1:0-13391 GCF_020194055.1 Bradyrhizobium sp. NBAIM03 | reverse complement strand
ACGCGCTCTCTGTAATTTCAATTTCCAGACGGCGCGGACTAAAGCCGGTTTGCTCAAGGAGCGATATAATGCGCTCTCCAAGCGCGGAATCCCGCAACTGAACAGGCGAAATGTTGAAGGCAAGCGAAAACGTCTTTGGCCACGCATTGGCATCAAGACACGCGCGGCGAAACAGCTGATCTCCAAGAGCGTTGATGAGGCCTGTTTCTTCTGCAATCGGAATAAACACGTCAGGCGGAATATGCCCCGACGTCTTGTTCTCCCAACGGGCCAGCGCCTCGACCCCGACGATGCGATTACTTACGAGTGAAACCACCGGCTGGTAATGGGGCTCGATAATGTGCGTTGCGATAGCGCTCCGAAGCTCACGCTCAATATTGATGCGCCGCTCGACATGCATGTCCATGTCCGGTTCAAAAAAGCGAACACGCGACCTGCCGTCGCCTTGCGCGCGATAAAGTGCGCGTTCTGCGCGCCTGACTAATTCGTGGGGAGTGACGCCATCTAGCGGAGCGATGGCGATGCCAATTCCAAGACTAAGCTCGGCTGCGCCAGTCTCAATCGCAGAACTGTCGGCGGCAGACGCCACGATACGGCGCGCCAGATTGGCGGGATCCTCGAGGGAGCTAAGTTGGGCAGGACGATCCCGAATTCGTCGCCTCCGATCCTCGCCAGGAGGCCGTCCTTGCGCAAGATGTCGGCAAGCCTTGTGGCAAAGTCGCAGACTGCCTTGTCCACCGCTGCATGGCCGTGCGTATCCTTGATCCGCTTTAAGCCGTCGAGGCCGAGCATCAGAACAGCGACTTGATGCGTGTCGGTGGCGAGGCCAACGCACAGATCAAGTTCGTCATCAAACAGGCGGCGGTTTGGCAGGCCAGTCAATGGATCGTGTCGCGCCAAATCGCGGACTTCTCTTTCTGTGATGGTTCGTGCTTCAGTTCCGTGGGCGAGTTCTCGGTAGCGCCGAACACCAAAGATTGTGAGCCCAATGCTCAGCAAGAATGCAACGAACACGATGAATATAATGTCGTCGAGTACCGACTCCACATAGCGCTGTCCCAGCTGCGCTAAACGAGGGCTGAGCCCATAGAGACGCGCTAAGAGTGAAGCGAGAACGACGCCGCCGAAGAGAGCAATGAAGTCCCTCGTGGCAGAACCGCGCCAATCGAAGTGCGATACGCGCAATCGTGGAGTTGACATTCTCATCTCATTCAAACACTCCGCAGCGCGGGGTAGCCCAGTGAGGTTCTTGGCCGCAGCATGTTTGTTGAGAACCAGATGTTGCGCCGATGCCGAACTTCAGTAGCTGCTTCGAAAGCAGCAATGAGCCATCGGGGCGCGATAGCGGCCTCCCGCAAACGTTGTGTTCGAGCGACAGGCAAGTTCGCGCACCGAAGCAACGAGCTATATCCTGAATATGCCGCTTCAAGACTTTGACGACGGCTGTCACGCGACGCCGTCGTAGCAAGCAACGATATAACAGCTCCCGGCAGCTAGTGACCGCAGCCTATTGCGGTGCGAACCTGCCTGCAAATTGCAATGGATGGACCATGACCGAATAGTTGTTAATAGAGGCGGCTTTGGCTCGGAGAACAGCGAGAACGGGCGTCCGGGTCAAGAGCACCGGAGACGGAGTGAACGATGAACGATATCCTAGGCGACAACCACACGGTTGCGGCCTTCAAATTTTGCGCGATAGAGTCGCTGGTCGGCGACGTTTAAGAACCCGTCGAGCGTGTCTCCATCACGCCTGAACTCCGACACTCCAACGCTGATGGTGACGCCGACCGACGGTTCGGCTCCGACGTCGAATGCAGTGCGTTCGATGGCCGATCGAAGGCGCTCGGCGACCGCGCCAGCCGCGTCGAGCGTCGCCCCCGGTAGCAGTACCATGAATTCTTCACCGCCCACGCGCGCGACAGAGTCGTAAGGCCGGATTGCCACCAGACACTTTCGCACGAATACGCGCAGGACCTCATCGCCGACGCTGTGACCACGTGAGTCGTTTATGTCCTTGAAATGGTCGAGATCGAGCGACAGCAGGGACAACGGAGCTCCGGTCCGCCTGGCCCGTGCGATCTCCGCGCCGATATGCTCGATGAAGTGGCGCCGATTCCCGGCGCCGGTTAGTGGATCGGTTGCGGCGAGCCGCTCCAGCCGTTGATTGCTTAATTGCACTTGCTGAAGCGCCTTTTGAGTGTCGGCCATCGATTTGGCCAAGCGGGCGGTCATTTCTTCCTGGCTATAGATGGTGGCGAACGATTTCGTTGTTCGGAAAGCCTGGACGACGCCATAGCTGAGCAAAAAAAATCCGCCGGCGAAGATCGCGTGAGCTAGCCACCACATATGATTCCACGGCGCGGCCAAAATGAATGCGAGCGACGATAGCGCAAACCACGCGACAGAAACGCCAAAAACAAGCATGAGCGGCGAGTGAATCCGTCGCATGAGCAAGACCGCGACGTTCAGCGCACTGAATAGCAATGCGCCGCCTTCCATGGACAGGCGGACCACCGGGTGCCCAGCATAGGGTGAATAGGCGACCAGTGCGACAGCTAAGTCCATCGCAAGGAACAGGCCAATCCACGTCAGCCATGCGCGCGTGTCCGAGCGCTTCTCAAGTCCGTCGGACGGCCGGTTGTAGCTGAGTAGCCCGACGAAGAGCAGAATCGACATCGCCAGACGCGACGCTGGCCCATAGAGCAGAAACAGCCAAATGTTGCGATGTGCCATCCCGGTGAAGGCGCCGTGCAGCGTATAGATCAGCACGAAGGCCAGAAAACCAAGCGTCAACCACCGCAACAGAGGCTCGCCTGAAGACTGATAGCAACGCCACGTCACATATGTGACGAACAGCCCCTCGAGGGTAGCGACGGCGATGGCGAATTCGTGGAACAGGTGGTCTTCAAACTTCAGCGCGGGATCTTGCTGGAAATAGAGGTAAGCGATGAACTGAGTGGGCAGCAGGGCGAAGCCGATAATGAGAAGGCTCGTATACGCCTGTGTGATCAGCCGCAGCGCGCTGGGCGGCTCCTGCAACATAAGATTGGTACTCATATGCTATACCGTCATTCCATGATGATCGCACGCGGTCCTTTCATGAATTCGTGGGGCCCTTCTTCAAGCATCTTGGAGTCGTGCTAGACAAGCAAAGTGAAGGCATCATGGCTCGTCTCCGCCGTAGCTCATCCAACACCCGGCACGGTGATCCCGCTGAACGGGCGCGGAAGTCACAAGATTTACGTTTCCGTCCATCGGCTGCACTCATCCGGACGGGGCTGCGACGCTGCCAGGATTGGCTTGCCGTCCAGGAGCGGCCAAGTTCGCCACTGCGGGATCGTCGGTGCCGTGGCGGGTTATGTGTTCGAGCCCACTACGTTCAGCCCACCCGCAAGGTATCGTGCGTGTTCAGTACAGTATCCCAGCTGCTGCCCCGAGTCGTCACGATCTGCGACCCGGTCGAAAACGCGCCGGAGGAGGAGGAAATCACGAGGCCATTGAGGAAGGGATTCTGCGCATTACCGTACTCAATCGTCTGCTTGTCACCCACTGGTAGCGCCGCTGTGACGGTCGGTCCGGACTGGTTCGGCTCGGAGCCGACGAGCGTGATGAGCAACACCGTAAGTGTCAGCCCGCTTTGATTGATGAGTTTCTTGTATACCATCTGTGACCTCCGTCCTGCCCGTGTCCCCGCGGCAAAATGCGGGACAGAGGTTCCGCTATATACATTAACTGGTTAAGCTAAGCCCCTGCCAGATCTTGTAGGCGGCCGACATTTGGAGCCTGCCAGGACTGGGCAGGTCACTTTATGCCAAGCGGCTGGAGCGCGGCCGCTATTTGTGGCCGTCGGCGGCGGACGTGGTGACAATCACCCCAATCCAGCTTCGCTACATGCTCGACTACCCATGCGAATGCTCCTCCTCGTGAGGCTCAGTGATTCTGAGATGGAGATGGTCGAGCTGTAAGCGGCAAAGAGACCCCGTCTGGCGGAGTGGGTGAGCGATCGGCTATCGGCTGCTGAGTTTGTGAGCCGATGTGAGCTTCTATGTCTGCGCCTAGTTCTGAAACTAGAACCTTCCATATGATCGAAGCGGTCGCCGACCGTCTTGAGGGAGCGCCGCGGCAGCTTCGTCGACACTGGTCGGACGAGTTCAAGGCGCAAGTCGTGACAGAGGCGCTGGAGCCTGGCGCGAGCGTCTCGGCGATCGCCCGCAGAATCGGCATTCACCCGTCCCAGTTATTCGCCTGGCGCCGTGATGCTCGGGCGGACCGACATTGCCTCGCGCGGCACTCGAGTTGCGAAGGCGTGGTGGCGTCTGCGGCAGGCGCGGTGATCGAGATTGCCATTGGCGAGGTCGTCGTGCGCGCCGGCATGGATGTCGACGAGGCCCACTTGCAACGGGTGATCCGGGCGGTGCGTTCGGCATGATCCCCTCTGGTGTGAAGGTGTTCCTCGCCAGCCATCCAGTCGACTTCCGCTAGGGTATCGACGGCCTTGTTGCGCTTGTGCGCGATGCCGGCTCAGATCCGTTCGATGGGGCGCTTTATGTGTTCCGGGCCAAAAGAGCCGACAGAATCAAGATCGTATGGTGGGATGGCTCCGGCGTGTGCCTCTATTTGAAACGTCTTGAAAAGGCGAAGTTCTGCTGGCCGCGGATCGGGCATCATCGGGTGCAGATGAATCCCGCGCAGTTGATGGCACTGGTCGATCACCCATGTTGATGCCCCTCCTTGTTAGGCTGACAGATTCTTAGATCAAGTTGTGCAATGACGTGGTTTCGAAGCTCTCCGATAGCATCAAGAACGGATGGTGTATTCGGGAAGAGATAGGCACCGCTTGGCTGGCGATCAATCAGCAAACGCTTAGTTCGGATCTGTACGTAGAGCCAGTTCACCGGAATCTCGAGCCTTTGGGCCAGTTCGGGCGGGCTGAGGAGTGAGCCGTCATGCTCCCATCGGCTGCGTTGGGTAGCTACCTTGATGGCTGCAGCACGACGGAGCCACCCAACGGTGATGGGCAGCACTTTATCGGCGCAACGGGGAGAGCGGTGGCCTTCTTGGGTAAGGATTGCGGCGATCTCATCGTCTGGGACGCCGTCGCGGGCGAGCGCCAGCGAGCGCTCCCGCATCTCCGCGCCTCGCGTCAATCTGGTGACGGAGTTGACGCTCATCTTCACCTCGAGCTCCGTCACGGCGCCTCCACGCCAGACGATCCTGGCCAGGCCCAGGTCGTGCTCACCACGGTCGAGCACGACCTTTTCGATGAGGCATCGCAACAAAGCCTTGCGATGCGCGTCCGCGACAGTCTCGTCACCCCATATCTGCGCCAGGCGGCCGGTGAGGTTGATGACCTTGTCGCTGAGCTCCTTGCTTATGGCTACTTGCGTGATGGCTTTGGACGGCGTCTGTCGGGCAAGCGCTTCTTCGGCGGCGCGCAAGTCGTTTAGCGCCACTTCCCATCGACGCTCTAGTTCCGAGGCGACCAGCCGATTATCTGGATCAGCTCGGTTGAACTGCCGTTCAGCAAGCGCCGCCGTGTACCGCTTGCGCTCGAGCTCACGTTCTGCGCTGGAGCGTAACGCATTGTTCATCTGCTGCTGGACCCGGCGGGAACGCGACAAAGCATCTAGTTCGACAGGCGCTAGTGCGGTCAGGAATGCGTGGCCAACGGCTGCATCGATATGGGCGGCGCGGATGTGTTGGCAGGTTGGCTGACCTCCCTGGGTACGCAGGTGATTGCACACATACTCGCCGCCGCCCTTGTAGCGGACGTACATCTTATGGCCGCATCTTGCGCACCAGGCGATGCCGTGGAGCAGAAGCTCGCCATTGCGAGGCGCGCCTCGGGTTTTGATGCGCATGTATTCGGCTCGGTTATCGCTGATGACGGCTCGGATTTTTTCATAAATTGGCCACTCGATATAGGCTGGATATCGATCTTTGACGACGATCCGCCACTCCTCCATCGGCCGCGGAGCCTTTTGTGGCACGCCGCCCTCCCGCTTCGGCGGTTGGAAGCGGGTTCGTCCATAGACGAAGGCGCCCGCGTAGGCGGGGTTCTTCAAGATCGTCGCGACAGCAGCCAGCGTCGCGCGGGTCCAGCACAAATCACCATACCGATCACGACGCGGCAGTTCCAGGTCACGCTCGTTCAACGCTCGCATGACCTTGGCAACGCTGCGCAGCTGCAGGAACAACTGGAAGACGAGACCGAGCCGCCCTTGCACGGCCATGTCGGGATCCTTAACTACCACTCCGCTCGGATCCCGCATCAGTCCGATTGGCAGCATAACTGCAAGTTCGCCGCGTTCGGCTTTAGCCAGCAGGCCGGCGGTCAGCCGGCTGCGGATCGTATGTAGTTCAAGCTCGGAGATCGAACCCTTCAGCCCGAGAAGCAACCGCCCGTTGGGAGTGCCCGGATCATAGACACCATCGCGGTCGGCGATCAGGCAGCCACGTAGACCACAGATATCCAGGAGCGGATACCAGTCGGTACAATTACGCGCCAAGCGGGTCACGTCGATCGACAGGATGAGTCCCACTTCGCTCAGGCCAACACGGCCAACGAGTTCCTTGAAGCCGTTACGCTGTGCTATAGACGCGCCGCTCAAGCCGAGATCGGCGTCAATCACGTCGATGGCCGCCTCACGCCATCCGAGTTCGCGGGCGCGCTGGCGAAGCGCGTATTGAAGGCGCAGGCTTTCCTGATTGCTTACGACCTGGTGAGGCGTCGACTGCCGGATGTAGACTACAGCTTTGCGCGCCAAGTGGCTTGGTGTGATCAACTCGGACTTCATGAGAGATCTCCGCCAAAATCGCGGCGACGTCGTCGACGATCTGGCGTCGGAGCGCGGGCGTCAGCGTCGACCAAAGATCGGCTGGATCCATGCTCATGTGCGTCGGGACAATCCGCTGTCGATAAGAGCTCGAGTAAAGCCTCCATACTCAGCTTAATCTGATTTGCTTCTTCTCCATAATATTCGATTGCGGTTGCTTGAATCAGGAGACTACTTCCTGCGCGATACTCAACTTCATACGAAGCAGGAATGCCTCGGCCTCGCTGGCCGATCTTCCTGATCACTCGATATGAGCGGCCCCACAAAGGATGGTGGGGCTCTCGAACCTCGACCATCTCCGGAAATGATTCGTCAGACTCACTATTGGGGACATTCCCGATTGGCGCAACCCACAAGAAACCCAGCGTCCAACGCGGGTCGGATAGCGTTTTATGGTTTGAATCTGCGGCTTGATCTGATTCACTGGCTTCATGATGTCGAAGCCGGACGATCTTCCATCGGACCTTGTGAGTGCCCTGGCGGCGCTGCAGGCCGAGCGTGAGGCGAGGCTACACGCTGAGGCGGTGGCTGCCAGTGCGCGGGCGGAGCTGTCGGACAACGAGGCGCTAATCGCGCATCTCGAGCTGCGGATCGAGAAGCTCAAACGCGAATTGTACGGGCAGCGCTCCGAGCGCACGGCACGGCTGCTCGAGCAGCTGGAGTTGGAGCTCGAAGAACTCGCCACCACGGCGAGCGAGGATGAGCTTGCCGCGCACACCGCAGCGGCGAAGACGCAGAACGTCCGTTCCTTCACGCGCCAACGGCCGGTGCGCAAGCCATGGCCGGATGACATCGAACGCGAGCGCGTCGTCATGGAGGCTCCAACGAGCTGCGCCTGCTGCGGTGGATCGCGGCTGGCGAAGATCGGCGAGGATGTGACCAGGACGCTGGAGGAGATCCCACGCCGCTTCAAGTTGATCGAGACGGTACGGGAGAAGTTCACCTGCCGCGATTGCGAGAAGATCAGCCAGCCGCCCGCACCGTTCCATACCACGCCGCGCGGCTTCATTGGCCCACAATTGCTGGCGACGATCCTGTTCGACAAGTTCGGCATGCATATCCCGCTCAACCGCCAGAGTGCGCGCTTCAAGGCCGAGGGGATCGACCTGTCGTTGTCGACCCTGGCCGACCAGGTCGGCCACGGCACCTTCGCCGTCATGCCGCTCTTCCACATGATCGAACGCCATGTGCTCGCGGCCGAGCGCCTTCATGGCGATGACACCACCATCCGTATCCTGGCGAAGGGCAAGTGTACCACCGGACGGATCTGGACTTATGTGCGGGATGACCGGCCCTTCGCCGGGCCCGCGCCGCCGGCGGCGGTCTATTACGCCTCGAGCGACCGACGAGGCGAGCATCCCCAGAACCATCTGGTCGCCTTCGGTGGTATCCTGCAAGCCGATTGCTACAGCGGGTTCGAACCGCTGTTCGATCCGCAGAAGAAGGCGCGGCCGATTACGCCGGCATTTTGCTTTGCCCATGCACGACGGGGCTTCTTCGAGCTGGCCGACATCGAGAAAAATGCTCGGGAAGGTAAGAAGGGCAAACCGGTCTCTCCGATCGCGCTGGAGGCGGCCAGACGCCTGGATGCATTGTTCGAGATCGAGCGCGCCATCAACGGCCGCGGCGCCGAGGAGCGGCGTGCCGTGCGCCAGGAACAGAGCAAGCCGCTTCTCGAGGACATGCACGCCTGGTTGCTGCGTGAGCGCGAAACCCTCTCGCGCTCCTCCGAGGTCCTAAAGCCTATGAATTACATGCTCAGGCGCTGGGACGACTTCGCCCGCTTCCTCGACGATGGCAGGATCTGCTTGACCAACAATTGTGCCGAGCGCGCATTGAGAGGCATCGCCTTGGGACGGCGGAACTGGACCTTCGCCGGCAGCCAGCGCGGCGCCGACCGTGCCGCCATCATGCTGACGATGATCACGACCTGTCGCCTCAACGAGGTCGATCCCAAGGCCTGGCTCGCCGACATCCTCGCCCGTATCGCCGATCTTCCCACATCGCGTTTGCACGAACTGCTGCCCTGGGAATGGAAGCTCCTGGGCCAAGCCGGCAAGCCCGCCGGTCAGCAGGCCGCCTGACCTTCACGCAACGCCATCATAGAGCTCGCCGGGCCCGCGCGCACGCGTCAATCGAGCGGTCTTCATCGTATGCCTACAGTTTGGAGGATGTCTGGCGCTTTGATTGGGGAGAATCAGCGCCATGCAGCAAGCACTCCACCGCTCCAGTCTGGTGCCGCGTGGGTTCGTTGAAGAGAGTGCGTGCTACGAGGGTGACAAAGTTGTCATTACGGTCCGAGCGTCCAGAAGCGTGTGGCCTATGTCCGTCGTGGGGAACGGTTTCCCGACGTGTCGATAGCCGGTATCGACGACGCGTGACCGATCTGCCGCTCTCCGGGCGGACGTAGAGCTCCCGGGGATCGCCCGCCGCTTCCGGTGCGACGCCGTCCTGTGTGGGCGCTATATATTTCGCCGAGGGCTTCGCCGAAGGGATACTGGCTCCGCCGGCGCGACGCACGGCAAGGTTGGGCTCGATCGTCCATCACCTTGGTCTGGCGCTTGGCGGTCGACCGGCGGCAGCCTTCGCAAAACGCCTGATGTTGCCGGTAAGTAAGGATACGCTCCTGCGCGTGGTCCGACGCCGTCGCCGTCCCCTGGGTGGCCCGCTCAGGGTTATCGGTTGATGATTGAGCCTGGCGGCGCAATCACCGATGCGCCAGCATCATCTGCAATCTGGAACGACGCCGGATCGTGACCCTGCTGCCGGATCGTGAGCCCACGACCGCCCAAGCCTGGCTTGCTCATCCCACGATCGCGATCGTCGCCCGAGACCGTGGTGGAGAATATGGCGAAGCGGCGGCCAAACCTTCCTCAAGGCGTCCGGAAATCGATGCGTCAGATCCGCCTCGTCATCGTTGCGACTACATCGGTCCCAATCTCCTGACAGCCGCCGAGCGCCTCAAGTATGAGGGCTATTGTCAATCTACTCTTTAATTGCGGGTTGTTGTCAACTTTCTTTTTGAAGCCATAAGAAGTAGTAGCGCTCGCCCCGGCGGATCCTGGTAGTAGGCTGATTACCTGTCGCCTCGTTTCAATGCGATTAGTTGCCCGTCGCTGGGGTCATGGTCCTTTCCGAGGTCGCAAGCGCCTCGTGATGATGTCCCGGATCGTGTGCCTCATTGTTTGCAACGGGGTGCGGACGAGCCACCACCAGCCGATTGACCGAGGTCACCACGACCACCGTCCCAGCGGAACATCGCCAGCCCGGCGGACCGGGCCAGGAGCCCTGCAAAAAAGGTCGGGCCGGCGCGTTGCCCCCGTCGAATGATGTGCCGTCGACCCAGATGCAGTGGAGGATGACAGTGATCTTGCGGGCGATTGCGACCTTTGCCTTTTTCATGCCGATGCGCTTCGCAAGCTTCATTCCCCAGGCTTTGAGGCAGGACCATTTCTTTGTTCGATAAGGCAGAACTATCGCCGCCTCGTAAAGGTAGGTTCGGAGGAGCCTGTCGCCCCATCGGGATATCTTACCCACTAGTGTCAGTTTCACCAGATTGGTTGCGCCGAGCTGTGAGGCCAAGATGGGCGCCGACTGTCGAGGCCGAACGGAAACGAGATGGGTCATCGATCGTATGACGGAACGTCAAGGCGGTGACACGCCGACACCAGGAACTGTCATCAGGCGGCGCGTCGTCTCGTCCGACTGGCGTACCATGCGTTTACGAATCAGTTTCGTCAGCACTACCAGAAATGCATGTACTGGCCGCTCGATTTATTGTGATCGAAGGGGCTCGCCGGGGCCCTCGGTTGCGTGTACGAGCAGGCTATATAGGGAGTCTCCAATTTACTTCCACGTTGAGGAGCGCACTCGCACGGTTTCGCTCTCCTGGGATTTCATGGATCTTTTGGATAAATCGGGAACGATTGATGCAGACATCATAGCCCATCATCTATCTATGAGAACGTTCTACTCTGCGCGACAGGCCTGCGCTGGCATTAATCTGCTGACTCTTGGCGCTACCTTGTACGTCGACAGATCGCAAACGTCGTTTGAGTACGGCGCGCGACAACTTCATCAGCTCTGAGCTCTCTGGACGAGAGGAGAGCAAATCATGTCCTTGAGTTTTCTGATACTCTTCAGGCAGTTGTTCGTTCGCGGCCCACGGCCTTCTGCGCAAACGCTGTGGAGCTGAGCGGAGGAATGGACTCCGCGTCCGTCGCAACTGCGGTTAGCGAGAGCGTAGCATCGCTAGCATGTGGACAGACAGCATTCCCAAGTATGTTGTCGTGGAGTGCACACGGCTGCTGCCAACCGGTGCCGGCCGGAATGTGGTTGGGATTCGTGGCGCGATCTGCAGCAACGTGAAGCTACCAGATCATGCGGCAAGGTCAATTGGCTGATCGATGGGCTTTGTGGCGAAGGTTGTTCAGCCATCGACGTTGCGGATGTTGATCTGGCCGGAGGCGAGCAAGGTTCAGAACAACATGGCTGCGGTGTCCGCTCATGGCAGCACGGTCTGCGTTTTGAATCCGTCGTTTGAACTCTTCGTGCAGCCGCTCGATGACATTCGCGGTGCGTGCGGTTTTCCATTGGCTCGGCGGCAGCCGGGTGAAGGTGAACAGGCGCTGGCGGCTTCCTCCAGACTGTCGGGGACCGCGCGATGCTTGAGCCGCCATTTGCGGATGAAGGCCTTGCGCCGGCCTCGATTTCCTCGCGCGTCGCCGCGCAGATCATGTCGTTGTAGTCGGCGGTGATCTACTCATGCTCGGGAGCTTGTGCCAGCTTGCGGTGCTGGTGAACCGTGCAGCGCTGGACCGGAACGCCGTTCCACACCGCGGCGATCGCAGCCTCGCCCTGGCGCGCCATCGACGATGAGGAACTCGGGCCGCCGCAGCCCACGCCGGATCAGATCGCCGAGCACGGCCCGCCAGGCCTCGGTGCTCTCGCTGCCCATGGCCCTGATTGCGAGCAGGATCTTCTGGCCGTCGGCGCGCACACCGATGACGACCCGCAACGAGATGGCGGTCGCCTTGCGGTCGAGCCGCACCCGCACTACGGTGCCGTCGAGAATCAGCCGTACAATCGGTTCATTGGCCAGCGAGCGGGCATTCCATACGTCCAAGTCGCTCTTCACCTCGCGCGACACCCGGCTCAGCGGGTCCTTGCCGACAGCGCCAGCAAACAGGGTGCTGAGCGCGCGGCGCACACGGCGCGTGTTTTTGGTGCCGGAAAGGTAGCAGCTGGCAATCAGCGCATCGGCGGCCAGCGTGCGGCGCTGGTAGGCCCGCAGGGCGCCGCTTTTCCACTCGGTCGTCCTGCCGTCGGACGTATTCAACCGGGCGCGCGGCACTGCGATCTCTACTTTCCCGAACGTGCCCAGCAGCGAGCGCGATCGATGCCCGTGACGGTGACCAGTGGCGGCGGGCATGGCCTCCGAATCGCCGCTCGCCGGCCTCGCCGTCAGGCATACCGCGAGCGCGCCAGCACCTCGTTGAGCTCAGCTTCGAACATCGTGCAGGCATTCTCGGGCTCGCTCACGAAGGCCAGCTTCGATCGGATCGGTGTCGAAAAGCTGCTCAGTCCTCCGCTTTCGGGCTGGGCAGACAAGGCGTCGTGATAATCTTCGTCGTGGTGTGATCTCCACAGGCGCTGAAACGCCGGAATCGCTTGTTGGTCCAAGCTGGAGATTGCGCCGCCCTCATTTTCCAACCACTCCCGCTACAGCACCAGCCAACCTGATCGGCAGCAGCGACTGCGGTCGTACGAACAAGCGCTCCGCATCGAACATGGCGCATGGTGTTTGGCGTCCCAAGATAGCTGGAATGCTCCCATCGACACAGCTTTCGGCCGAGCTTGTTTGGCTTTCTGGCGCTAAAACGGTTCGAAGTCAGAGCCGGATTGTTAAGACAACGTCAGCTGCCCTTCGGGCAAACGAAAGCAACGCGCGGCCATACGCCAAATGAATACTGACCATCTTGATTGCCCTTGATAGTCGCCCGTGAACAAGCCTCTAAGCGATTGAGCGGGAGTCTGTTTCTGGGATTTCATGGCGTTTGAGATTGCAGGGATTTGATGCTTGGACGCCGCAAACCTTGCAAATTCGTTTTGTGGATTCCTCTCCGTTGTGAACCGTGCTTCTGTGGTGCGCCGGAGGGACGATGCGGCCGAAGAAGCATAAGACGACGGGATCGAACGATCTGTTCCGGGCACGGCTGGATCAGATCATCAACATGAAGCACGAGTTGGTTCTGCTTGCCGGCAGGATCGATTGGGACTGGATCGACGGAGAGATTGCCCCGCTCTACAGCGAGAACGGCAGACCGGGGATTGAGACCCGCTTCATGATCGGGCTGTTGTTGCTCAAGCACATTTACGGGCTGTCCGATGAGGGGGTGTGCGAGCGCTGGGTCCACGACCCGTACTTCCAGTTCTTCACCGGCGAAGAGTTTTTCCAGCACGTTTTCCCGCACGAGCGCTCGGACCTGAGCCATTGGCGCAAGCGGCTCGGCGACAAGCTGGAGCGATTGTTGGCCGAGAGCCTCCGGGTGGCGC
>NZ_JADYVS010000052.1:0-13786 GCF_020194055.1 Bradyrhizobium sp. NBAIM03 | reverse complement strand
GTGACGCAGTGACCACCAAAATGATCTGACCGGCGCAGGCCGGCAGAGGGCAAGGTGCAACAACAGGCGATGAACCCTTGGGACGAAATCCCGAAACGAGTGAAGCTACTGCCCCCAATGCGCTCAAACGCGTAAACTTGATTTAGCTCCTCGTTCCGCGGATCTCATCGAGGCCAGCCGGCCATAATGTGCCGCGCGCAAAGGTCGGACATATGACCGCACCGTCCCAATGTGTGAAATCGACTGAAAAAGCTCTTGCCTCGCGGGCCGTTCCACATATGGGGGCAAGGTCAGGTCGTACTTCCCTTCTGAGAGTAATCCGACCGCACTGCGGACGACTTCAAGCGAGACTTCTTGCAGATCAAAGCCTCCGGTGAATGTAGGCGCATTGCACCCTAACGGCGTGACGATTCCGGTATTATCGAGACGCGGTTTGGATATATGTTTCTCGTCCTTCCAATGTTCATGGAGGCAAACCAAGCAGCTTTTGGAATCGTGAACAAAGCGCGCGACCACGCCGCCTGCGAGCCCCACGGTCGCGTAGCCCATCACATAAGGCACATTCAGTTGGAAAGTGATTCCCCGAGCCAAGCCCCTGCCAGGGCGAGGGGTGGAGACTCGACGGGAAGCACTTACAGCGGACATCGCCGAGTGAAGGGATAGTCCAGACCACGAACGCCGCAAGGGTAACAGGCGACGCGATCGGATCATGAAGCGTTTCAAATCGTCCCGTCAGGCTCAACTTTTCTATCAGTTCATGATCAGGTCACGAACCTTTTCCACATCCTCTCTCTCGGAGCCGTCACTGCCGACTTCCGTCGTGTTTCGCGCGAGCGAGCCTTTGCGACTTGGCGCGAGATCTCCACGACCTTGACCTCGGGGCTGCTCCAATTCGTTAACTTGACGGCGCCGCCTTGACGAATCTCCGCGAGCGGCGCCTATATGTAGCCCGTCACGGTCTTCCATTCCCGCATCTCGTAGGATGGAAGCTAAGAGGGAACCCGGTGCGCCGGCAACGGCTATTCCGAGGCTGCCCCCGCAACTGTAAGCGGCGAGCGGTTGTCATCATGGTCACTGGCGCGACAGCGCTGGGAAGGCTGACAGCCCCAGCGACCCGCGAGCCAGGAGACCTGCCGCGACTGAACGAAAGTCCTCGGGCGGGGTGCCCCGGTGGGTCGCTTGCAGCCGGGCACATTTGCCAGCTCTCCTCGCAAGTGGTCCGCGCGGCCCCGGCGCCTAACATCGCGGGGTTGCCGATGTCGCCGTCTTACGATTTCGATCAGCGTGGTCATCTCGTCGCGCCACCGAGTGTGCGGCCGCGCCTAGCGCAGGCGAAGCCTGCGGCGCCTGAGCCGTGTCTGGTGCCCCTTTCGCCATCGCCGGCTCCGCTGCCGTGGCCCCTCGCGCCATCGCCAAAGCCGGCCGACCTCACGCTCGATCCGTCGCGCGACGACTTGTTGACGTCGTTCGGCAAGCTGACGCTGACCGACCGTTATCTGCTCGCCGGCGAAACTTACCAGGACATGTTCGGGCGGGTGTCTTGCGCTTTCGCGGACGATGTTGCGCATGCCCAACGTCTCTATGATGCGATGTCCCGGCTATGGTTCATGCCGGCCACACCGGTGCTCTCCAACGGCGGGACCACGCGCGGCCTGCCGATCTCCTGCTTCCTCAACTCGGTGGCGGACTCGCTCGAAGGCATCGTCGGTACCTGGAACGAGAACGTCTGGCTTGCTTCCAACGGCGGCGGCATCGGCACCTACTGGGGCAATGTTCGCTCGATCGGCGAGAAGGTGAAGGGCGGCGTCACTTCAGGCATCATCCCGTTCATCCACGTCATGGACGGCCTGACGCTGGCGATCAGCCAGGGCTCGTTGCGGCGCGGCTCGGCGGCGGTCTATCTCGATATCCACCATCCCGAGATCGAGGAGTTCCTCGAGATTCGCAAGGCGTCCGGCGACTTCAACCGAAAGAGCCTCAACCTGCATCACGGCGTCAACGTCACCGATGAGTTCATGCGTGCCGTGGGCGCCGGCACCGCGTTCGCTCTGCGGAGCCCGAAGACTAACGAGGTCGTCCGCCAGATCGATGCCCGCCAGCTGTGGCAACGCATCCTTGAGAACCGGCTCCAGACTGGCGAGCCTTATCTCTTGTTCATCGACACCGTAAACCGCGCGCTCCCCAAGCATCAGCGCGAGCTGGGCCTCAAGGTCTCGACCTCCAACCTGTGCAGCGAAATTACCCTGCCGACCGGCATTGATCATCGCGACGAGGAGCGCACCGCGGTCTGCTGTCTGTCGTCGCTCAACCTCGAGACCTGGGACCAGTGGAGTGAGGAGCCCACCTTCATCGAGGATGTCATGCGCTTCCTCGACAACGTGCTCAGCCACTTCATCACGGTGGCGCCGGACGGCATGAAGCGTGCCCGCTACGCTGCCCTGCGTGAGCGCTCCGTCGGCCTCGGCGTCATGGGCTTCCACTCCTTCCTGCAGGCCAAGGGCATTCCAATGGAAAGTGTCATGGCCAAGTCGTTCAATCTGAACATGTTCCGAAAAATCCGTCGCGACGCCGACGCGGCATCCGTGACGCTCGCGCGCGAGCGTGGTCCGTGCCCGGATGCCCTGGAACGCGGCGTGATGGCGCGCTTCAGCCATAAGATCGCAATCGCGCCGACCGCCTCGATCAGCATCATCTGCGGCGGCACCAGCGCCTGCGTCGAGCCAATCCCGGCCAACATCTACACCCATAAGACATTGTCCGGCGCCATCTCGGTGCGTAATCCGCATCTCGCCAAAGTGCTTGCGGCGAAGGGCGCCGACACTTCGGCGATGTGGCAGTCGATTATAGCACACGAAGGATCGGTGGCCCGTCTCGACATCTTGTCGGAGCACGAGAAAGCGATCTTTCGCACCGCTTTCGAGATCGACCAGCGCTGGATCGTCGAGCTTGCCGCCGACCGCGCCCCGTTCATCTGCCAAAGCCAGTCGATCAACCTCTATCTCCCAGCCGATGTCGATAAATGGGACCTTCACATGCTGCACTGGACGGCATGGCAGTGCGGATTGAAAAGCCTCTACTACTGCCGCTCAAAGTCTATCTCGCGCGCGTCGTTCGCCGGCAAGATCGGCGACAGCGACGAGGTGGCGGCGCCGCAGCCGCAGCGTACTGATTATGAGGAGTGCCTTGCATGTCAGTGATCGATCTTTCGGCCGTCGATCCGCGTACGCTGATCGGCAAGGGACGAGTGGGGCTGCTCGACTCGACCGGAACCTATGATGTCGATCGCTACGCCTGGGCTTACGAGCTCTGGAAGCGCCAGCAGCAGACCCATTGGATGGGCGAGGAGGTGCCGCTCGGCGCCGACCTCAAGGACTGGGCGTCGGACCGCGTCACCGCCAGCGAGCGCGCGCTGCTCACCCAAATCTTTCGTTTCTTCACTCAGTCGGACATCGAGGTCGGGGACAACTATCTCAAGCGCTACATCCCGATCTTCCAGCCGCTCACTGTTCAGATGATGATGTCGGCCTTCAGCAACATGGAGACGGTCCACATCGACGCCTATGCGCTGCTGCTCAAGACGCTCGGCATGCCCAAGACCGAGTTCGAGGCATTCCGCGGCTATGCCGAGATGCGCGCCAAGGCGGACTACATGCACGAGTTCGGCGTCGACAGCGTGGCCGATGTCGCTCGGACCTTGGCGATGTTCGGCGCCTTCACCGAAGGCATGGCGTTGTTCGCGAGCTTCGCCATGCTGCTCAACTTCCCGCGTCACAACAAAATGAACGGCATGGGACAGATCGTAAGCTGGTCAGTGCGCGACGAGAGTCTGCATTGTGAGGGTATCATCATGCTGTTTCACGAATGGCACCGCGAAACCGGCGCGGTGACGCGCGCTGTCCGTGACGACATCGTCGACGTCGCCAAGACCATGGTGAAGCTGGAGGAGAACTTCGTCGACCTCGCCTTCGGGCTCGGCAAGATCGAGGGCATGCGAGCTGAGCAGATCCACGCCTACGTCCGCTATGTCGCCGACTGGCGACTGACCCAGCTGCGGATTGCCCCGGACTTCGGCTTCTTCGAGGCCAAGGAGGGCGGATTCATCCAGCTCAAGCCGCATCCATTGCCGTGGCTTGTCGAGATTCTCAATGGTGTCGAGCACGCCAATTTCTTCGAGCAGCGCGCCACGGAGTACTCCAAGGCGGCGAGCCGCGGCAGCTGGGACGGCGAAAACGGGGTGTGGGCGGCTTTCGGCCGTATCTAGCCCATCTTTATTCATGAAGGGCCTGTGGGTGGCTGGCGAATGTGGTGTAAGCCGCCGATGGGACGTGGGATTCGGTTGCTGAGACCAATTCTGCGCTGACATCATCGAGGTAACCATACCGGCCATGGTCGATGATACGATTCTGCCCTTCCTGTTTCGAGCGGTCAGGCGCAAGACGATCACAGCCGCCTTTGATGGGGGGCGGCTGTTTTCAGCGGCTATGATGTGGAGGGCTCTACGACCCGAATCCGCTCGAATGCGACAGGGGACCAGAGGACTTCTCGTTCCGTGGATTCATAGCACCCGAAGGATCATTGAAATTCCTTGGCTGCGTCCAAAGGGCGCCATCAATGCGGGGCAGGGGCCCTTGCCGGCCCGGCTTAGATGCGTTCAGTCTAAGGCATGAGGCTTGGAGGTTTTGAGTGATGACGGTGCTGTCGATGAGCCGGGCTGAGATCGACCGGGTGCATGTGTTGCGGGATGTTGTGGCGGAACGGATTGCAGTGCGATGGCAGCGCAACTGCTTCGGGTCACATCGCGGCAGGCATTCCGGCTGCTGAAGGCCTATCGGATCGGAGGCCCTGCGGCACTGCTGTCGAAGAAGCGTGGCAAGCCGAGCAACCGAGCCTATCCGGCGGCGTCCCCACCATCGACCGCGCCTCCGGCGGGTCGAACATAGGGCCATCAGGCCAGCCTAGCTGTCCTCTCACCGATGACATTTCTAGTGAGCGGAACCTGCGACTTGTCTATCAGGCGCCGACACCGCGAATTTGGTGAGACCCTGCGCGGGACTGCCGAACTCGCCGTCGATCGTCGCGGACACTCCGCGGTGAGCTGCGTCATCCAACTACAACAGCGATTGTGAGAAACTTCACGATACAACCTCGGCCTGAGGCTTAGGTTAGGGTGCATCGAGTAGTGCTACGGATGTGCTGGCCCCTATTTGGTCACCACTTTGCATGTCCCGCAGCGATAAGCGATCGAGGCATCTTCGGGTTTCGCTTCCCTCGGAGTTTCAAAAGCGGGAGAAGCACATGGTGGGACGTCTTCCAGAACGTCGGATTGATCTAAAAGCGCGGCTCGAGAGTGGCGGGCCGCGCAAACGTCTTGCCATAGACGGGAGCGGAATCCGAGGGGGCCTCTCGTTGAAAATTCTAGAGGAAATCGAGCGGTTGCTAACCAAGGCAAGCAACCGCGCCGACTATCGTCTGGCGGACTATTTCGACTATGTCGCCGGAACCAGCACCGGCGGCCGCGCCGGAGAGCGCCGCCAAGCCTGAACCAACGAACCACGCCGTCTTGCTGTCCACACCAGCGGGCTTGCGGGGGCGAGCATAGGCTTCGTAGTTCCCACTGCTGTACTACATCGCAACCTCAGATCTTGTTTTATGTGACAATTGATCAGCTGCTAGTCAGAAGATGCTTTCGGGCGCCTGACACTTGTACGGGACGCCGATCGTCAGACCGCCATCGACGACGATTTCGGAGCCCGTAAGATAAGAGGACTCGTCACTGAGCAGGAACAACACTACCTGTGACACTTCCGGCGGCTCGGCTGCCCGCCCAAGCGGAATGGGAAAACTGGAAGAATCGAAGTCCTTTGTCATCCAGGTGTTGATTAACCCCGGATGGACTGAGTTTATTCGAACCCCAGACGCAGCGGCCTCCAAAGCAGCGGACTTGGTAATGCCGCGCACGCCGAACTTGGAAGCAACGTAGGCGTGAAGCCCTGCACTACCCCTCAGCCCCTCGACCGACGAGATGTTGACGATCGAGCCTCCGCCCGCGCGGCGCATGGCCGGCAGGGCAGTCTGCATTCCCAAAAATACACCGGTGAGATTGACAGCAAGGGTCTTCGTCCACTGCTCAAGCGGAAACTGCTCGATAGGAGCAATACTGGCTATGCCGGCATTGTTGACGAGGCCATGCAGCGCGCCAAACTTGCTCTCCGCAGCCGCGATCGCTTGGCACCATTCCTCTGGCTGAGCGACGTCTTGACGCAGATAGATCGCGGATGTGCCAAGGCCGGCCGCGAAAGCCTCGCCTTCTTTACGAAGAATATCGGTGATCACGACTTTAGCTCCCTCCGCTACCAGCAGGCGCGCATGAGCGGCCCCCATCCCTCGAGCCCCGCCGGTCACCAGAATGACTTTTTCGCTGACACGTCCCATAATTTCGCTTCCTCGACAGTGTGGTGGTGCAAGGTCTTTGCGACATCCACTATGCACTATGTCAATCGACCCCTGGTCGATCTGCTGTGTCCCGCTGCGATGCCCAAAGGCTGTGCGTAGTGCCGTGTAACTCGGCGTGAAAACCAACTCAATAACGATTCCACGTCGTGGACACGCGTCCGCCGTTCATACATTACCGTCGGAGTGTTGAATTGGCATCACGACATTGGGCCACCTTGTTGAGCCCGACGAATCACGACCGAGTTTCCTCCGGAAGATGCGCGTGGACTGCAGGCGACGCAACGCCGGTTCCGCACAGATGCACCGTACTGAGCTCTTCGTGGCTGGCCGCGGGAGTGGGGCGCAGAACGCATGAGGCTCTCCGAGTCTTGCGAAGTGGAGTATCCATCCTGTGCAATCGGCGCGCCGAGAATCTCGTACGAATGCAAACTCACGCAACTCTTGCAGAGTTGCTACAGCTGTTCCGATCTTCTTACGCGACCTGGGTATCCGCTAGCATGCGTTTCGGGCCATGCACAGCGATAGCGTTTCGACATTAAAGCTTAGTCGAGCCTCCCAAAACTGCGAGGCGTGCGAACTCGTCATGCGTTTACGTCCCAATTGATCATGTCGGACTTTCGACATTCCGCGTGTCCAATCAAACAAGGGGGAAGGCAACAGCAGAAGAGGCGACGGTTGTCGGCGGCCTTCTCGTACATCTTCATCCGAGCGAGTCCTCTAACACCGAATGAGGTGCTTGGCATCGACGTTGCATGCGACAGATAGAGAGGCCTATCGAGTTATCATCATCGTCGGTGAGCATACTTCACGGGAATGAACGCACGATCGTCAAGCTCATTCTGCACCACAGAATTGGGGTGCAGCGCGCAGAACTGTACGCGTCGTCGGCGAGACGATCATGATCAGCGCTCTATGAGCCGAGGGATCACCGAGCTGCATTGGAGGTTGCATCATCGAGGTTGCATCATCACAGTCTCTTCAGGATGCTTCAAAAACCGAGCACTGTTGCTGAGATGAGTTAGCTGAATCTACAGTTGCGTCCAAACACTCCAAGAGCGACGAGGAATGCGATGCCCGAGGTAAAAGGTATTCCTCTTGATGCGCCTCTCTACCGTGGGAGCAGAGACCGTGGCAGCGCGTTTCTCGGCTGCCAAGCCATAAACCTTGTATTCAGCGTGGGGAGCGAGGTGTCCTCTCTACTACCGAAGGGATTAGTACCCGTAGCAAACCCTGCAATCGCCGTTGTGGGGGTCGCGAGCTATCCCTCAAGCACTGTGGGGCCGTACTTGGAGTGCTATTCAGGAATTCAAGTTCGTGATCCCGGCGGTGAGACCGGCTTTTACATTCCTTACATTTACGTGACAACGAATGATGCAGCGCTTGCCTCCGGACGAGAGGTTCTTGGTGCTCCAAAAAAGCTGGCGCACATTACTCTGATTAGAGAAGGTGGCCTAATTCAGGGTACGCTCGAGCGTCCAGCTGGCAAGCGCCTGCTGACTCTTACCGCTCAACCGGACCAGCGCATGAGCTCGAGTTCGCAACAGATGTTTTCTGCGCGGACGTATTTCTACTCGGTTCGGCATTTGCCCCCCATCAATGAGCGCGGGAAGGGCGCAGTAACGCAGCTCGTCAAATGGTGCACCGCGCGAACGTTGCGACGCGACGAGCTTGGCGAT
Organism: Bradyrhizobium sp. NBAIM03; assembly: GCF_020194055.1. Lineage (NCBI taxonomy): Bacteria > Pseudomonadati > Pseudomonadota > Alphaproteobacteria > Hyphomicrobiales > Nitrobacteraceae > Bradyrhizobium > Bradyrhizobium sp. NBAIM03. The sequence continues at coordinate 5,657 of NZ_JADYVS010000052.1, read as the reverse complement.
CAAGTTCAATTTACTGGACCCATCTCCCTAACTTACGACTCACCCTCGATTGTCGATCCCGTGCACAATATTGCACTTGGCGAACCCATGCTTGGCACATACGAGGAGTATGACGCCAAGCTCGAGGTCATTGATATCCTTTCGGAAACCGCAACTCCAGGCAAATAGTGTCGATAAGCTTTAGGAGTTCATCCAATCCTGAGTTCAGCCGCGGGCTCTCGGCGTGCCCATTGATGGGCCATTACAGCGACGCAAGCTAGGGTCCTAACGCACTGCATGAAACACGCAAGGGAGAAGGCTGCCGCGTGCGCCCGCCGCGGGGCGACTTCTCGGTGGCGACTCGACGGAGAACGTCCGCCTTTCATCGCCATCTAACGCCCGAGACCATCAACGCCGTCTACGCCGACGGCTATGAAAGAACCCGTTGGCTCTCCTATGCCAGCTATGCTGCGCTGGTGCCCCTCCACAGCTGCCGAGCAGCCGCGGGCACGTGCGTTGCGTCGTTCGGAACTAGCCGCTTGGTCAGTGCCATGCCAGCGGCGACCTGGTCCCCGCGCAGCGACGTGGCGACCAACGGGTGCCAGCCTCGAAGCGAAGAAGACTGCTCATGCGGCATAATCCGGCTTGCGGCATAATCAGCGAGCTCGCGGATGAAAAGCGGTGATCATCACTGCTGCAGACTGCGAATATGAACAACGTCGATCATTCGCATGATCACCACAACGCTTCAGCGTATCCCTAATGGCTGGCCCAGGACAGAAATCGAGGCGCTAATGCCAAGGAACCCACGCCGCCAGCGGCCTTTGGCTCGCGGCTTCCGAGTTCTTTCAAGGTGCGCCTGCAGCCACGGTGCGGACCGGCACATAAGCAATGCTGTCGCTGCTCCGATCGTGGCCTTATAATACAAATTGCGGGCACCAATGCCTGGACGGCCTTCCTGCTCTTACACCCGCGTCCGTTTTCAGCAAACGGCGACAATGAGCTGACCACCGGCCGCTCGAAAATGCTTTGCTTTACCGAAGGCGCATTGCCATCAGAACTGGCCGATCAGACGATCTTGGGAAAGTACTAGGCGACGGCCCCAAGCTCGTCGTCGCTTATATGATCTACACGATTCGACTGCTCAACGCTGATGTTGTTGTATCTTGAGATTATCCAACAACTTCGAGCCTTCACTGAACGATCTCGACCAAGATCGCTCTGCCAAGTCCAGATAGCTTTTCAGCAACTCGGAGGGCGTTTTGACCTCAGCAACGACTTTTAGAAAATTGGCGTGATCGTGCAAAGAGGAAGCAGTCAATCTCAAACCGTCTTTCAAAGCCGCCGCGAAGAAGTTTGTCGTTGCTTCGATCGACTTCTGCCAATCTGCAAACACGAATGAAGCGCGCGTGGCTGCCGTCGACTGCTTAGTGTGCTCGGCGGCGCCACCTGGCCCAGCAGCCGATGCCTGGGTCACTTGCGGCGCTTGCTGTGTACGGCGTTTCTCGTCTTCAGCTACGCTCGATGCCATTGAACGTCTCCTCTCTGAACTGTAACGTTGTGATTGGTTTCGCGGCTCAGCTCAATCAACCTTCAGAGGGTAACACGATCTCCAATATGGGACACCTGCCACTTTTGGTAGCCCTGATCGCAAGGACCTGACTTAAGGACGACATTTGACGTGACCAATGCTGGAGGCGGATTGTTCAGTCTGCCAGATTCCCGGTAGGTGCTCCGATGGCTATATTTCGCGGAGAGTCTGAATCGGCATGTCGCAAAAGCCGTGTAGAGAGCGACCAGTGGGTCTATGGCGTCGGCGAAGATGGTGTTCAGGCGTTCTGCGACTTTGGCATCGAAAACCTGATCGAGTTCGTCAGGTTCCACAAAGAAAACCCCAAGCTGCTCAGCGCTGGCACGGGAATGAACCAACCAGCCTGTGGCCTACACCGGCTACACCGGATCGGCGCACCGGCGGGTGCTTTCGCGTACAGCGGCGCATCCGACCATTGCGCCGTCCATGGGTCGGAGCCAAAATGGTAGTTCAAGCCGATCTTTCCGATGTGATAGTTGCTGGAGAGGCCCGTTGTGTTCGCCGGAAGAATTGCGAACGGCGGGTTCTGCTCCGTCGGAGGAGTCGCGACACTCGGTCCGCCGAAATGCAGATAGTCATACTCAGCTTTCACCGACCATGCAGGCGTAAGCGCTTGCTCGACGCCCAGCCCGATGGTGGCGCCAAGGCGACCATAGTCGAAGTGGGCTTTCTCCTGTGGCGACCCGCCTTCGAAGTTGTTGACGACGTCGCCCCGGTTGTTTTGCCAAGCGACGCCTCCCTTGAGATAGGCCGGCGTGTGGCCCAGCGCGCCAAACGCGTAACCGACGCGACCGGTCCCGGTGGCAAAGACGTTGGGACCTGCCTTGCAGTTTGCGCTCACAATAAAGCCGGAGGCGGCGAGGCAGGTATTTGTCCCGTTGGAGACAGCACCGCTGGCATCCAGTTCGACACCAAATACCCAACCGTTCTTCTGCCAATTGTAGCCGATCTGGCCACCGGCGAGGAACACTGGGGTATCGACGACATCGCCATAGATCGACGGACCGTAGGGATTGCTGAAGGAGGTGCGGCCGTAGCCGCCGCCGACGTGCCCGCCAATATAGCCGCCGGTGGCAGTTTCACTCCTGGCTCGAGGTCTGCCGCATTCGTTGCATCGGTTGCGACGAGCGCAATTGTCGTGGCTCCCAAAAGAAGAACTCCAGATCGCATCCAACACGTCCCTGTATTTTCTCGGTCCACGACCGAGCGCCCTTAAGTTATCGCGCAGCAAAACCGTCGGGGCGGACCAGACGCTAACACCGACGCGCGCCGAGTCCGTCCCGAAGACCATCGCACTGCGATTGGTGATGATGCGGCAAAGAGAGCAAGTCGCGTGCCGAAGTGAATTCGCGGGCTCTGCAGGCACTTCGTCGCGGCGTCCGGCGTCAAGTTGCTGACAATGGTCTCAATGCCGACAGCCAGCGCAGCCGGTGCAGTACGTTCGGCTACCGGGACCAAGCGCTCAAGATCGAGCTGGCCGGATTAGACGAGACCTGCGCCGACAAGGGCACGGCCGATGATCGTGATCGATGCGCCGCACTTCCACGCTGCTGTAGTCCTAGGACCGACAAGCCGCGTGATCCGAACACACCCCATCCTCAGCTACATGCTCGGCTGGGATCGGCAGCGCGTGGTCTCTGATGCCGAGCGCAAGGGATGGCGCGCGACGTGGGTCGATTGACCCGCGCGAGGCCGCCGAGGGCCATCGATTGCAAAGGTACTTTGGGAAAGCCGAGGCGGCCCGGGATCGCGGGACTGCGCACCTTGCGCATATCTCGCGCTTTCCCTTTCGGCCTTTGACTGCGCTGCGAACCAGCTAGAAATCGGCCAGAAGACGCGAGGAAAATTGGCGCGGAAATGGACGCACAAAGCCGCAGTCGAGCTGTGGCTCATCGGGCGAATGCGGCCTTAATTAGCGCAATTTGCGCCAGCAGTCGCCAAGGCGTGTTTCAGAAAGACCCATAAGACGACGTGAGTGTCTTTTGTCCGTGTTGTGTAGCACCAGTGTTCGTTCCCCTAGCGGAAGACGTGCGTACGCTCGCCCCGGGCCGGGAGGTATTTTGGCAAGCCCGACTCTCACGTGCATGTGCCAATCTGGCGCCTTCATCGTATGCCTACGGCGGCGAAGCACTAGGTCATTCTTCAAGCTCATCAAGCAAGATGCGCTTGTCGTGGAGCTCCCTGAGGTACTCGGCAATCGAACGCTGCGTCTCCTGCCATTCGATGCGTTCTTCCGCGGTCCAAAGGAAACACTCAAGTTTGAAGCGAGCTTTCTCAGCCTCTGCGAATTCATTGTAAAGCGTGATATCTCGCTCCACTTCTTCGAGCTGTTCACGAATGGTCCTTGGCATAGCCGGCCTCTGGGGCTTTGCCTCCAGCCAGTGGGCATATTCATCTCAATTTGCGCGATTTAGCAACTACTCATTTTCTCGGTGCGGGAAGCTGACGCAAGGCGCTACTACCGCAAAACAGGCTTCGTATTTGGCTTCACGAGGGCTGAATAACGGTCCGTGTTTTGGAACGCCACCCCGATAAAGTCTCCCTGTCGCCACATGAGGCGACAAGGAGAGGTGGTGCGAAACCCATCGAAAGAAAGCGAAAACTCCGTCGGCAGAAGCGTGAGTCCGTTAAGCTGAATGCCAGCGCCTCTACTGGATAGATCACGCACCAGGCATGGCTCGGAGGTGATGTGTCCCGGAATTGAGAGAAGAACCTCTCGCCACACCGACTGCCTTTCGAGGGACCGCCGGGACCAATTCTTCCCTTCGCGTTGACGGACCTTTTCTTGCAAATCCTTTAGCTCTCGGTACTGGCGCTCCAGGCTCATATCCCTCATTCTCCGTTATTCTTGTTGGCGCTTCCCACATTATTCCGAAACCCAATAACCATCGCGATAAATTCTAGAGCGATCCTCAGGTTGAGGGAATTCCGGACGACTACCGTTTGTGGCCGATCGCGATTTCGCGGTTGGACCCGTAGCTTTCCGGGCCTTGAATGGCACTGCTGGCCTCAACGGTGGAGATGGCGGCAATGGTGCAAAATACCACGGTAGGCCTGTGGCCGCTCGCCGCAGAAAGGACTGTCAGTGGCTGGGGTGGAGGTGTTGTGTAAAGACGATTGTGTAAGGCAAATTGTCCTCCCGGTGTGTTCCTTCAGTATGTCAAAAGGCAGGATTGAGCGGATGGTATTGCCACAGCAAGGCCGTTAAATCTTCATAATACCCCACCATCTTGGTAGGTGCGTCGCAGTTCGCCTTTGGCGATAATGCCTCATCGCGACCGTCACTCGTAAGGGGCGGAAGCATGTGAATCTGCCCACCAAGATCGCCCCCTCTAACGCCAAGAGATCACCATCCAAGCCGCTAGAATAGCTTTCGCGATAGCCATGACGGCAGTGGTAGCTGCGGGGGCGTTCTTTGCTATCCGCCTTTTGATTCGATTCTACGGATAGGGTCCCGCCGCTGCACCTCCAGCCGAACCGACCACAAATGGAGGCCGTGTCGTGATGGCGAATGAACAGGATGTTATCATTGGACGTATTGCCGAGATCGAGATCGACAAGTCGGCTGCCATCATAGTTGAGCAGATAGATGATGAAATCTCCATTGCCATCGCGAGCGTCGTCGGCGTTCACCTCCAGGTGACGGCGGGGCAGGCACGTGAGTTATCTCGATCCTTAGCTGTGGCCGCGGAGAATGCTGAAAAATTCCGCGCGTCAGCCAAGACGTAGTGGCGCCCGCTCCACTATCACCGCGGGATTTCAGTCAGGTTGCGCCATACAGGTCGGCCCGTTGCCCTAGTGAAGCGCGGCAATCTCCTCCAGGTTCTCATCGTTGTCGGTTAAGATGATGACGCCCTCAATCCAATCCTCAATAATGCTGGTTACTGCCGTGGGCACTGGCCAAAGGGGCCGATGGTGATTTCGGGCCCTCGTTCCAATGAGCGTCGCGGTGTACCAGCCGGGGATGTCCCGATCGCTGTTGAACTAGGTCGGATCGACGTTGCCGGAATGAATGTTACGCGGCCCTCGTGACGTGGGCAACGGGGTTGATCGTCATGCGATTGTGGCGAGCTTGAAGAGCCGCACG
>NZ_JADYVS010000051.1:0-14757 GCF_020194055.1 Bradyrhizobium sp. NBAIM03 | reverse complement strand
GCGTGGGCGAGGGATTCGGCGACGGGGAATAGGTCGGGGACGGATATGGCGACGGCGAATAGGTTGGGGACGGAGTGGGCTCTGGTTCACCGCACTCGGACCCGCACTCCGAGGCCTGTGCAGCCGCCGGGCGGGCATCGAACGTGACGAGCGCAAACGCCGCAGATGCGGCCAGCGCAGCGGCAAGGATGAGGCGCCGAACGGTGAATTTCGCCATCGTCAGCGCCCGCACAGCATGGCGTCGTCCTCGACGGCAGGCGTGATGGTCGGCGAGGCGCCGGCATACTGGTTGACTGCGCACAACCCGGCGCTCGCGGCGCAATTGGCGGCGAAGGTCCAGGGCGGCGTGTTGCTCTTGGTGATGCTCACCTTGCCGCCAGTCGAGGTGATGATGGCGGTGTCGCCGGGCTGGGTGAGTTGCACGCACTGGGCGCTCCTCGTGCACACGCTGGCCGCGCCGTCCTGAAGCACAACGACGGAGCGCCCGCGCTGCGAGAGAATGTCGAGCGTGGTGCCGCGCACGCCGATGGTGGCGAGCGGTGTCGTGATCTTGTAGGCGGCCTTGTCGGAGCGTCCGGTGACGAAGCGGAAGGCGCCGGTGGTCATGCGGATCGCGACGTCACGATAGCTGTGCTCGTCGTTGAAGACGGTGCGGTCGAGCTTCAGCGTGGCGCTCGGCCCCAGTGATAGATTGGTGCTGTCGGCCATCACGAAACGCGCCGCGCTGTCGGCGCCGGTTCGCACGGTCTCGTCGCGCAGCATGCTGTCGCCGACATTGATCGGCGTCGTGGTCGCGGCGACGCGCACCACTTCGTTCTGAATGACGACAGCCTGGCCGACGCGCGTCTGCGCTTCGGCGCCGGATGCCGCACAGATTGCGACCGTGAGCAGTGTGGAGAAAAGGCAAAAACGCAAATTCATTTCGCAACCGATCGATGTGTCCCTGATCGTACCGGATCGCGCGCGCTTCTGATGTGGCGGAATTATCACAAGCGGCGCAGGACCTGCGTCATGCTTAGTGACAGTTGCGGCAGAATGCGTTCAATGACGGGAAGCAGTTTATTTTTCTCCGCGGTGAAGCCAATTTGCCACGCAAGACAGCCCCACAAAAGATGCGCGAATTGCCTGCGGTTCCTGAGGTGTCGCGGAGTGCAGTGATTGCTGTCGCGATCTTCCTGATCGCGCATCTGGCGCTGTTGATCGGCGTCGTCACGCCGGAAAAATTCGTGTTCGATGAGGTGCATTACGTGCCGGCGGCGCGCCAGATGCTGACGCCCGCGATGTCGCAGCCGATGCTCAATCCGATGCATCCGCCGCTGGCCAAGGAGATGATCGCGGCATCGATCGCAACGTTCGGCGACAACGCGCTTGGATGGCGTTATCCCGCGACCTTGTTCGGCGCGCTCGCGATCGTCGCGATCTATCTGTGCGGACTCGCGTTGTTCGCCGCGCAGGGGCCGGCGATCGCCGCCGCGCTGATCGCAGCCTTCAACCAGATGCTGTACGTCCAGGCGCGCATCGCGATGCTCGATGTCTTTGCGCTCGGCTTCGGCCTGCTCGCCACCGCCGCCTTCATGCATGGGTTTCGCAGAGAGCGGCCGCAAGCGCTGTTCGCGGTGGCGGGCAGCCTGTTCGGCCTTGCGGCCGCGTGTAAATGGACCGGCCTGTTCCCGCTCGGCGTCTGCATCGTCATTGTTGCGGTGATCCGCCTGATGCAGGGCTGGCATACGCTGTTCGCCGACGCGAAGCCGGACGACTGGTATCGGCCGGAGCTTTGGCCCGGCCTGAAGCTGCATCATGTCGCGCTCTGCTTCGCCGTCCTGCCGGCATTGGCTTATCTTGCCGGCTTCGTTCCGCTCTACGGGTTATCGCTGCCGGACTTGATCGAGGCGCAGCGGCGGATCTTTGCCGACAACACCACGACGGCCATCGCCGGCCACACCTATATGAGCGCATGGCCGTCCTGGCCGCTGCTCGCGCGTCCGGTCTGGTTCCTGTTCGACAAGACCGCGGAGGACCACATCGCCGCGATCGTCTTCCTCGGCAATCCGCTCGTGCTGTGGCCGGCTCTGCCTGCACTCGCCATGGTGCTGCGCGATTTCATCGTGGCGCGGCGCTGGGATGCATTCCTGATCGCCACATTCTATTTCGGTCCCTGGCTCGCCTGGGCGTTGCTGCCGCGCACGCTGGGCTTCATCTATTACTATCTGCCGGCCGCGACCGCGGCGTCCCTGGCACTGGTCTATGTGCTGCGCCGCGAGGGTCTGCCGCGCTGGCTGTTGTGGGCTTATGTCGGCGTCGCGGCGGCCGGCTTTGCGGTGATGCTGCCGATTTCCGCGGCCTTCGTCGGCACCTCGATGGGGGGCTTCAACCGGCTGATGCTGTTCCAAAGCTGGATCTAGTGCCCGCGGGCGTGCATAGCCGAGTAGATTTGGCTTGCATGAATCAATCGGCGCGTGTGCACTGGCCGTCATTGCCGGAATTGGAGACGCGGCGGGGTGGGCATGGGGGATGGCATTGTCAGTCCGGATCATTCCAACGCGGACTGGCTGCGTGCCGTGGTCGATACCGCCGTCGACGGGGTGATCCTGATCGACGCCCGCGGCGGCATCCTGATATTCAATCCGGCCTGCGAGAAGCTGTTCGGTTATTGCGCGAGCGAGGTCATCGGCCGGAACGTCAAGCTCCTGATGCCGCCGCCCTACCGCGACGCCCATGACGAATACCTTCAAAACTACCACCTCACCGGCGAGCGCAAGATCATCGGTATCGGCCGCGAGGTGGTGGGACAGCGCAAGGACGGCTCGACCTTCCCGATGCACCTGTCGGTGGGCGAGACCAGGCAGGCGTCGGGCGAATCGATCTTCGTCGGCATCGTCCACGACCTCACGGAGCGTGAGCGGGTCGAGCGCGAGCTGCGCGAGAGTGCGGCACGGCTGCGTGCGGTCGTCGACACTGCCGTCGACGGCGTGATTCTGATCGATTCCGCCGGCTCCGTCCTGCAATTCAATCCCGCCTGCGAAAGACTGTTCAAATACGAGGCCGACGAGGTTCTCGGCAAGAACGTCAAGATGTTGATGCCGGACCCCTACCGTTCCGAGCACGACGGATACATCCGCAATTTCGTCACGACCGGCGACAAGAAGATCATCGGCATCGGCCGCAAGGTCGTCGGTCGGCGCAGGACGTGCCGCTTGCGGTCGAGAAGGAGGCAACACAGAGCGGCTCCGAGACCGTCTTGGTGGTCGAGGACGATCCGTTCGTCCGCTCCTACGCGGTCATGAGCCTGGAGAGCCTGGGCTACAAGGTGGTGTCGGCAGTCGATGGCAAGGAGGCCTTGCAGACGCTTGCGGCGCCGTTGCACATCGACCTGCTGTTCACCGACGTCGTGATGCCTAGCGGCGTCAATGGCTGGGAGCTTGCAGGGCTTGCACGCCAGGAAAGGCCCGAGCTGCGCGTGCTGCTGACATCGGGTTACGCCCTCGAAACGCTGGCGGCGAACGGCCACGTCAGGCAGGGCGCCCTGATACTGGAAAAGCCCTACCGCAAGGCCGAGCTCGCGCGGCTCGTCCGGGAGGCTCTCGCGACACCCGCACCGGTCTAATTAAACCAACTGCGATCACGCCTCCGCCTGCCGCAGGGCAGCAGGCGGAGGCGCTCGTCGCATCATTTCGCTGCGGTCTTGGTGTCCATGTTCACGACCTGGACCCGGCGGTTCATGGCGTCAGTGCCGTTGGCGGCATCCTTCAGCTTCGTCTCGCCGTAGCCGACGGTGACGAGATCGTTGCCGTTGAGGCCGTAATTCTGCATCAGGTACTTCTTGATGGTGTCGGCGCGCCGTTCGGAGAGACCTTGATTGTATGCTTCGCCACCGGTCGCGTCGGTGTGGCCGGCGACCACGAAGGTCGAGCCCTTCAGCGCCGGATCGGACAGCGCCTTGCCGAGCGCCTGCACCGAGGCCATCGAGGTCTTGGCGATGTCGGCCGAGTTGTAGTCGAACTGGATCTCCAGATCGATCTTCGGCTTGGTGGCAGCGAGCTCGGCGATCTGCTCGCGCTCGCCTGTCGAGAGCGACCGGGTCGAGCGGTTGCGCACGGTGTTCAGGAAGGTCGCCTCCTTGGCCTGCACGGTCGTATCGGTCTGGGGGCCAACGGACAGGCCGCGGGTCGCCGGCTTCGGCTTCAGCGCATCGACGATCTGGCCGGCGGAGATGTTGTTGTCGCCAGCCAGCGCAAGGCCGGCCGTCATCGACAGGACGGCTGTCAGGGTGATCGCCGTCAGTCCAAAAGACTTATTGAAATGGGTCATGGTGGTATCCTCGCTGTTACGCCTGATGGCGATTTGATGCTGCGAGCGTAGGGCAGGTTCAACGGCTCTGATGTGATCTTGGTCACATTCGAAACGGCGAGCCGAGGTCACTTTGCTCCGGTTCGAATCATTCGCACTTTGCTTTCGAGCCGGCCGTACTGGGTTCCGGGAAACCCGAACGTCGCAAAGGCGTCGCCTCACCGCCCGCCCGCGAACAAGAATTCGTCCAGATGTCCGCCTAACACACTTCAATCATTCGATAATTTGACGCGAGGGGAGCCGAGTTCCGTCCTGTGCCGAGGCCAAGTGACTATCAGCGCGACTATCAATTCCATCGCAGCGGCCCGCCGGATCGGACAGTGACCCTGAACGCAATGCCCATCTATATCGGTGCGGCGATGATCGCGGTGGCCATCCTGCTGTCGACACTGATCACCGGGATGACCTCCCGCTATGTCGGGCTCGAAGGGCCGACCGACGAGAACGTCTGGCTGGTCGATCGCCTCACCGGCAGTGTCTATCGCTGCCAGGCAGAAGGACGTGGCAAGGCCATCTGCGACCCGGAGGTCGCCACCGGCAGCGTCGGGGAGCGCCCAAAAGCCGCACGCTGAAAAGCGGGTATCACTGCAGCGCAGCAACGAAATTGTCTTTTCCCTGCAAACTTGTGGCTGAAGAATGGCGGTGCGTTGGCCGGCATCAGGCCGGCTGCCTACTCGAGGAGAGAACTTGATGAAGACCCTGTTGCTCGCGACGGCATTCGCCGCACTTGCTCTGTCCCCCGCCTCTGCCGCCAAGATGGCGTGCACCAGTGCAAACATGGCGAAGCTCGTTGCCGGCATGGGCGGCGAAGACACGCCCGCCAAGATCGCAGCGAGGAAGTCGATGGCCGCGGCCAATTCCGACATGAGCAAGGGCAACATGCGTGGAGCATGCAAGCACTATATGAACGCCGAGAAGTCGATGGCGATGAAGAAGTAGGCTTCCGCCTGATCCCCACACGTCATGGCCGCGCTGGCAGCAGATGGCAGCGCGGCCTTTTCGTGTCCCGCTTCTTTCCTCGCGGCGAATCCCGTTACATTGCATGCTGCAATGTCCCGCACGTCCAAACCGCTTCCGCTCTCGACGACACAGGCCCGGCAGATCTGGCTGCATGCCCAGCGGCTGACCGACCGCGCTCCGTTTGGCGAAGGCGCAGAGGCCGTCTCGGCCGCCGTTGCCCATCTCGGCTATGTGCAGATCGACACCATCAACGTCATCGAGCGTTGCCATCACCACATCCTGTTCAGCCGGATCCCGTCCTATCGCCGCGCCGATCTGCGCCACGCCCAGAGTGTCGACAAGACCGTGTTCGAGTACTGGACGCACGCGCTCTCCTACGTGCCGGCGAACGACTTCCGCTTCTTCCTGCCGGCGATGCGCGAGCACCGCCGCGAGGGGCACAAATGGTTCGCCGCGGTGAAGCCGGCCGACACGCGCAAGGTGATGCGGCTGCTGCGCGGCGGGCCGCTGACGATCCGTGACATCGACGACGACGTGCTCGTCGAGAAGGAGCATCTGTGGCAGAGCCGCAAGCCCTCGAAGCGGGCGCTGCAGCTCGCCTTCTATACCGGGGCGGTCACCATCAGCGCGCGCCAGGGCATGCTCAAGACCTACGAGCTGACGACGCGTCATTTCGGCTGGGACAGGCTGCCGAAGCCGGCGCCGGCAAGCGAGATCACGGCTTATCTGCTCGACCGCGCGCTGCGCTCGCAGGGCGTGGTCAGCCTCGATTCGGTCTGCCATCTCGATGCGCCCAGCAAGAAGCCGGTCGCGCGCCTGATCGCCTCGCGCGTCCGCCGCGGCGAGCTCGTGCCCGTCGCGATCGAAGGCGCCGGTAAGCAGGAGCACTGGGCCTCGCCTGCAGCGCTTGAGCCGCATGAGGTGTCGCCCGATCTCGTCCACATCCTCTCCCCGTTTGATCCCCTGATCATCCAGCGCAAGCGCACCAACCTCATCTTCGGCTACAACCACCTGTTCGAAGCCTATGTGCCGAAAGCCAAGCGCAAGCTCGGCTATTTCGCGCTGCCCGTGCTGGTCGGCGACGAGATCGTCGCCGCGCTCGATCTCAAGACCGACCGGCAGAACAAGAAGCTGTTGATGCAGAAATGGACCTGGGTCGGGCAGGGCAGGAAGACGGCGGGCCGCAAGGAGCTGAAGCGCGTGATCGAGGAGGAGCTCGACCGTTTCGAGCGGTTTCAACTGGCGGAGTGAGGCTCCGACGGCAGTCTTGTAGGGTGGGCAAAGCGAAGCGTGCCCACGTCTTGCCTATTCGATGACGAGACGTAGGCACGGCGCTACGGCGCCTTTGCCCACCCACCGCGCATGGCAACGCGATCGATCCACATGCCAAACGCAATCCCAACCGCATAGGCCAGCAAATTCCAAAGCGAGAAGATGCGGCCGAGCAGCAACGCGCCGGCGGTGGTGAGGCGGAACGCATCGAGCCAGGGAGTATGCATCAGGCGGGAGAACTCGACGACTGCCGCGATCACTATCGCGATGGCTGCGAGCTGGCTCCGTGTCAGCCGCGGCAGCACGACTCCTGCCAGCAGAAACACCATCGTCGCCCACAGCAGCGAGCCGCCGTACTTCACGATGAACGCAGGCAGGCCGAGCGGGAAGCCGTACCAGCGAAGGGACAGCCCACAGGCAATCACTGCGAGCGCGAAAGCAGCGCGGATCAGTGAGGTCCGTAGAGGCGCAACAGGCGTGCCCGGCTGCGTCTCGTGCATTGCTTGCTCCATTGACTCTTTGCTCGCGATGCTGAAAACGGCCGCAGACCCGAAAAAGCAACAACCCCGGGGGAAGCCATGAGCCAGACCACGACCTATGCCGGTTCCACCGGTGCCACCAAGTCGGACATCGAAACCTCGACCATCCGCGCCATCTCCTGGCGCCTGATTCCGTTCCTGGTGCTGGCCTACTTCTTCTCCTATCTCGATCGCGTCAATCTCGGCTTCGCCGCGCTGACCATGAACGCCGATCTGAAATTCACGCCGCTGATCTACTCCTGGGGCGCCGGCATCTTCTTCATCGGCTATTTCATCTTCGAAGTGCCGAGCAACCTCGCCCTGGAGAAATTCGGCGCGAGCCGCTGGATCGCCCGCATCATGGTGACCTGGGGCATCATCTCGGCGCTGATGGCGGTGGTCAGCGGCGTCACCAGCTTCTACGTCCTGCGCTTCCTGCTCGGCGTCGCCGAGGCCGGCTTTTTCCCCGGGATCATCCTCTATCTCACCTATTGGTATCCGGCCGAATATCGCGCCCGCTTCCTTGCGGCCTTCGCCGTCGCGGTGCCGGTCTCGACCGTGATCGGCGCGCCGATCTCGGGCCTGTTGCTCGGGCTGGACGGCATGATGGGGCTGAAAGGCTGGCAATGGCTGTTCATCATCGAGGGCATCCCATCGGTGCTGCTCGGCATCGTCACCTGGTTCTATCTCACCGACAAGCCGGAGAAGGCGTACTGGCTGTCGGCCGAGCAGAAGGCATGGTTGAAAGCCAAGCTCGATTCGGAGATCGCGGCCAAGCAGGCGGTGAAGCATTTCTCGCTCGGCGAGGCGCTGTCTTCACCGAAGGTGATCGCGCTCAGCCTGGTCTATTTCGGCTTCGTCGGCGCGCTCTATGGCATGCAGTTCTGGCTGCCGCAGATCGTCAAGGCGTTCGGCCTCACCAACGCCCAAACCGGATTCGTCACTGCGGTCCCGTATCTGTTCGGCACCATCGCTATGATCCTGTGGGCGCGGCATTCGGATGCGAGCCGCGAGCGCGTCATGCATGTCGGCGCGCCGCTGCTGCTCACCGCAGTCGCGCTCGGCATCTCCTCCTATCTCACCGATCCCACGCTGACGATGGTGGCGCTGACGGTGGCCGCGATCGGCGTGTTCTGCTGCTTCGGCGTGTTCTGGACGCTGCCGACCGCCTGGCTCTCCGGCACGGCCGCCGCCGGCGCCATCGCCCTGATCAACTCGATCGGCAACCTCGCCGGCTTCGGCGGGCCGTACCTGATCGGCTGGGTCAAGGAAGCCACGGGCCAGACCTCGACGGGCCTCTTGGTGCTCGCCGTGCTGCCGTTGATCGCGGGCATCCTGGTGTTCGTCGGCGGACACGACAGCAAGCACGAATTCGCCGACCAGGAGCGGTGAGGGGGCACGCACGTCGCGCGCTGTACCCACCATCTTCGCCGCAGAGCGGTTCTGGTGGGCACGCTCCGCTTTGCCCACCCTACAATAACACCTCGCGGCCAAGCCTATCCCTCCTTACCACTCCTTCACGATCACGCATTCCTGATGACTGACGATTATTGACTTTTATCAGTGAACAGTCGACATTCCTCTCAGTCGAGATGCAGGAGTGTCCTTCGATGTTGGTCCGGTCGATTTTGTCGAGCTATTCCAAGCTTTTCGCAGGAGCCGCGCTCGCCCTGATGGCCGTTTCGCTGGCAGGGTGCAATGATACCGTCGCCGAGAAGGCCGAGCCGCCGCGGCCGGTTCTGGTGGCAACCGCCCACTACGCTGCCGAGACCCCGGAGCGCAGCTTCGTCGGCACTATCCGTCCCAGGATCGAGAGCGATCTCGGCTTCCGCGTCGCCGGCAAGGTGGCCAAACGCCTCGTCGAAGTCGGCCAGACAGTCGAAGTCGGCCAGCCGCTCGCCACCCTCGACGAGGTCGACCTGAAGCTCCAGGCCGAGCAGGCCGTTGCCGAGCAGACCGCCGCAACCGGCGTGCTGGCCCAGGCCGCCGCCGCCGAGCAGCGCGCCAAGGATCTCAAGGCCAAGGGCTGGACCACGGACGCCCAGCTCGACCAGAGCCGCGCCGCCGCCGATGAAGCCCGTGCGCGCTTGAACCGGGCCGAGCGCTCGGTCGAACTGACCAAGAATTCCCTTTCCTACGCGACGCTGGTTGCCGACGCCCGCGGCGTCGTCACCGCAACGCTGATCGAGCCCGGCCAGGTGGTTGCCGCGGGCCAGGCTTCGATCCGTGTCGCCCGCTTTGCCGAGAAGGAAGCGGTCGTCGCGATCCCTGAAACGCTGGTTGGACGTGCCAAGTCGGGCGTCGCCAGCGTCACTCTCTGGTCCGAGCCGAACAAGAAATACACGGCCAAGCTGCGCGAGATCGCGCCGGCAGCCGATCCCGCCACGCGCACCTATCTGGCAAAGTTCTCGCTGCCCGAGGCCGACGACAAGGTCGCGCTCGGCATGACGGCGACGCTGACGCTGTCGGATGCCGCGACCGAGCGCGTCGCGCGGTTGCCGCTGTCGGCGCTCTTCAACGAAGGCGGCAAGCCCTCCTTCTACGTTGTCGACGACAACGGTGGCGTCACGCTCAAGCCGGTCACGGTGAAGTCCTACGAGAGCAAGGACGTCGTCATCACCGGCGGCGTGGACGAGGGCGCCAAGATCGTCGCGCTCGGCGTGCAGAAGCTCGATCCCGGCCAGCGGGTGCGGATCGTGTCGTCCTTGTCGTTCTGATCCGTCGTTTGAAAGTCTGGTCCTTCGGACCATCCCGGAATGACAAGAGAAGTGAGTTACGTCGTGTGAGGTGAGTTTCGGCCTTTGTCCCTAAGCAAAGGCTGAAGCGGCGAAGCGATCCAGAACCTGCCCAGCCCCCTGGATTGCTTCGCTGCCTCGCGACGACGGTTTGAGCAGAGCGGCTGTCGTTGTTTGCAACTGGATCGTCTTTCGGAGAGTGCGATGAAGCGCTTCAACCTTTCGGCCTGGGCCGTCAGCCATCCGACGCTGGTGCTCTTCCTGATGATCATCCTCGGCGTCGCCGGCTTCTTCTCCTATGAGAAGCTCGGCCGTGCCGAGGATCCGTTCTTCACGGTGAAGGTGGTCAACGTCTCCGTGATCTGGCCCGGCGCGACCGCGCAGGAAATGCAGACCCAGGTTGCCGATCCCATCGAGAAGAAGATCCAGGAGCTGCCCTATTTCGAAAAGGTGCAGACCTATTCCAAGCCCGCCTTCACCGCGCTCCAGGTCACCTTCCGCGACAACACGCCGCCGAAGGACGTGCCCTACCTCTTCTATCTCCTGCGCAAGAAGCTGGTCGACGTGCAGGGCCAGCTGCCGTCCGGCATTCTCGGGCCCGTCGTCAACGACGAGTTCTCCGACGTCGATTCCATCCTCTACATGATGACCGGCGACGGCGCCGATTATGCCCAGCTCAAGAAGGTCTCCGAAGGTTTTCGCCAGCGCCTGCTCAAGGTGCCCGGCGTGACCAAGGTCGACGTCTACGGCAACCAGGATGAGCGCATTTTCGTCGAGTTCAGCCACGCCAAGCTCGCCACGCTCGGCATCACGCCGCAGGCGCTGTTCGATTCGCTCGCCAAGCAGAACAACGTGACGCCGGCCGGCACGGTCGAGACCTCCTCGCAGCGCGTGCCGCTGCGCGTCACCGGCGCGCTCGACGGTGCCAAGGCCGTCGCCGAAACGCCGGTCGAGAGCAACGGCCGCGTGTTCCGTCTCGGCGATATCGCCACCATCACCCACGGCTATGTCGATCCGCCGAGCTTCGTCGTGCGCCAGGAAGGCAAACCCGCCATCGGCATCGGCGTCGTCACCGCCAAGGGCGCCAACATCCTCGATCTCGGCAAGGAGGTCGAGAAGGCGACGGCCGACTTCATGAAGGCCGTGCCGCAGGGCGTCGACGTCAAGCTGATTGCCGATCAGCCCAAGGTGGTCGAGCACGCCGTCGGCGAGTTCGTGCACTCCTTCATGGAAGCGCTCGTCATCGTGCTGTTCGTCTCGTTCCTGGCGCTCGGCTGGCGCACCGGCATCGTGGTCGCGCTGTCGGTGCCCCTGGTGCTCGGCATCGTCTTCATCGTCATGAACACGATGTCGCTCGACCTGCACCGCATCACGCTCGGCGCGCTGATCATCGCGCTCGGCCTGCTCGTCGACGACGCCATCATCGCGGTCGAGATGATGGTGGTGAAGATGGAGCAGGGCTGGGACCGCATGCGTGCGGCGTCCTTTGCCTGGGAATCTACTGCGTTTCCGATGCTCACGGGAACGCTGGTCACGGCCGCTGGCTTCCTCCCCATCGGCTTTGCCAATTCCGCGGTCGGCGAATATGCCGGCAGCATATTCTGGATCGTGGCAATCGCGCTGGTCGCCTCCTGGTTCGTGGCGGTGATCTTCACGCCCTATATCGGCGTCAAGCTGCTGCCCGAGATGAAGGCGCACCACAACCATGATCCGCATGCGGTCTACGAGACCCGCATGTACCGCGGCCTGCGCGCCATCGTGAAATGGTGCGTCAACCACCGCATCACCGTGGTGGTCGCGACCGTCGGCGTCTTCGCCGCCTCGATCGTCGGCTTCGGCCAGGTCCAGCAGCAGTTCTTCCCGCTGTCGGAGCGCCCCGAGCTGTTCCTGCAGCTGCGCCTTCCGGAAGGCACCGCCTTCAACGTTACCGAGAAGGCGGTGAAGAAGGCTGAGACGCTGCTCAAGGACGACAAGGACATCGAGACCTATACCGCCTATGTCGGCCAGGGCTCGCCGCGCTTCTGGCTCGGCCTCAACCCGCAGCTTCCGAACGAGGCCTTTGCCGAGATCGTCATCGTTGCCAAGGGGGTCGAGGCGCGCGAGCGCATCAAGGCCAAGATCGAGACCGCGGCCGCCGAGGGCTTCCTGACCGAGGCACGCGTGCGCGTCGACCGCTTCAATTTCGGTCCGCCGGTCGGCTTCCCCGTGCAGTTCCGCGTGATCGGCCCGGACGCCAACAAGGTCCGCGAGATCGCCTACCAGGTCCGCGACGTCATGCGCGAGAACAAGAGCGTCAAGGACGTCCAGCTCGACTGGAACGAGCAGTCGCCCTACCTCAAGCTCGTCGTCGACCAGGACCGCGCCCGCGCCATGGGCCTGACCCCGCAGGACGTCTCGCAGGCGCTGGCGATGCTGATCTCGGGCTCGCAGGTCACAACCGTGCGCGACGGCATCGAGAAGGTCGGCGTGGTCGCCCGCGCGATCCCGTCCGAGCGCCTCGACCTCGGCGGCGTCGGCGATCTCACCATCACCTCGCGCAACGGCGTCGCCGTGCCGCTGCAGCAGATCGCTCGAATTGAATATGCCCATGAAGAGCCGATCATGTGGCGGCGCAACCGCGACATGGCGATCACCGTGCGCTCCGACGTTGTCGACGGCGTGCAGGCCCCTGATGTCACCAACCAGATCACGCCGAAGCTGAAGGCGATCAAGGATCACCTCGAGCCGGCCTACCGGATCGAGCCGGGCGGCGCGTTCGAGGAATCCGCCAAGGGCAACGCCTCGATCTTCATCCTCTTCCCGGTGATGGTCATGGTGATGCTGACGCTGCTGATGATCCAGCTGCAGAGCTTCTCACGCCTGATCCTGGTGTTCCTGACCGCGCCGCTCGGCATCGTCGGTGCCTCGCTTGGCCTCAACGTCGCCAATGCCCCGTTCGGCTTCGTGGCGCTGCTCGGCCTAATAGCGCTCGCCGGCATGATCATGCGCAACACGGTCATCCTGGTCGACCAGATCGAGACCGACGTCAGCCACGGCCTGACCCGGCGCGAGGCGATCGTCGAGGCGACCGTCCGCCGTGCCCGGCCGGTGGTGCTGACGGCGCTCGCCGCCATTCTCGCCATGATCCCGCTGACGCGCTCGGCCTTCTGGGGCCCGATGGCGATCACCATCATGGGCGGCCTGTTCGTCGCGACCTTCCTGACGCTGCTGTACCTGCCGGGCCTCTACGCCCTGTGGTTCCGCAAGAGCCTGGACGAGGCCGGAACGCCCGAGCAGCCGGCCGCGCCGCAGCATGGGAGCGATGACCCGCACGCAATTCCGCTTGCCGAAGCGGCTGAATAGATGAGAAGACTGTTGACCAGCGAGTCCTGACTGATGGCCCTTGTTTCGGAACATATCGAAGTCGACACCCGGGATCGCATCCTCGAGGTGGCCGAGCGGCTGTTCCGCCAGATCGGCTACCAGAAGACGACCGTCGGCGACATCGCCAAGGAGCTCAGGATGAGCCCCGCCAACGTGTATCGCTTCTTCGAATCGAAGAAGGCGATTCACCAGGCGGTGGCCCGCTCGCTGATGGGCGAGGTCGAGCTGGAGGCACAGCGGATCGTGGCAAAGCCCGGTCCCGTCAAGGAGCGCTTCCGCGAGCTGCTCACCACCATCAATCGCATGAACACCGAGCGCTATGTCGGCGACAACAAGCTGCACGAGATGGTCGCGATCGCGATGGAGGAGGACTGGGACGTCTGCGTTGCCCATATGGAGTGCGTCGCCGGAATGATCGGCCAGATGATCGCGCAAGGCGTCGCTTCCGGCGAGTTCGAGGCGCCGGACCTGCAGCTGGCTGCGCTCTGCTCCTGCAGCGCGATGATCCGCTTCTTCCACCCCCAGATGATCGCCCAGTGCGCCACCAAGCCGGGCCCGACCATCGACCAGATGATCGATTTCGTCATCGCGGGTCTGTCGCCGCGCCACTGACGGGCGGGGCGTTTTCTCCTATAAGCAGACTGATCGCCCCGGCACGACCGCCGGAGGCGGACCGGGACGGACCCAAAAACTCCGTCATTGCGAGCGCAGCGAAGCAATCCAGACCGTCTCCGCGGAGGGATTCTGGATTGCTTCGCTGCGCTCGAAATGACGAAAGGAAGCAGCGCGTGACCGACAAAGACCTGTACTTCTACGAACCCTCCAAGGGCCACGGACTCAAGCACGACCCCTTCAACGCCATCATCGCGCCGCGGCCGATCGGCTGGATCTCATCGCGCGACGCCAGGGGCCACGTCAACCTCGCGCCCTACAGCTTCTTCAATGCGTTCTGCTACGTGCCGCCGATCATCGGCTTCTCCTCGACCAACTGGAAGGACACGGTCGAGAACATGCAGCAGACCGGCGAGTTCGTCTGGAATCTGACGACGATGGATCTCGCCAAGCACATGAACGCGACCGCGGCGCATGTCGCCCCCGAGGTCGACGAGTTCGAGGTCGCGGGCCTCACCGCCGTGCCCGGCAAGCTCGTCAATGTCCCGCGCGTCGGCGAGAGCCCCGTCGCCTTCGAGTGCAAGGTGTCCGACATCGTCCGCCTCAAGGGCGCCAATGGCAAGGAGGCCGACGCCTGGCTGACGCTCGGCGAAGTCGTCGCCGTCCACATCGACAAGGCCTTGATCAAGGACGGCGTCTACCAGACCGCCGCCGCCCGCCCCATCGTCCGCGCCGGCCGGCGCGGCGATTATTTCGAGATCAAGCCGGAGAACATGTTCGAGATGGTCCGGCCGGACTAGGCCACTTCCGTCATTCCGGGGCGACGCGCAGCGTCGAGCCCGGAATCCAATCATCGACCAACGCTGCGGCACGATGGATTCCGGGCTCACGCTTCGCGTGCCCCGGAATGACAGTGGAGAGACATTCAGCCCCCACCCCCTCCCGGAACT
>NZ_JADYVS010000050.1:0-15073 GCF_020194055.1 Bradyrhizobium sp. NBAIM03 | reverse complement strand
GGAATTAGGTGCGGGTCGGGCGGGATTTCGGGAGCCGAAAAGCCAAGGAATCGTGGTTTGATTCGTCTCTCCGGCGCACCCGTGCGAGCCGACGAGAATTTGCGGCGATCGTTGCGGCCCATTCCGAATGACGTCTCCCGTGATTTGCTTCGTCGGGCAAAACAGGAGCATAGTGGCATCGTCGCAGGAGGTCGGACAGGCAGGGCTTTGGCCCGGGTCCCTTGAAGGCGTCTGCCGCCGGACGGTGCGCGTTTCGTGCACTGTCACCGCAACATCCGGCATCCGCTCAGGCAAATCGAGAATATCGGGAAAGCTGAAAGAAGGGTTCTGCCTGGTAGGACGGATCGGTGGCAAGGCGAGCAAGCCTTTGCCCGATGGCGGGCGCGAATTTCGCACCATGGCCTGAACACGCGGAGCAGACGATCAGGCGGGACTCCGGCCAGCGATCAATGATGAATTCCTCGCCCGCATCGGGCCGGCGGTCGGCGGGCGCGGTGTTGGTGTAGAGGCAGACGTCGCGATCGATGATGGGCCCGGCCGCACCCGGGACGAGGGCGGCCAACGCTTCGCCGATCGGGCGAAGTTCAGCATCGGTGGCGTGCGGACCCCAGTCGTCAGGGCCGACCACGGGCCCGTGGTTGTGAGGCGCAGCTTTGACGCCGCGCTGTTCGAAGTCCGGAAAGCCGTAGACGGTGTCATCAGGACCTCGGTCCAGAATGAAGATCGGGAAACGACCGAGCGCCACGCTCTCGGGGCTAGCAGGCGCGAACCAGCCGACCGCCTGTCGGGTCACGTTCAGCAGCGCGCCTAGTCGCGGAAGTGCGCGACCGAGCCATGGGCCCAGCGCCAGAATCGCGCGCTCGGCGAAGAACTCTTCGGTATCAGTGCGGATCGCCACGCCATCGTGGTGCGGCGCGAAGCTCGCGCGTTCCGGAATTACGCGGTCGCGAGCGCGTGCGCGCATCAGTGTCATGACAACCTCGGTGTGCAGGATCGCGCCACCGTCCTGCACGACGACGTCCCAGTCGCCCGGCAGGCTGAAAGCCGGAAATTCCTTGTTCGCTTCGGCCGCGGTTAACATCGGATCCGGGCGCCCTTTCGCGATCGCGGCCGCGCGCGAGGACGCCACCATGGCGGAGCCGGGGCGGCCGGCCTCCAGAACGGGGGTTTCCGTCAGAATTGTTTGACCGCTTTCGGTCTGCAGCCGCATCCAGCCGGCATGCGCCTCGTCGCTCAGGCTGGTGTAGTTGGGGTTTTCGAAATTGAAGCGACGGAAAATTCGACATGACCCATGGGACGAGCCTCGATCCGAACCTGCTGCGACAGGGTCGAAGCCGAGCGCATCGACGCCGGCATCCAGCAATGCGTTAAGCGCTGCTCCGCCCATGAGCCCCAGACCCAGCACGGCGACTTCGCATTTTCGCATGAAGGCCTCGCGAGAGATGCTACGACGCGGAGATCATCCTGATGATTTCGCGTAATGACAAGGTCTACGGGAGGGCGATTGCGGCCGGCATCGACAACGCAGTCACAGATCAATGGGGCCGCATCAGCGCCATCAGGACGCGCTTCAGGCCGCTACGGGCTTCATCGGATGTGCGCCATGCAATGTTTGGCGATATTCGATGGCCTCCGCGATCTCCCTGAATTCGAGCAGTTCACCCGTCAGATCGTTGAGGTGAGCCTTTGCCTCCAGCGGCGTAGCCCTGAAGAATTCGCGCCTCCGGTTAACGGTGTTGACGCGTAGCGCCGCCAGCCTTTCGTGCATCGCAGATTCGATACCCACTGCATCATTCGAAAAGAATAATGCGTGGACATCGAAGTTAAATGGCACAGAGGCGTCGCTAAGCTCCCTTATGCGATCCATCGGATCGAGACGCCGGGTCATTCCAACCTTCACCATGCTCTCACCAAATGAGCCGATGTTGGAAATGACATACACATATCCAGCGCGTATGTTGGCAGCTCGCGCGTCAACACTCTCAATCGCCTGATCAACATCTGCAAGTTGCTGACGTAGTCTCTGGGCTCCCTCCGAGTCGCCGTTCGCTTCCAAGGCCGCCAATGCATTTGAGTAGTGTTGCTTTTCCTTTTCCAGTTTAGCTCGCTCGCGCTCGATTTCCTGCTGTGCTTTCCGTTCCTCTCGCAGGCGCTCTCGCTCCTGGCGTTCAACCTCCTTTTCCTCCGCTTGCTTCTGAAGGAAATCAGCAGTCAATGTCAGCTCATCGATGCGAAGCTGGTAGTATGCAGGCGATATTTGAATTTGCATTGTCGCGCCAAGACGCCTGATGATCTCCTCGACTTTGCGAAGGCGTTCTAGTGCGCTATTGAGCTTATAGGGCTTGAGGCCGCGCACTAAAGTGTCCGCCTCGGCATTGAATGCCCGCAGCATCAGTTTGGAGAAATCTTGCACCATCTTTCGCCCTTCCTGAACGGAGCCATTCACCGTCCAGTCAGTGGCAGCTAGAATCGCACCGCCGTCGCGCTTCGTTGCGGACTTGATCGATGCCTGCAACCGGTCGAGCGCTTGCTCATACGCGACCGCATCAGTGAGAGGATGTCGGTAGTCATAGATTCCCACTTCTTGCAGTATGACTGCTTCTCGTGTCTCTACCACGATCTGGCGGGCTTCTGCGTTCTTGGCGTCGACCAAGCGGCTTGCTGCTTCAACCTGCTCTTTGGATGACGCGATCAGTGCCTCTAACTTCGCGATTTCAGTTTGCGCCTCTTGCTTTCGTTTTTCTAGCTCCAGGATTGGCAGCCCGCCTAACGCATCAAGTTGCGCTAACGCTTGATCACGTTCTGCCTGGATTGCCTTCGCATCCGCAACCAAGTTGCGTCCAATTTCGGCAAGCTTTTGCGTCTTTGCTTCCTCAGCGCTTAATCGCGCTTGCAGCTCATCCACCTCCGCCAATAGCCGTCGGGCAAGTTTTCGCGCTCCAAAGAAGGGGATGGATGAGGGTTTGCTGGATGTAGACATAGATCTTCTTCGAATTATTTCTTGGTCAGGAAGCCGCTGGGCTGCCCAGACTACTAATGGTTGCAGCTTCGCGCAATTCGCCAAACTGCGTTCCAAGTGAACCGCGATGTGATGGGCGGAGCGACAAGGATGCGTACCGATGTATGGGTCGTGGTGGAGAGGGAGGGGCTCGAACCCCGGTAGGCTTGCACCTATGCCGCATTTCGAGTGCGGTGCATTCAACCACCCTGCCCGCTCTCTGAAGGCGCTGCGGCTCCTACCGCGAGCGGCAGAGGTGAACAAGCGCCGCGGCAATCGATCTATCCCAGCGGCATTCCCCCGCTAATACAACGGCTCCTCATACACCGGCTCTCCATCGAGCAGCAGCCGCTTGATCGCCGCGCGGCCTGAGGGCAGCACGGCGGCGACGATGCGCAGCTTCTGCTGGTTGCGGGCGTCCTCGAGCTTCTTGCCCTCGCCTTCGGGCACGAAATAGCTTTCGAGGCCGTATTTGATCGGCAGCTTGTCGCAGAACCGTCGCCGGTCGTCGCCGCAGGAGCCGCCGTAATTGCCGACGCGGCCGCGGATCAGCACTTCGGGCGCGGTGACCTTGACCGGCTCGGCATGCACCGAGACCGGCTGATAGACGCCTCCGGCATTGGGCGTGAGCTTGACGAACACGATGGGATGGCGCGCGTCGGCACCCTTGCCGGCGAGGCTGCCTGCCGCCACTTGCGAGATGTCGTAGCTGAGCACGACATAGTCGCCGCGCAGGAGATCGCGGGGATCGACCGGCTGGGTCTGCAAGGTCACCTCGACGCCGTTACGCAGAATCTGCATGCGGTCGGCGACCATCAGGACCAGCAGCGCGCATTGGATCAGGATGGCGATGCCGAACAGCACGGCTTTCGGGATGCGCCGCCAGAATGCGGCCAAGGATGCGACCACGGGTGCGATCATCTCGTTCATCGTCCGGCCCTCGGCAGCATGCGATTGAGCGCGGTGGCAAAGGCGACGGCCGCGACGCCCGCCACTGCCAAGAAGGCCGAGCGGCGCAGCAGCGAGCCCTTCACGGCCCAGGTGATGCCGGCGATGACCCCGGCGATGCCGAGCCAGCCGGCGACGATGCGCGGACGCACGTCATCGAGCATGCCGGAGACGACGAGGCACAGCATGGCCGCAAGCAGCGCGGCATAGGCGAGCCAGGATTCGCCGGCCATGGAGGCCGGCCAGACCGGCGCCGCGAGCAGGACCAGGGCGATGGCAGCTGCTGCAAGCAATTCTCCCGCGCGCCGGGTGATCGCAGCCGAGGCCAGCGCAAGGATCACGCCGGCATTTCCGCACGCGATCGCCCAAAGCGGCTGGCCCGCAATGGACCCTTCGCGAAAGCGGACGAGATCGTCGACCGTCGTCACCTCCAGGAACGCGGCGGTGGCCAGTGAAAACGCGCCGTAAATCGATAGGACAGTGCCGAGCCGGAGTGCGCGCGGCGAGGCCGCAGCGGCGATCGCGAGCCCGGCGCCGAACAGCAGCGCCGCACCGCTCGCGAGCACGAAGGACGGCTGGGTGCCCTCGAATTCGAAGCGGAGCGAGGTCGCGATCCACCACGGCAGCAGCGCCAGCGCGACGAGATGAGCGGCGACGCGGGAATTCCAGGCGAAGGCGAGTGCGGCGGCGATGAGCCAGACCAAGACGTACGGAAGATGCAGGACGTCGGACGCGTCGGTGATCCGCATGCAGGTCCAGATCGAGGCGGCGACGAGACCGACCGCGAGCGCACCGCGCGAGCCGGTAAGAAGTGCCGCGGCAAACGCGCCGATCGACCACAGCAGCATGCCGCCGGCGAAGTCGTCGCCGAGATGATACATCTGCCCGACCAGCGCGATGCCGGCGCCGAAGATGACCGCACCGACGCTGGCACAGAGATCGGCGAGAATTGTGCGCTCCCGCGCGGCGAACCAGGCGCCGAGACCGCCGGCGACAGTCATGCCCGCGATCAGGATCGCAAACCGCGCGAGGCGCGCGATCTCGGTCCAGTGCGCCGCCACGAAGGCGAGGAACGCGGCGGCAATCAGCAGGCCGCCGACGATGGCAACGACGACGGCGATGTTGATGCCGGCGGTGCGCGGCGGCAGCGCGCTGCGGATCGCGACGGCCGCCGCCGGCGCAATCACGCCGTCGGCCTCCCATCGCGCAAGATCGGCTTCGAGGCGCTGCCGGTAGGTTTTGTCGAACATCGTCCTGGGATCACCTGGCGCCCGCCGGATGGCGGGACCTTGCTAGGTCGGATCGTGCGGGCGATGGGTTCAAGCCCCTGCTCGCAGCCGCCCTATCGCGCCGGCAAGGGAATGCGCCGCAGGACGTCGTCATAGGGTGCGAGGTCGAGATAGGCTGTGACCTCCGCCGCCTTGCCGTCCTGCATGAGCAGGATCCACGCGTAAGAGTTCGCATAAGGCTTGCCGTCACGCGCCACGCCGCTGCCTTCCCAATGCGCGATGACGTGGTCACCATCAGCGAAGACCCTCACGGCTGTGGGGCGAACCGGGGTCGACAACCGGCTGGCGAACGGGCGGACCGCGCGATCAATGAAGACATCGCGCCCTCTGAACTCGCCGGCGCTCGGGCCGGATCCCCTGATGCGCCAGACCACGTTGTCGTGCAGCAGGTCATTGAAGAAGGTGGTGCCTCCCGCCGCCCATCGATCGAACGCATCGGTGACGATCCGCTTGTTGTCGTCCTGCACGGACTTGGCCTGTCCGCAGGGTGCGGCCGTCGTCAGGGTGGAAGCCGTCACGATGACCGCATAGACGCAGGACGCGAGTGCGCGATTAAGCAGGGTTGCCATTGGTGTCTCCCTTTCTGGTGCAAGATGTCGTCTGCCCCGACGTGATGCGCGCATGGTCGGTCGCGTTGTTGCTCGATCTAGCCGCGCCGCGCGACGGCGGCGCCGCCGAAGATGAGCTGCTCCACCATCGGGCGGCGCAGGAAGCGGCCTGGAAAAATGGGATCGGGCGCGGTCGCCTGGTCGAGGCGCGCCATCTGTTCGGGAGACAGCGATATCCCGACCGCGCCAAAATTGTCTTCCGCCTGCTCCAGCGTGCGGGCGCCGATCACCGGCGCGGTGACCGCGGGATTGGCCAGCGTCCATGCGATGGCCACCTGCGACGAGGTTGCGCCGAGCTCCCAGGCGATGGCTCGCACCATCTCGGCCGCGTCCAGCGATCGCTCGTTGAGAAGGCCGGATGACGCGATGATCGAGGCGCGTGTCGTTCCGACCGCCCGTTCCTGCGAATCCCTGAGATCGGCGCGGGTGTACTTGCCGGTGAGCACGCCGCCGCCGAGAGGCGACCAGGGCAGCACGCCCAAGCCGAGGGCGGCTGCCAGCGGGATGAGCTCGTGTTCGACGGTGCGCTCGACCAGATTATATTCGATCTGCAAGGCAACGAAGGGCGACCAGCCGCGCAGATCTGCGATCGTCTGCAGCTGTGAAATGCGCCAGGCCGGCGTGTTGCAGATGCCGACGTACTGGACCTTGCCGCAGCGCACGAGATCGTCCAAGCCGCGCATCACCTCGTCCGGCTGTGTCGTCGCATCCCAGCTGTGGAGGTAAAGCAGGTCGATGCAATCGGTCTCGAGCTGCCGCAGGCTCTGCTCCACGGAACGAACCATGTTGAGCCGGTGGTTGCCGCCGGAATTGGGGTTGCCGGGATCGCGCGCCATGGTGAATTTGGTCGCGAGCACGAGACGATCGCGCTTGTCCCGGGCGAACTGGCCGACCAGGCGCTCGGACGCGCCGTTGGTGTAGTTCACCGCGGTGTCGATGAAATTGCCGCCGCGGTCGACGTAGAGATCGAAGATCCGACGTGCCTCGGCGGGATCGGCGCCCCATCCCCACTCGGTCCCGAAGGTCATCGTGCCCAGGGCAAGGGGAGATACGCGCAGGCCGGAGCGGCCAAGCAGGCGGTATTGATCGAGCGACGTCATCAGAGCCTCCTTCGGTTGGCTCGGAGATAGCCCCCGAGGAGGGGTGGGAGAAGTTGGCCAATGATGACGGGGGTGGTAAGCATAGCTAACCAATGACCACCGACCTGAACCTCGTCGCCGTTTTCATCGCGGTCGCGGAAGCCAAGAGCTTCCGCGGCGCCGCCGAGCGGCTCGGGGTGACCCGATCCGCGGTGAGCCAGGCCATCCGGCGCATGGAAGACCAGCTGGGCGTGGCTCTCGTCCAACGAACGACGCGCAGCGTCAGTCTGACCGAAGCCGGCCTGCGCCTGCACGAGCGCGTGGCCCCGGCGGTCGCCGAAGTCGAACGGGCGATCAACGGCGCCCGCGACCGTGACGCGCAGCCGACGGGGCAGCTGCGTCTTGCCGTCTCATCGATCGCCGAGCGATTCATTCGCGGTCCGTTGCTGGCCGAGTTCACGCACGCCAATCCTGGCGTGCAGGTCGACGTCACCGTGACCGATGCGGAATTCGACATCGTGGCCGAGGGCTTTGATGCCGGCGTCCGGCTCGGCGAGGTGATCGAGCAGGACATGATCGCCGTGCCTGTTTCGGGCGATCAGCGCCAGCTGGTCGTGGCAGCTCCCGCCTATCTGGAGCGGTTCGGCGCGCCTTCGCACCCGCGCGAGCTCTCACAGCATTGCTGCATAGGGTGGCGGCCGGCGCCGCACGTTGCGCCCTACCGCTGGGAATTTGCGGAAGGGGGGCGCGAGTTCGACGTCGCGGTGGAGCCGAGGATCACGACGAACGACATGTGGGTCATGGTGCGGACCGCCTGCGCGGGCGGCGGCCTGACATTCGGCATGGAAGAGACGTTCAAGCCGTATATCGAGCGCGGAGAATTGGTGCCCCTGCTGGAGGAATTCTGCCCGTTCTTCCCCGGCTTCTTCCTCTACTTTCCGGATCGGCGGAATCTTCCGCCGAAGCTGCGCGCGCTGGTCGATCACGTGCGTTATCGGGGAAGCGGAAAGCGCTAAAGCGGAATGGCTTTAGATCGAATCGATCCGCTCTAGTTTGCCTTGATGCCGGCCTCGCTGATCAGCTTGCCCCATTTCGCGCTTTCGTCCTGAATGAAGCGGCCGAACTGCTCGGGCGAGGTCGGCGCAGGCTCCGCGCCGAGGGTGCGGATCTTCTCCGCCACGGCAGGGTCCTTCAGCGCCTTGGTGAAGGCCTCGTTCAGTCGGGCGATGACATCCGCAGGCGTGCCGGCGGGAGCAACGAGCCCGAACCAGCCGACGGATTCGAAACCGGCAAGGCCGCTCTCGGCCAGAGTCGGCACATCGGGCAGGGACGCAAGGCGGCGCGCCGAGGACACGCCGATCGCGTTGAGCTTGCCCTCGAGGATCAATTGTCGCGATGCCGGAATATCCAGCACCGCGAACGGGACATGGCCTGCGAGAACATCGACCGCCGCCGGCGCCGTCCCGCGATACGGCACCAGCTCCATCGCGATCCCGCTTCTCTGCGTGAACAGCGCGGCGGTCAAATGCATCGCGGTCGAGTTGCCGCCATGCCCGATCGAGAGCCCACCCGGCTTCGCCTTGGCGAGCGCGATGGTCTCCGCAGGTGTGCGCGCCGGAATATTCGCGGATGCGACCAGCACGAAGGGAATTTCCGCGAGCAGGGTGATGGGCGCGAGATCCTTCAGCGCGAACGGCATCGCGGCATTGAGGTGCGGATTCACCGTCAACGCACCCGCCGGCGCCACCCCAAGCGTGTAGCCGTCGGGCTTTGCCTGTGCGACCGCGGCCATGCCGATGTTGCCGCCGGCGCCGGCGCGGTTCTCGATGACGAGGCCCTGCTTGAGCTCGGCGGTGACCAGCGGCTCGAGCGCGCGGATGACCGTGTCGGCGCTGCCGCCGGGCGGGAAGGTCACGATGATCTTGATCAATTGCTCGGGATAGGCGGCTCGGGCCGCCGCCACCGGCAACAGTGCGAAAGCGGCGGCCGTCAGCGCGGCCAGGATGCGGCGTCTTGCAACGTGAAACACGGTCTCCTCCTTGCGTTCTGTTCTTGAAACCGACCTGGCGAGCTGCGCCGCCAAGCCGTTCGCTCGATGTCGTCTTACGCCGCAGCGCCAGTGATACGGGCCAGCAGGCGCTGGGGGTTCTCCGGCGCGGACTGCCCGCGCCAGGCGATGTGCTGGTCGGGCCGCGCCAGCACGAGCTTCTCGGCATAGGCGCCGCTCGCCTCCTCCGGCGCGACGTCGACCAGCGCGAGCGGCACGCCGCGCGCCTTTGCAGCGTCCTGCAGCCGCGTCACATCGATCGCCGGATCGAACCGCAGCAATGTGTAGCCGGGGCCGAAGGCGTCGTAGAGCGAGCGTCCGTCGCGCAGGAACAAATGCGGCGCGCGGGCGCCCGGCACGGTGGAGGGCGTGAAGCTGCCCATCGCGTAAGGCGGCGGCGTCTCGCCGTCATAGGCGATAATCGGCGAGGCGTCGTAATAGTAGCCGAAGTTGAGGCCGGCGCAGCAATATTGCTGCACGTTGAGATCGTAGGCCGCTTTCGCCAGCGCCGCGCGCGCCGCCTGGCCGCGCGGCGTGTCGTCCTCGATCTCGGCGGACACGCCGCCGCGCTGCGCCATCATCTTCATCGCATGATCCATCGCAAAGCGCGACACCTGCTCGGTGATGGGCTGCCGCTCCGCCTCATAGGCATCGAGAATTGCAGCCGGCGCCCAGCCGTTCAGATGCGCCGCCAATTGCCAGCAGAGATCGACGGCGTCCGCAATGCCGGCATTCATGCCGTAGCCGGCATAGGGCATCCACAGATGTGCGGCGTCGCCGCAGATGAAGACCCTGCGGTCGCGGAAGCGGTCGGCCACGAGGCGCCGTCCGACCCAATCCTCCTTGCTGAGCACGCGGTATTCGAAGCGCTCGTCGACGCCGAGAATGGCACGGATGGCCCAGTCGCGATCGACCGAGTCGAACTCGGGCTCGTCGGGCTTCAGGTGATTGTGGATCAGCCAGCGGTCGTGACCGTCAATGGCAACAACGGTGCCGGAGCGGCGCGGATTGAGCGAGAGCACCATCCAGGCCGGCTTGTGTGCCCCCATCAGCTCTTTCAGCTGCGGCGCTTCGATGAAGGTCGACTGCACGCGCTGGATCACCGGCGTGCCGGACAGGCTGGCACCGATTGCTTTTCGAACCAGGGATCGGCTGCCGTCGCAGCCGATCACGAAGCTGGCTTCGATCCGGAGCGAATGTCCGCTGTCGAGATCGCGCGCCAGCGCGACGACATGGTCGTCGTGCTGCTCGATGTCGGTGATTTCCGTGCGCGCCAGGATCTTGATGCGTGATTGCGCCGCGGCATGGCTGAACAGGATCGGCTCGAGATAGACCTGGTTGATCCGGTGCGGCGGCTCGGGCGTCGGCCACCAGGTGTCGGGGCCGCCGGTCGCGCTATAGCGGCGCGCACGGGAGGGAATGTCGATGCGGCAAAGCTCGATCCCGGTCGCCGTGGTCCGATAGGAGCAATCGTTGGGAAAGTCCGCAGGGAGCCCCGCATCGCGCAAGCGGGCGGCTATTCCGAGCCGTCGAAAAATCTCCATCGAGCGCGCCGACACGTGATTGCACTTGACGCTGGGCGGATCGCCGGCGTGGCGGATCTCCGCGACGACGACATCGATTCCGCGCGAAGCGAGATCCATCGCCGCGGTCAACCCGACGGGCCCGGCGCCCACCACCAGCACTTGCGCTCTCATGCTCGCTCCAATCCTTGCCGCGGATTCTTTCCGTCCGCACAGCATGCATTTTATTGCAGGTCCGTTTATGCGATAAGTGGGAAAGAACTCATCAATTCATGAGATTTCGCTATGAATGTCACATTGCGCCAGTTGCGGGTCTTCACCGGCGTGTACCGGACGCGCAGCATCACGCGGGCCGCCCGCGAGCTCGGCATCACGCAATCGGCGGCGAGCCTGTTGATCCAGCAGCTCGAGGCCCAGCTCGGCGTCAAGCTGTTCGACCGCTCCACGCGCTCGGTGCAGCCGACGCTGGCCGCCGACGAGGCGTTCGCCGCCGCCGAGCGCATGCTGAGCGATGCGCAAGGCCTGTCGCGCCGCATGCGTGATCTCGCGCAGGCCCGCGCCGGCCGGGTGGTGTTTCTCGCCTCGGCCGGCACCGCATCGGCGCTGCTGCCCGCGGTGCTGGCGAAATTCCGCACTGGTCATCCCGACATCGAGATCGACATGCGCGATGTCGCCGCCGACGATCTCGTCCCGCGCCTGAGCACGACCGACGCGGAGTTCGCGATCGGCAGCGTGGAAGGCGAATTCGCGGACATGACGGTCGAGACGCTGACGAGCGGCCGGCTGAGCGCGATCGGCCGCCGCACCGCGGACTTCGCCGCGCGGCGGTCCCTCACCTGGGACGAGCTGGCGCAGCTGCCGACCATCGCCATGCGCAGCGAGACACGCATCCGCATGCAGATCGATCAGGCCCTGAGCGCGCAGGGCAAGCGACTCGATCCGACTTATGAAGTGACCCTGATCAACACCGCCCTCTCCATGACGGCGCAGGGCCTCGGCCTCGCCATCCTGCCCGCGACGATGCTGCCGGCCGACCAATTCCCGACACTGATCGCAAGACCGCTCGTGCGCCCCGCCCTCACCCGGCCCGTGTCGCTGCTGCAGCGCCAGGGCCGGACGTTGTCCCCGGCGGCGCAGGCCTTCGTGGCGACGGCGCGGATGGTGCTGGCGGGCCGAACGGGACCGGCATCAGGCTGATTTGACGGAGCTACTATTTGAGAAGCGTCGTGTTTGATATGGCGGAGAGGGAGGGATTCCCACCACCCCCGTTAAGCTAACCCGCTGATATTTCAAATTTTATCGGCGGAATAAGGGCTTCCTGCATGTCCCGGGGCTACACCAAGGGGCTACACCATGGGAAGCAACCGCATGCCGGAACCGGTCCGCAAGAAGAACAAGGACGGGACGATCAAGAGCGAGATCTACTGGCTCCGCAAGAAGGTCCCGGAGCGCTACCGGGCCTTCATCGGACGCCGGGAGGTCTGGCGCTCGCTCGAGACCGACCACTTCAAGACGGCCCAGGTCAGGTGCAACAAACTCAGTCTGGACTTGGACAAGGAGTGGGAGGACCGGCTGCTCGCCGCGCGATCCGCCGCCAAGAAGGCCGCTCCGGCGCCCCGGAACATGACCGACTTCGAGCTCAGCGGTCTCCAGCGCGTCGTCCATGAACAAGGCCGCGACCGGATCCGCAATCCGCCCCCCGGCGCCAAATGGGCGCAGGGCACTCACATGCGCGACGAGGAGGAGAACGATCAGGAGCGGGAGTACGACGAGCAGGCCCTGGACGATTTCCTGAGCCGGACCGGGTACGTTCTGACGGAGGCCGACCGCCGCCGCTTCCTGCCCATGTTCGTGGAGGCCCAGCGCCAGATCTCGGTCGACCTGGCCCGCGCCGCGATGAGGCAGGACTATTCGGAATCGAAGGCCTTCGACCACAACGCCCCATCCCTCTCCAAACGGATCGACCTCCACGAGGCTTTCGATTTCTACTGCGACAAGGCCGGCATCAAGGGCGGCGCGAACGGTCCGACCGCGAGGCGCTGGCGACCGAAGATCGCGGCGTTCTGCAAGTTCGTCGGTCATTCGGACCTTCACCGGATGACGAGAGACGATGCCTACAGGTGGGTCGACCACCTCACCAAGGAAGGCGTCGCGAAGAAATCGATCCGCGAAGTCTGGATCGCCTCCTTGCGCGCCGTCGCCGGTTTCCAGATAGAACGGCTCAAGTTCACGGGCGAAAATCCATTCTCCCGTATCCGCGTCCGGGGCGTGAAGGGGACCAACTCCACGAACAAGAAGGGCTTTTCCGATGCCCAGGCCACGAAGATCCTCACGGCGACCTGCGCCGCCTTCTCGCATCTGACCGCTCCGGAGACCCGCGCCGCGCGACGCTGGATCCCCTGGATTTGTGCATATACCGGCGCGCGCGTGAACGAAGTCACGTCGCTGCTGCCGTCCGACATCCGGCCGGACGAGGAGACCGGCATCGTGTGCTTCTATCTCCGGCCCGAAATGACGAAGGGGTCTTACGAACGCATCATCCCCGTCCACTCGCATCTCGAAGAGCAGAGGTTCTTCGACTATGTCGATTTGCGCAGGAAAGCCGGCCTCCCGCTGTTCTACGACCCTGAACGCGCCGAGGGCGGCGAGAACTCCGCTCCGCAATGGCAAAAGATCGCGGAGCGCCTCGGCGATTGGGTGGTCAACAGCCTCAAGGTGACGGGGGTCAAACCGAACCATGGCTGGAGGCATCGCTTCAAATCGGTCTCGCGCCACGTCGGGATGCATCCGGAAGTCGAGGCGTTCATCACCGGCCATGGCGGTTCGGACGATCCCGACGAGATCTCCAAGGTCTCGATGGGCTACGGCGATCCTTGGGTGAAGACGCTCAGGAAGACGATCGAGATGTATCCGCGATACGAAATCGCGGCTCTCGACGTCCCGCCGGCCCCGCTGCGGCGCGTCAGGCGCACGAGCGCACAAGTCGCGGCAGATAAGGCGGCAAGGATGGGCAACCGCCGCTCGATGTCCGTCGGATCAGAGGACAAGACTTCGATCAGGTGACTATTGGTGCTTGCTGCTCTCCGAGGTACGCCTTTCGGGGTGACGGCCTGCAGCCAGGAACGGAATGGATTTCGCGGGGATCGAAGGGAATTGCCGCGGCGACACGTTGGAGATGAGGAGGAGAGTCAGATGAGAGTCCTGGTTATTGATCCGTACAGGCGCGATGTCTTCGAGAGAGACGTTCCGAATTCCTTGGAGGGGCTTCAGAATGTCGTCCACGGCTGCATCCAGTACGTCGATCAGCTTCCCAACGGCGATATTTTGTACGTCAACGAGGATGGCATAGGTCGCTTCGACGCGTATTTCGGTCTCGGGAAAGGCGATATGCTCCCCGGCTTCGGCGTGGTCGTGGGAAGCTTCGGCCGGGACAACGACCAAGGACCGGCGCTCTCTTCCGTGGACGAACTCAGGTCTCGCATTCAGTATTTCGCCCCGCTCGTTGACGTGACAGGCAGCGGGATCAAGGAGGGCGAACGGACTGGTGTTGCCGTCCCTCCGAGCGGTGCGGACAGCGGCGCGGCGATTGTGATCGGCGGACATGTCTCGCCTCAGAGCCTGATGCTGCTCGCCGAGCTTAGGAACCCGAGCCTTCGCGAAATCGATGTCTTCAAAACAGGCGAGGTGCACGTCGCGGTCGCGCGACAGGAAAGCGCCACGATCTTGACGTGGCGTATCGGGCAGCCAGGCGACGGCAAATGTCTTTGGTTCGAGACGCCGTTTCATATCGGTCTCGAACAAGCTGGAGCGAGACATCTTTTGCCTCGCGAAACCGCCCGACACGGAAGATTGGTACGGATGGTTCTGCAGGACCAATCCACCAGGTGCCGCGTAAGCCGAACCTGCGCCATCACCCCCGATGCCAGTCACGCCATCGAGGAGGCGGTGGTCGACCAGGTCGTCGATGCCGCCACCGACCCCGTCTTTGAGGACTCATATCAAGCCGCGCTGCAGAGGTATTTCGCCGGCACACCAACTCTAGGGTCGAATTTCTGAGCAGGCGCCCAGTTAACCGACCTTTAGACCTTCGCGCAACGGCGCGCGGTGAAGATGAAGGGCCAGGCCTGCCGATCGAACACCGCACCCCGACGAGAGGTGAAAAGCATGAGCGAAGACATCCTCGACTTCCGGATCACGTATTTTCAGAGATTCATCCCCCGAGGGTACCGGAACCCGAGGGCCGAGGTGCTGCACTTCAACCATCCCCTCGCGATCAGGCGGATATCGAAAGAGGATGCACCGGTCTCCCATCGCATCGTTGAAACCGACGGCTCGACGACGGCGATACGAAGCTTCGACGGCGAATATTGGTGGCCGCTGTTCCGGCCCGGAGGACGCACTTTTCACGCAACGCCGGCGAGTGCTGCGATGTTCAAGTCGCTCGCACCCATAAGAAATCCGATCGTTGCGGACGTACTCGGCTGCCAATTCTACGACGACACGATCGAAGAGGAGGAACTAAGCGCCGGGCTGCCAAGAATTCTCGATCCGGAGTACGAAATCTATTGGGAGGGCCGGGAG